>NZ_CP141769.1:0-301098 GCF_035621355.1 Thiobacillus sp. SCUT-2 | reverse complement strand
ACCTGGTCAAGAAAGGGGTGCCCTTCCGCGACGCCCATGAGGTGGTGGCGCGCGCCGTGCGGGCGGCGGAAGCCTCCCGGCGGGATCTCGCCGAGCTGCCGCTCGCCGAATTGCAGGCCTTCAGCCCGGTCATCGCCGACGACGTCTACGCCGTGCTCACGCTCGAGGGCTCGCTCGCCGCGCGCGACCATCTCGGCGGCACGGCCCCGAACCAGGTGCGTGCCGCGATCGCGCGCGCCCGCAAGCGTCTCTAGGCCCCGAGGGCCGGCTCGGCCGCCAGCGGCGGCGCGTGCTCGCGGCAGATGCGCCGTGTCTCGGGGCTGCTGAGTTTTTCCTGCATCAGCCCGCAGAAGTAGCTGCGCGGCCCCAGCCGCTGGTTATGGCGGCAGCTCGCGCAGACGCCGAAGCTCCGCTTGCCGCTCTGCGCCTGCACCTGCGCCAGCACCTGCCGCAGCACCACGATCGCCGAGGTCACCCGCGCCTGGCTGGCGGTCTGCACGATGTCGCGCCACGCTGCGCCGGCGCTGAGCGTCTTCAGCAGCGTCGCGCCGCCCTCGGTCAGGATGAGGCGCACCACCCGCCCGTCGCGCGGGTCGGCGTAACGCGACAGGAGGCGCCGCCGCGCCAGCACCATGACGGTCTGCGACACGGTTCCCTTGGTGAGGCCGAGATATTCGGTCAGGGCCTGCGGGGTGTTGCTGAAGCGGTTGGCCTGGTTGAGATAGAACAGCACCTGCAGGTGCACCGGCTGCAGACCCTGCGCGGCACCCGCCTGCCTGAGGTCGGCGCGGGTCAGCAGCGACAGCCGCTCGACCAGGTCGAACAGGGTGAGCGCCTGGCTCTTCAAGCCGGATTCAGAAGCGGACCATGACGCCGCCCTGCGCGGCGATCAGCGCGGCCAGCTTGTCGTACAGCGGCTCGCCCCCCTTGGTGTCGACCCAGCCGCCCGCCTGCGGCCTGAAATGGAAACCGCCCGAACGCGCGGCCACCCAGATTTCCCGCGCCACGCCGTGGCGGTTGATGATGATCTTGCTGCCGTCGTCGAGTTCGACCTCGATGATGCCGTCCGCCGGCGTCTCGAAATCGAGGTCGGCGTCTTCCAGCGCCTGTTCGATGTGGGCCAGCGCCGCGTTCGCCGCCTGGTTGAATTCGGCCTCGCCAGAGTCAATTCCCGTCATGATGTCCCGTGCTAACATTTGGCGCATGAACCTGCGCACGCTATATATAGTGTCCCTGCTGCTGTGCGGCCTCGGCCTCTCCGCCTGCGGCTCCAAGGGTGACCTGTATCTTCCCGAAAATCCTCCCGCCCCGCAACGGACTTCCAATTGAATACCCTGCATCGCATCGACGGCCGCCTCCATCTCGAGGACGTGGCACTGGATACGCTCGCCGAGCGTTTCGGCACCCCGCTCTACGTGTACTCGCGGGCAGCGCTCGAATCCGCCTACCGCGCCTACGCCGAGGCCTTCGCCGCCACGCCGCACCTCATCTGCTACGCGGTGAAGGCCAATTCCAGCCTCGCCATCCTCAACCTCTTCGCCAGGCTCGGCGCCGGCTTCGACATCGTGTCGGGCGGCGAGCTCGCCCGCGTGCTGGCGGCCGGCGGCGATGCCGGCAAGGTCGTGTTCTCCGGCGTCGGCAAGACCGCGAACGAAATGCGTGCCGCCCTCGACGCCGGCATCCTGTGCTTCAACCTCGAGTCGGAAAGCGAGTTGCATCGACTCGACCGCGTCGCCGGCGACATGGGCAAGGTCGCGCCGGTGTCGTTCCGCGTCAACCCCGACGTCGACCCCAAGACCCATCCCTATATCTCCACCGGCCTCAAGGAGAACAAGTTCGGCGTGCCGATCGCCGAGGCGCCCGCACTCTACCGCCTGGCCGCCAGCCTGCCGAACCTCAAGGTCACCGGCGTCGACTGCCACATCGGCTCGCAGCTGACCGATCTCTCGCCGCTGGCAGACGCCGCCGACCGCGTGCTGGACCTCGTCGACACCCTCGCAGCAGACGGCATCGCGCTGCGCCACATCGACCTCGGCGGCGGCGTCGGCATCCGCTATCGCGACGAGACGCCCCCCGACCTCGCCGCCTACGGCCGGGTGCTGGCGCAGAAGTTCGCCGGCCGCCGCGAGAAACTGCTGTTGGAACCTGGCCGTTCGCTGGTCGGCAACGCAGGCCTGCTGCTGACTCGCGTCGAATACCTGAAGCCCGGCGAGGACAAGAACTTCGCCATCGTCGACGCCGCGATGAACGATCTGATGCGCCCGGCGCTGTACGAGGCCTACCACGAGATCGTCGCGGTCGGCGAAAGAACCGTGCCAGCGCGTCGCTACGACATCGTCGGCCCGATCTGCGAAACCGGCGATTTCCTTGGGTTTGCGCGGGATCTGGCGATCGAGGAGGGCGACCTTCTGGCACTGCTTTCGGCCGGCGCCTATGGCATGAGCATGGCGTCGAACTACAATTCGCGTCCGCGCGCGGCCGAAATCCTGATCGACAAGAATGAAATTCATCTCGTTCGCGAGCGCGAAACGCTGGACCAGCTCCTCGCTGGAGAGCGGCTTGTATACTGACTTTCAGCGATTCGCGCCGAACCGTTCCAGTCCGGATTTTTAGTGTCGCGGCGATACATTTTGCTTGACCGCTACATTTCCGCGCGGATTATCTGCGCGGGAACTTGACTATTCATTGAACCCCCGGCAAAAGTAACTAGAATGAGGCTCACCAAGCGGAGCCTCGGTATCGCCCGTCTCAAGCGGGTTTCGGGCAAGTTCGTCGCCTGTGGGTACCACGCTTTGGAAGTGCAAATTCTGACTGCACGTGGCATCAAGCTGTAGTGATAAGTGAATGTGTCCAACTTCTAAGGAGTGTTAAATGGCAACAGCAAAGAAACCCGCTGCCAAGCCGGCAGCCAAGAAGGCCGCAGCCAAGCCCGCAGCCAAGAAAGCCGCACCGGCCAAGAAGCCCGCAGTTAAGAAGGCCGCACCGGCGAAAAAGGCAACCGCCGCCAAGAAGCCCGTAGCCAAGAAGGCCGCACCGGCGAAAAAGGTCGCCGCCAAGAAGCCCGTAGCCAAGAAGGCCGCACCGGCGAAGAAGGTCGCCGCCAAGAAGCCCGTAGCCAAGAAGGCCGCACCGGCGAAGAAGGTCGCCGCCAAGAAGCCCGTAGCCAAGAAGGCCGCACCGGCGAAAAAGGTCGCCGCCAAGAAGCCCGTAGCCAAGAAGGCCGCACCGGCGAAAAAGGTCGCCGCCAAGAAGCCCGTAGCCAAGAAGGCCGCACCGGCGAAAAAGCCCGCCGCCAAGAAGCCCGTAGCCAAGAAGGCCGCACCGGCGAAAAAGCCCGCCGCCAAGAAGCCCGCCGCCAAGAAGGCTGCACCGGCGAAAAAGCCCGCCGCCAAGAAGGCTGTAGCCAAGAAGGCGGCACCGGCGAAAAAGGCCGCACCGGCGAAGAAGCCTGCAGCAAAAAAGGCGGCGCCCGCCGTCAAGCCTGCGCCGGCCCCCGCGCCCGCGCCCGCACCGGCGGTACCGGTCATCAAGCCTTTCGGGCTCTAACAGGTCGGGCACTGCCCAATCTGAAACGGGGGCATAGCCCCCGTTTTTTATTGCACGGCCGGCACGGCGTGTGCCGGCCCGCGCCTTACGGGCGAGCCGGCGCGATGTGCGCCCGCAAGGCCCGCAGTGCGCTCGCCGCCCACGGCAGCCGCAGCACCAGCAGGGTGGCCAGCACGGCACCGTAGATCAGCGGCTGCGTCAGGTCCTTCTTGGCCAGCCATAGATAGTGCACCACGCCCAGCAAGGCGACCACATAGACCAGTCGATGCAGTTGCTGCCAGTGCCGGCCAAGCCTGCGCATCATCGCCCGGGTCGAGGTGGCCGCGAGCGGGAGGAGCAGGACCCAGGCGGCAAAGCCGACCGTGATGAACGGGCGCTTGACGATGTCCCTGGCGATCGCGGCGAGGTCGAAGAACTGGTCCAGCCACAGATAGGTCAGGAAATGCAGGCTCGCGTAGAAGAAGCTGAACAAGCCGAGCATGCGCCGGTAGCGAAGCAGTCGGGACCACCCCGTCAGGCGCCGCAGGGGGGTGATCGCGAGCGTCGCCATCAGGCCGACCAGCGTCCACGTTCCGGTCGAATGCGTGATGAACTCGATCGGATTCGCACCCAGCCCTCCGCGGCTACCGAGCACGACCAGTCGCAGCAGCGGCAGCAGGCAGGCGGTTAACAGCCAGACTTTCGGGTTGCGCAGCCAAGCCCCCATCAGAAGAAGCGCTGCAGATCCATCCCGCGGTAGAGCTGCGCGACCTGATCCCCGTAGCCGTTGAACATCAGCGTGTCGCGCTTGAAGAACTCGCCGATGCGCCGTTCCTTCGCCTGGCTCCAGCGCGGGTGGTCGACGTGCGGGTTGACGTTGGAATAGAAGCCGTACTCCCGCGGCGCGGCGCGCATCCATGTCGTCAGCGGCTGCATTTCGACGAAGCGGATCCGGACGATCGACTTCGCACTCTTGAAGCCGTATTTCCAGGGCACGACCACGCGGATCGGCGCACCGTTCTGGTTCGGCAGCACCTCGCCGTAGAGGCCGACCGCCAGGATCGTCAGCGGATGCATCGCCTCGTCGAGCCTGAGCCCTTCGACGTAGGGCCAGTCGAGCACCCCCGAACGCTGGCCGGGCATCTCGGCGGGGTCGTACAGCGTCACGAACTCGACGTATCTCGCCTTGCCGGTCGGCTCCACACGCCGCACCAGTTCACGCAGCGGATAGCCGACCCACGGGATCACCATCGACCACCCCTCGACGCAGCGCAGCCGGTAGACCCGCTCCTCGAGCGGCGCCAGCTTCAGCAGCGTGTCGATGTCATAGGTTCCGGGATGTGCGACCTCGCCATCGACGACGACCGTCCATGGCCGGGTCCGGAGGCTGCCGGCATTCTCGGCCGGATCGCTCTTGCCGGTGCCGAACTCGTAGAAGTTGTTGTATGTCGTGACCGCTTGGTAGGGCGTTTGGGCCTCGTTCAGGACGTAGGCGCCGCTACGCACGCCGGGCAGCCGGGCTCCCGCCCTCGCATCCGGCGCGAGACCCAGCGCCGCTCCCGCCGCAAGGGCCCCGAGCCCCTGCATGAAGCGGCGCCGCTCGCGGTAGATCGCGGGCGGCGTGATTTCGGAAGGGAGAATATCGGTGGATTGACGCAGCAGCATGGGGACCCCTTTCGCTCGATTGGCCACCGATCGCCTGCGGCCGGTCGGCCAAGCTTACCGTGCCTGTTTCGCGTTGACCCCTTGCTGCCGCCTTTTGTTTCCCCCGGCGTTGACGAATTACCCGCTCGCAATGACGAAGCTTCGTCACGGCGCACCCGCGGAAAGTCATCAAGCCGTCACCGTCTCCACGCTCCAATAAGGCTTTCGTTTGCGCCTGCCGGCGCATCGGGACTGGCATGAACCCTGCTGCGATTCCTGCAAAAACACGACAAGGAGAGACACGATGATCGAACTCGAGCCCGGCAACGCGCTGGACATCACGCTGCAGGAAGACACCCAGGGCCGCGACCGGGTCGTCGTGACGCTTCAGGCCCACGACTGTGAGCTCGTCCTCACCCCGCACCAAGCCCGCGTGCTGGCGACCGAACTCATCATGGCGGTCAACCGCGCCGAGGTACGCGGGAATCTGAAGCATGGCCAGAACGTCGCGCGCGGGACGCAGCCTTCCCCGCAAAAACGCGGGCTCTTCAGCCAGGCCTTCGCCAAATAGATTCAGGCCAGCCGGCTTCGGCTGGACCAGGGCAACGGGCAACCGAACCCGCACTGCCCGATAACCCGCCCCGCATTGTCGGAGGCCCGCCATCCGTGATAGGGTGGCATTCAGGCGCGACGGATCCGTCCTCGCGCCTTTTTATTATTACTTTGCGGGAACCAGCATGGCCGTCATCGAACTCACCAAGGACAACTTCGAATCCACCATCAACGGCAACGACGTCGTCATCGTCGATTTCTGGGCGCCGTGGTGCGGTCCCTGCCGCGGCTTTGCGCCGATCTTCGAGGCGGCGTCCGAGAAACACGCCAACATCGTGTTCGCCAAGGTCAACACCGAGGTCGAGCAGGATCTGGCCGGCTATTTCCAGATTCGCTCCATTCCCACGCTGATGGTGTTCCGCGAGCAGGTCATCCTCTATTCCGAGGCCGGTTCGCTGCCCGCCAATGCGCTGGATTCGCTGATCGAGCAGGTGATGGGTCTCGACATGGCGCAGGTCCACAAGGACATCGCCGAGCAGCAGGCGCAGCAGGGCCAGGCCTGATCAGGGCCTTTCCGCCAGCAGTTGCCGCAACAGCGGCAGCGTGATCGGGCGCCGCGTTTCCAGGCTGAAGCGGTCGAGCGCCTCCAGCACGCGCAGCAGGCTCTGCATTTCGCGCGCGGTGTGATTCAGCAGATAGTCAGCCACCTGGGGGTCCAGCCGGAACCCCAGGGTTTCCGCATGCTGGGCGAGCGCGGCGCGCTTCTCGGCATCGTCGAGACCGTGCAGCTGGAAGACCAGGCCCCATCCCAGCCGCGTCTTCAGCTCCGGCATCAGCGGCAGCTCGGCCGGCGACACGTTGCCGGCCGCCAGCCACACCCCTCCCGCTTCGCGCACGCGATTGAACGCGGCGAACCCGGCCTGCTGCTGCGCCAGACTCCAGGAGTCGACCCCGTCGGCGACGACCGCCTGCGCAGCGCATTGCCCGGTCGTGTCGACCGACAGGCCGCGCGCCTCGCAGGCATGCGCCCAGGCGGCGAGCAGGTAGCTCTTGCCGCTGCCCGGCGCGCCCCAGACGTAGACCATGCGCTCGGCCGCCCTGCCGTCGAGCATGGCCTGCAATTGCGCCATCAGCTCGACATTGCGCCCGACCACGAAGCGGGCGAGCTCGGGACGCGACGGCGGGCGGATGTCGAGAAGCAGCTGTTGCATAGGGGCGCAAGGATACGGTACTTGCCCGCACGGGGGTAGCCGGGGGCGGGTTTGCCCGAGATCCGCCTGCTCCGGGCTCCGCGCGTGAAATCGCCTCCCGCGCGGCGCTATACTTGCAGGCCCCAGTGTTGTCGAATCCCGAGCGTTCCGATGAAACCCGCCTTTTCCGTTCCGGTGAAACCCGTGATCCAAGCACCGCCCCTGGTGGAAGAGGCGCTCGGCGACGACGAACGCGTCGAGCTGAAGGCGCGCATCAAGCGCCTCATGAAGGAACAGGACGCGGTGCTGGTGGCGCACTACTACACCTCGGGCGACCTGCAGGACCTGGCCGAGGAGACCGGCGGCTGCGTCTCCGACAGCCTGGAAATGGCGCGCTTCGGCCACGCCCACCCGGCGAAGACGCTGATCGTCGCCGGCGTGAAGTTCATGGGTGAGACCTCGAAGATCCTCAATCCGGAAAAGCGGGTCCTCATGCCCGACCTCGCCGCCGACTGTTCGCTCGACCTCGCCTGCCCGGCCGACGAGTTCGCCGCGTTCTGCGACGCCTATCCGGATCGTGTCTCGGTCGTCTACGCCAACACCAGCGCCGCGGTGAAGGCGCGCGCCGACTGGGTCGTCACCTCCGGCATCGCCGCCAAGATCGTCAAGCATCTGCACCGGCAGGGCCACAAGCTCCTGTGGGCGCCCGACCGCCACCTCGGCGAGTACGTGCGGCGCGTCTCCGGCGCGGACATGATCCTGTGGCAGGGCTCGTGCGTCGTGCACGAGGCGTTCAAGGCCGAGGCACTGAAGAAGCTGCACGCCGAGCACCCGGACGCAGCGGTGCTGGTGCACCCCGAATCGCCCGAATCGGTGATCGCGCTGGCCGACGTGGTCGGCTCGACCACCCAGCTGATCGAGGCCGTGCGCACCCTGCCGAACCGCGAATTCATCGTCGCCACCGACAACGGCATCTTCCACAAGATGCACGAGGTCGCGCCCGGCAAGATCCTGCTGGAGGCGCCGACCGCCGGCGTCGGTGCGACCTGCCAGTCGTGCGCGCACTGCCCGTGGATGGCCATGAACGGCCTGAGGAAACTCGCCGCGGTGCTCGAGCATGGCGGCAACGAGATCCTGATCGAGGAATCCATCCGCGCCCGCGCGGCGGTGTCGATCCAGCGCATGCTGGACTTCGCCGTCGCCGAGAAGGCCGGCCGCATCCAGCTCGGCGACTAGGGCGTGATAACACTCATTTCACGTTCGCGTTGCTGCGAGAAAGCGATGGATGCAAGGCGCGCTGCGCAGGCAAGGGCCATCCCTTGCCAAGCAGCGCAACGCCGCAGACGCGCTTTCTCGCAGCAACCCGAAGGGACGGGCCGGCCGAGGTTTAATCCAGCCGGGCGCATCCCCTTGTCGCAAGCCGCCTGCAGTGAACGACACTGCGGCGCGGCCCGCTTCGCGGTCTGCATCCCGAATCGGCCTCGTCGCGGACGCGAAATGAGTGTCATCACGCCCTAACCCATGGCCGGCTCCAGCCTGCTCGCGCTGATCGACGACATCGCGACGATCCTCGACGACGTCTCGGTGATGACCAAGGTCGCCGCCAAGAAGACGACCGGCGTGCTCGGCGACGACCTTGCGCTCAACGCCCAGCAGGTCGCCGGGGTCAAGGCCGAGCGCGAACTGCCGGTGGTGTGGGCGGTCGCCAAGGGATCGTTCCGCAACAAGCTCATCCTCGTACCCGCCGCACTCGCGATCAGCGCACTCGCGCCATGGGCGATCGCCCCGCTCCTGATGCTGGGCGGCGCCTTCCTCTGCTACGAGGGGATCGAAAAGCTGGCGCACGCACTCCTGCATGCGGAAGATGCCGGTGCGCACGAGGCCGAGCTCGCGCAGGCGCTGGCCGACCCCGCCGTCGACCTGGTCGCGCTCGAGCGGGACAAGATCCGGGGGGCGGTGCGGACCGACTTCATCCTGTCGGCCGAGATCATCGTCATCACGCTCGGAACCGTCGCCGCCGCACCGCTCGGCATGCGGGTCGCGGTGCTCGCCGGCATCGCCATCGTGATGACGGCCGGGGTATACGGCCTGGTCGCCGGCATCATCAAGCTCGACGACGCCGGCCTCCATCTCAGCCGCCGGCGGGCGGCCTTCCTGCGTGCTGCGGGACGCGGCATCCTCGCCGCCGCGCCGCTCCTGATGAGAAGCCTGTCGGTGATCGGCACGGCCGCCATGTTCCTCGTCGGTGGCGGCATCCTGATGCACGGCCTGCCCGGCGCGCATGCCATCACCGAAGCCGCCGCCCACGCGGCGGGCGCGCTGCCGGGCGTCGGCGGCCTGCTCGGCGCGATCGTGCCGCTGCTCGTCGACGGCGTGGCGGGCATGGTCGCGGGGGCGCTGGTGCTGGCCGGCGTGACGCTGCTCCGCCGCCTGTTCCGCTGAACCCGGGCTATTTCTGGTACGGCTGGATCAGCGCGCGCACGGGATCGTAGGACTTGTCGTCGACCGCCGCGAAGCCGTCGTAGGCGGCGTCGAACGCCTCCAGGGTGGCGACGCCGTCGGGCGAGGATTTCTTCAGCGCCAGCAATGCGTCGCGCAGCTTGTTGCGCACGGCGACCGGCATGTCGGCACGCACGGCGAAGACGTACGACGGCAGGGGCGGCGTGCTGCCGATCACGCGCAGCCCCTTGGCCCGGAACTCGTCGGCGACGGAATCCTTGAGGATGCCGCCGTCGAAGTCCCCGGCCAGCACGGCCTTGGCAATGTTGTCGTAGTGCTTGAGGTAGGCGATTTCGGAAAACTCCGCGACCTTCAGCCCCATCGACTCGACGGCCGCCTTCTGCAGGAGTGCCTTTTCGTCGCCGAACGCGAAGCGTTTCCCCTTCAGGCCGGCCGGCGTGGCGATCCCGGAGCCTGCCTTCACGCCGACGACCAGCGAAAACGAGGGGTGGCCGTGCATGGTCGGCGCCACCAGCGGCACCACCCCGTATTTCCGGTGCGCCTCGATGTACGCCACCGGCGTCAGATAGGCGATCTGCGTCTGTCCCCGGCCCAGGTCGTCGACCGCCGACCCGAGATTGGGCGACGGCCGGAAGCGGACGCCGAGATTGGTGCTCAGTGCCAGGTAATTCGTCAGCGCGCTCATGCGCCTGATCATCTCGACGGGGATGTCCATCGCGACGGATCCCATCGTCACGGCCACGGGAGTCGTACCGTGCCCCGCGGCCACCGCCTTCGAGGCAGGCAGCACGCACGCCCAAAGCGTGGCCGCGGCAAGCAGAAAGTGCCGCACGGCGATCATGGCTTCTTGCCGTCCAGGAAGCGGACCGCGTCGGCATAGACGCTGTAACGGTCGCGCCCGCCCTGCTTGGCCTGGTAGAGCGCCTTGTCGGCAGCGTAGTAGAGGGCCTCCGGCGTCTTCATGGTCGCATTGTACTGGGCGATGCCGATGCTGAGGCCGACGTTCAGGCGGACGCCATTGTGGACGAAGCCATGCGCGCGCACGCCATTGAGGAGGATGTCGACGAACAGTTCGGCCTGTCCGGCGTTCGTGTGATAGAGAAGAATGCCGAACTCGTCTCCGCCGAGACGCGCAGGCACGTCGGACTTGCGGACATGCAGCCGCAGCAGGGTGCCGATCTCGCGCAATACACCGTCGCCGGCGCCATGGCCGTGGCTGTCGTTGATCAGCTTGAAGTGGTCGACGTCGAACAGCACCAGCGTGAGATCCTCCCCGAAGCGTTCGGATTGGTGGAACATCCGGGTCAGCGCCTCGTCGAACTTGCGTCGATTGGGAAGCTCGGTCAGCCAGTCGGTCATCGCCATGGTACCGAGCAGGTCGAGCGCATGCTCGAGCTCCCGCGTACGCCCGCTCAACTGGATATTCTTTTCCTGCAGTTCCTGGCTGGCAAAGTCGATCCTGCTTTGCAGCTGCCGATGATGGCTCGCAAGCGAGCGGTTCAGCGTGTTGAATACCGATACGAGGCGGCCGATCTCGTCGCCGCTCTTCACCTCGAGATCGCGCGCGACGAAGGAGTCGCCCTTCTCCACCGTTTCCTCCATGACCCTCGTCAGCTTGCGGATCGGCGCAACGATGCCGCCGACGGTGAAGAAATAGACGATGAGCCCCAGAATGCTCCCGAAGACGGCCTGTTCGCCCAGGACGCGCCAATACAAGTCGGTCAGGGCGCGTTCGAGGGGGCCGGTGGAGACATCGACCGTCACCGCCCCGATCGTCCTGCCCTCGAACACCACCGGCGACTCGAAGCGCCGGGCCGGCCCCGTGCGCCCGCTCGCGGCACGCGTCATCACGGTGCCGCTCTGCTTGTGGATGGTCACGCTGACGACGGTGGGCTCCCGCGTGACATTCTGCGCCAGCAGTTCGAGGTTGCCGTAGTCATAGCCGGCGATCAGGGCGGCGGCGCCGGAGGCGGTGGCATTCGCCACGCTCTGTCCTGCGGCGTCGGTGAGTGCGCCAAGGAGCGCGCGCTCGTTCCGGACGCGCACCAAGCCGATCCCGGCCGAGGTGACCAGCACCCCTGCCATGACATAGCCCATGAGCTTGGTGCTCAACCCCGCCCGCACGTCACCCCCAAAGCCCCCTTCGCGGCATGCAATCCGCTCTCGATCGTCTATCGGCCGCATGCGCCCAAAACTGAAGACCACGCCGCGCGCATGCCTATCGGCGGGCGACGTCGCGCCTGCCGCCTGACTCGCCCTCGCGCCCATCATCCCTTAAAATGCACTTTTTGCAGCGCCATCCGCCATGACCGCCCGTCTCCGGGAAATCCCCTACAACTACACCTCGTTTTCCGACCGCGAGATCGTCATCCGCCTGCTGGGCACCGACGCCTGGGACGTGCTCAACACGCTGCGCGCCGAACGCCGGACCGGACGCTCGGCACGCATGCTGTTCGAGGTGCTGGGCGACATCTGGGTGGTGCGGCGCAATCCCTATCTCGAAGACGACCTGCTCGCCAACCCGAAGCGCCGCAAGCTGCTGGTGGACGCCCTGCAGCACCGCCTGCACGAGATCGAGGTGCGGCGCCAGGGCAACGAGCTGGTCGGCCAGCTGCTTCAGGCAGCCGGCCGCGCGGTCCGCGAATTCGAGGCCTGGTTCGCCGATACCGAGAACCTGCGCGCCCGCATCCTGCGCCGCCTGGCGGGCCTGACGCGGCGCGACAACATCGCCTTCGACGGCCTGGCGCGCGTGTCTCATGTGACGGACGCGACCGACTGGCGCGTCGAATACCCCTTCGTCGTGCTGACGCCGGACACCGAGGCCGAGATGGCCGCGCTGGTCGCCGGCCTGGTCGACCTCGGCCTCACCATCATCCCGCGCGGCGGCGGCACCGGCTACACCGGTGGCGCGGTCCCGCTCACCGACCATGCCGCCGTCATCAACACCGAGAAGCTCGAGGCGATGAGCGCAGTCGAAATGCTGCACCTGCCCGGCTGCGAGTTCGAGGTGCCGACCATCCATTGCGGCGCCGGCGTCGTCACCAAGCGGGTCATGGAAGCCGCCGACGCCGCCGGCCTGGTGTTCGCCGTCGACCCGACCTCGGCCGATGCCTCGACCATCGGCGGCAACGTGTCGATGAACGCCGGCGGCAAGAAGGCCGTGCTGTGGGGCACCGCGCTCGACAACCTGGTGTCGTGGAAGATGGTCACGCCGGACGCCGACTGGCTCGAGGTCACGCGACTGAACCACAACCGCGGCAAGATCCACGATGCCCCCTCGGCCACGTTCGAGATCCGCCGCTTTGCGGCGGACGGCAAGACGCCGAAGGGCTCGCCGGAGATCCTCACCATCCCCGGCAGCCGCTTCCGCAAGATCGGGCTTGGGAAGGACGTCACCGACAAGTTCCTCGCCGGCCTGCCCGGCATCCAGAAGGAAGGCTGCGACGGCCTCATCACCTCGGCGCGCTTCATCCTGCACCGCCTGCCGGCCCACACCCGCACCGTGTGTCTGGAGTTCTTCGGCACCGCGCGCGACGCCACGCCGGCCATCGTCGAGATCAAGGACTACTGCGACGCCCACCCCGACGTGCTGCTGGCCGGCCTCGAACACCTCGACGCGCGCTACGTGAAGGCGGTCGGCTACGCCACCAAGTCGCCGCGTGCCGCGCGGCCGAACATGGTGCTGCTGATCGACGTGGTGTCGGACGACGAAACGGCGGTCGGCGAGGCCGCGTCGAAGATCGTCCGGCTCGCCAACGCGCGCGGTGGCGAAGGCTTCGTCGCAGTGTCGGCCGAGACGCGCAAGAAATTCTGGCTCGACCGCGCCCGCACCGCCGCCATCGCCGCGCACACCAATGCGTTCAAGATCAACGAGGACGTGGTCATCCCGCTGCCGCGCCTGGGCGACTATACCGACGGCGTCGAGCGCATCAACATCGAGCTGTCGATCGCGAACAAGCTGAAATTGTGCGACGCGCTGGCCGAATTCTTCGCCGCCCCGCTGCCGCTGCTGGAGGACGACGACACCGTCGCCGACCCGGCGCAGGTGGCCGAAAAGCAGGCGCAGGCTCAGGCCCTGGTCGCGACGGTGCGCCAGCGCTGGGCGGACTATCTGGCCGACCTCGACGCGCCGCTCACCGTCGACGGCTCACCGCTCACCGTTTTCACCGCCCTGCGCGACAAGCAGGCGCGCGTCTCGTGGAAGCGCGAGCTGCGGCGCGAACTGCACCAGCTCTTCGTCGGCCGCGAATACACGCGCATCCTCGAAGCCTGCGACCGCATCCACAAGGACGTCCTGAAGAGCCGCGTCTTCGTCGCCCTGCACATGCACGCCGGCGACGGCAACGTCCACACCAACATCCCCGTCAACTCCGACGACTACGCCATGCTGCAGTCCGCCAACGCCGCGGTGGCGCGCATCATGAAGCTCGCCACGGACCTCGGCGGCGTGATCTCGGGCGAGCACGGCATCGGGCTGACCAAGCTGGAATTCCTCGACGACGCAACCATCGCGACCTTCGCCGAGTACAAGCAGAAGGTCGACCCGGCCGGCCGCTTCAACAAGGGCAAGCTGCAGGCCGGCGCCGACCTGCGCAACGCCTACACGCCCTCGTTCAGCCTGCTGGAAGCCGAGTCGATCATCCTCGAGGCGTCCGATACGGGCGCGATCGCCGACTCGATCAAGGATTGCCTGCGCTGCGGCAAGTGCAAGCCGGTGTGCAACACCCACATCCCGCGCGCCAACCTGCTGTATTCGCCGCGCAACAAGATCCTCGCGACCTCGCTGCTGATCGAAGCCTTCCTGTACGAGGAACAGACCCGGCGCGGCGTGTCGCTCAAGCACTTCGACGAGTTCGGCGACGTCGCCGACCACTGCACCATTTGCCACAAGTGCAAGAATCCGTGCCCGGTCGACATCGACTTCGGCGACGTCTCGATCGCCATGCGCAACATGCTGCGCAAGCAGGGCAAGAAGAAATTCAATCCCGGCACCTGGGCGTCGATGGCCTTCCTCAACGCAACCGATCCCGCCACCATCAAGGCGCTGCGGATGCTGCTGATCCAGTGGGGCTACGCCGGGCAACGGCTGGGGCACACGCTCTTCAAGCGCATGGGCCTGATCCAGTCGCAGACGAAGAACCCGCCCGCCACGCTCGGCCGGCCCAAACCGGTGGCGCAGGTCATCCACATGGTGAACAAGCCGATGCCGGGCGGGCTGCCGAAGAAGACCTCGCGCGCGCTGCTGGGACTGGAAGACCCGGCCATCGTGCCGATCCTGCGCAACCCGGCCAAGCTTTCGGAAGACAGCGACGCGGTGTTCTACTTCCCGGGCTGCGGTTCGGAGCGGCTGTTCTCGCAGATCGGCCTTGCCACCCAGGCCATGCTGTTCGAGCTCGGCGCGCAGACCGTGCTGCCGCCCGGCTACATCTGCTGCGGCTACCCGCAGACCGCGGGCGGCCAGGCCGACAAGGGCGAAGCCATCACCGCGGCCAATCGCGTGCTGTTCCACCGCGTCGCCAACACGCTCAACTACCTCGACATCAAGACGGTGATCGTGTCGTGCGGCACCTGCATGGACCAGCTGCTGAAATACGAATTCGAGAAGATCTTCCCCGGCTGCCGCCTGCTCGACATCCACGAATACCTGATGGAGAAGGGCGTGCAGCTGGACGGCGTCAGCGGCGAGAAATACCTCTTTCACGACCCCTGCCACACGCCGATGAAGACATACGCGCCGCTCAAGGTCGCCAATGCGCTGCTCGGCGGCTCGCCCGACAGCGACGCGGTGAAGCTCTCCGACCGCTGCTGCGGCGAATCCGGCACCCTCGCGGTCAGCCGACCCGACATCTCGACCCAGATCCGCTTCCGCAAGGAAGAGGAAATCCGAGCCGGCGTCGCCGCGCTCGGCAGCGATGGCAAGCAGCCGGTCAAACTCCTGACCAGCTGCCCCTCGTGCCTGCAGGGCCTGGCGCGCTACCGCGACGATACCGGCACCGAGCCCGACTACGTCGTGATCGAGCTCGCGAAAAAGTTGCTGGGCGAGAACTGGATGACGAGCTACCTCGCGCAGGTCGGCAACGGCGGCATCGAGCGGGTGCTGCTGTAGGCCCGCGATGAGCGCCCCCGCGCTGGAGGACCACAGCGCCAGCTTCATCGGGCAGACACTGGACCGCATGGCGGAAGCGCAGCCGGCGGATGTCGCGCTGCTCGCGCGCCTGTGGTTCCACCTGCGCCCGCACGCCAACCAGCCGCTTGCCGCGGCGGGCGCCAACCTCGACACCCTGATCGCCGTGCTGCAGCAGAAGCCGCTCTGCATCGCCGCCCTGCGCGACCATCTGGTCGCGCTGTTTGCCGACAAGCAGGCCACCCGCCTGCTCACCGAAACGGGCCTGTTGCCCCACCGCGCCTTCGGCGCCGAGCTTCGGCGCCGCCTCGCATTCAAGCTGCTGCCCCCCGAACTCGACCCCAGCCGGCTGCACGACTGGCTCGATGCCCTGATCACCCCGCGCGATCGGGCCTGGGTCGTCCGTGTCGAGCCGGACGTCTGGATCCGCCTGTGCGACCTGCTGCAGCTGCGGCAGCTGTTCCGGCACGGCGAGCCCGGCGTCCTCGCGAATGCCATCAACTCGCTGGCGCACCGCATTGCCGCCGGCGGACTCGATGCCGAACTGCTGCGCATCGACCCGGCACTGGAGGAATACGACTCGCCCTTCCTCGCCCTGCATCACGAGGTCGACGCCTGGCTGCGCAGCAAGACCGCGGACACGCGCCAGATCGACGTGCTGCTCGACCAGTGTGCCGGGGCGCTCGACCGCGTGCGTCGTCGCAGCGCCGAGCTCGGAACCAGCATCGAACTGACCCTGCAGTCGACGCGCCTCACCCAGCAGATGGCCCGCCTGCGGACCCTGCTTGCGCTCGCCGACCCCGCGACCGACTCCCCCGATGCAGTGCTGGCACACCTCTTCGTCGAGCTGGTCGAGGCGAGCGGCGAGCGCCACGGCGTCGCCGCCCTGCTGCGCGATGCCGGCGGCCGGCTGGCCCGGCAGATCACCCAGTTCGCCAGCCAGACCGGCGAGCACTACGTCGCCGACGGCTGGGCCGCGCTGAAGAAGATGTTCTGGGCAGCGGCCGGCGGCGGGGGCCTCGTCGCCGGCATGGCGCTGCTGAAGACCCGCATCACCGCGCTCCATCTCGCCCCGCTGCAGGAAGCGCTGCTGGTCAGCCTGAACTACGCCTTCGGCTTCGTGCTGATCTACCTGCTGCATCTGACCATCGCCACCAAGCAGCCGGCGATGACCGCAAGCCTGTTCGCGCGCACGCTGGCCGAGGTGCGCAGCCAGACCGCGCAGCAGCGGCTGCTCGACGAATTCGCCGCCAAGGTCTGGCGTTCGCAGGCCGCGGCGATCCTCGGCAACATGCTGCTGGCCTTCGCCACCGCCGTGCTGCTCGCGCTGACGTTCGCCGCGACCGGACGGGCGGCAGTCGGCACCGACAAGGCGCTGCACCTGCTCGCCGAGCTCGATCCGCTCGGAAGCGGCGCGCTGTTCTATGCGGCCGTGGCTGGCGTCGGCCTCTTCCTCGCCGGGATCGTCAGCGGCTATTACGACAACCAGTGCGTCTACCGCACCATCCCCGAGCGCCTGCAGCGCCTGGTCTGGCCGCAGCGCCTCGTCGGCACGGCTCGCTGGAACGCGATCGTCGAATTCCTGCGTCCGCGCTGGGGCGGCATCGCCGGCAACCTCTTCTTCGGCTTTTATCTCGGTCTCACCAGCGCATTCGGCCAGCTGGCGGGGTTGCCGCTCGACATCCGCCACATCGCGTTTTCCGCCGCCAACCTCGGCTACGCCTGGCAGGCGCTCGACGGGCAGCTCGCCCCCGCGGCCGCGGCGCTCGCCGTCGCGGGCGTCGTGCTGATCGGCCTCGTCAACCTCACGGTGAGCTTCTCGCTCGCCTTCTACCTCGCACTGCGCGCCACCCGAACCTCGCGGCGCGATTCCGGCCACCTGCTGCTGCGCGGACTCGCCGCGATCCTGGTTGCACCGTTCCGCTGGCGCACCCCTCCGTCCCCTCCGGGAGAGAAGCCATGACTCCAGCGAACTGCGTATTCTGTGCAAGCGAAGGCGGCATCCTGCTGTGGCGCGACGACCTGTGCCGCGTGGTCCATGCCGACGAGCCGGATTACCCGGGTTTCCTGCGCGTCATCCTGAACCGGCACGTGAAGGAGATGACCGACCTGGCGCCCGCCGACCGGCAGCGGCTGATGGGCGTGGTGCTCGCGGCGGAATCCGCGCTGCGGGACGTGCTGGCGCCGGACAAGATCAACCTGGCCTCGCTCGGCAACGTGGTGCCGCATCTTCACTGGCACGTGATCCCGCGCTATGCCGACGACCCGCATTTTCCCAACCCGGTGTGGGGGACGCGCAGGCGCGACACGCCGCATGCGGCGCCGGCCGATGTCGACGCGCGACTGGCCGCCGTACTCAGCCGGCGGCTTGGCCCCGTTCCGGAAACGGAATGACGGTTCCCTCGTCCGGTGCGCGCTGGACGCGCTGCGTCGGGAAGATGGCGGAAAAGGTGCTGCCCCTGCCGGGTGTCGACTGGATGTCGAGACGGCCCCCATGCCGGGTCAGCACGTGCTTGACGATGGCCAGGCCGAGCCCCGTCCCGCCGGTTTCGCGGGAACGGCTGCGGTCCACCCGGTAGAAACGCTCGGTCAGGCGGGGGATGTGCTCGGCGGCGATGCCCTCGCCGGTGTCGGTCACGGAAAACACGCCCTCGCCGTCGCGTTCGTTCCAGGCGAGCGTGATCTCCCCGCCGTCCGGCGTATAACGGACCGCATTCGAGACGAGGTTGCCGAGCGCGCTGCGGATCTCCTGCAGGCTGCCTTTCAGCCACGCGGAACTTGCAAGCTGCAGGTGGACGCGATGGCGCCCGCGGCTGAGCGACTCGCCCTCGGCCTTCAGCGCCTGCGCCAGCTCGGGAACGTTCACCGACTCGTCCTGCAGCCCGTGATCGGCGCTCTCCAGCCGCGACAGCGTGAGCAGGTCGTCGAGCAGGCGCTGCATGCGCCGGGTATGGTCGAGCATCAGGTCGAAGTAGCGGCGGCTCTCGGCCGCGGGCAGGTCGGGCGCGTCCGCCAGCGTCTCGACGAAGCCGCCGACGACCGTCAGCGGCGTGCGCAGCTCATGCGAAACGTTGGCGATGAAGTCGCGCCGCATCGCATCGACGCGCTCGAGATCGGTGATGTCGCGCGCGATCAGCAGCTTCTTGCCGACGCCGAACGGCACCAGCTGGACCGACAGCACGACCTCGCGGTTGACCGGCGACTTGCAGACCAGCCGCCGCGAAAAGTCCGCCGCGTCGAGAAACTCGAGGAAATGCGCCTGGCGCATCAGGTAGCGGATGAACTGGCCGCGGTCGCGCTCGCAGTCGAGCCCCATGTATTTTCGCGAGGCCGGGTTGCACCACTCGATCTGCTCGTTGCCGTTCAGGATGACCATGCCGTCGGGCACCGCCTGCGCGGCGTGCTCGAACTGTTCCAGCGCGGTGCTGAGTTCGCTGCGGCTGGCGCGCTGCCGGCGCTGCAGCTTCTGCAGCCGGTAGAAGATGTCGCCCCAGGTGCCGGTGGCGTCGGGCGGGTCGACTTCGTCGGGATTTTCCAGCCAGCGGGCGAGGCGGAATTCCTGCCACAGGCGGCGCAGCATGACGAAGGCCTGGATGCCGGCAAGAAACCCCAGCGCGGCGATCCAGCCCGACGCCGCCCACAGGATCAGCGCCACCAGCAGCACGCTGGCCAATACGCTGAACGGTCGCCACCAGAAGCCCATGCCCGCCACCCAAGAACCCGAGGTGGGCGGATTATCCCATTTCGGCCGAAAAGCGGTAGCCCGCCCCGCGCACGGTCTGGATCAGGTCGGAGTGGCCGGACGGCTCCAGCGCAAGCCGCAGGCGGCGGATGTGCACGTCGACCGTGCGCTCCTCGACGAAGACATCGTCGCCCCACACCTGGTCGAGCAGCTGGGTGCGCGAATAGACCCGCTCGGGATGGGTCATGAAGAAGTGCAGCAGGCGGAATTCGGTCGGCCCCAGCTCCAGCGCCTGGCCGCGGCCCTGCACCCGGTGGCTCGCCGGATCCAGCCGCAGGCCGCCGACCTCGACCGGCTCGTCGGTCATCTGCGGCGCGCGACGGCGCAGCACCGCCTTGATGCGCGACACGAGTTCGCGCGGCGAGAACGGCTTGGTGATGTAGTCGTCGGCGCCGGTGTCGAGCCCGGCCACCTTGTCGCGCTCTTCGCCGCGCGCCGTCAGCATGATGATCGGGATCGGCTGGTAGCGCTCGTCCTGGCGCAGCCGGCGGCAAAGGTCGATGCCCGACATGCCGGGCAGCATCCAGTCGAGCAGGATGACGTCGGGCAGCGTGCTTTTCAGGAATTTCAGCGCGTGCTCGGCATCGCCGGCGGCGGTGACCTGGTGCCCGGCCTGGGTCAGGTTGAACTTCAGCAGCTCCTGGATACCGGGCTCGTCCTCGACCAGCAGAATGTTGGCAGCCATTGATGACTCCACTTAATTGCAACGGTGGCCATGCTATGACGACAGTATGACTGATTTATGACAGCGCCGGCGCGGCGCCGGGTCCTTGGCAGGCCGCGCGCTGGTAGAATTCCGGGTTGAGTCCAATCCCCCGTCTGCCATGGATAAAACCACCCATTTCGGCTACCAGCAGGTCGCCGAATCCGAGAAGGCCGCCAAGGTCGCCGAGGTCTTCCATTCCGTCGCCGCCAAGTACGACATCATGAACGACCTGATGTCGGCGGGCCTGCACCGGCTGTGGAAGCGCTTCGCGGTGGCGCAGGCGGGCCTGCGGCCCGGCATGAAGGTGCTCGACGTCGCCGGCGGCACAGCCGACCTGACGCGGCTGTTCCTGAAGGAGGTCGGCGAAACCGGCACCGTGCTGCTGACCGACATCAACTTCTCGATGCTGCGCGAAGGCCGCGACCGCATGCTCAACGAAGGCAGGACGCCGCCCGCCGTACAATGCGACGGCGAGCGCCTACCCTTCCCCGACGATCATTTCGATTGCGTGTCGGTCGCGTTCGGGCTGCGCAACATGACGCACAAGGACCAGGCGCTGGCCGAGATGAACCGCGTCCTGAAACCCGGCGGACGGCTGCTGGTGCTCGAATTCTCCAAGGTCTGGAAGCCGCTGGAACCGGCCTACGACCTCTATTCGTTCAGACTGCTTCCGCTCATGGGCAGGCTGGTCGCCAATGACGCCGGCAGCTACCAGTACCTGGCCGAGTCGATCCGCATGCACCCGGGCCAGGAAGAGCTGAAGGCGATGATGGAGGCGGCCGGCTTCGCCAAGGTCAGCTACCACAACCTCACTGCGGGCGTCGTCGCGCTGCACAAGGGCTTCAAGGTTTGATCGCTGAAGGCCTCCTCGAACGCAGCCTCAATCACCTGCTGCGGCAGACACCCGGCGCGGCCGAGGCGCTGGTCCGCCATGCCGGCATGAGCGTGCGTTTCGATCTCGCGCTGAAACAACTCGACTTCCGCATCGCCACCGACGGCTGCCTGTCGGAAGCCGTGATCGACGCGCCCGACGCGCTCATCCGGCCCACGCCTGCGCTCGTCGCCCGGCTGCCGTTCTTCGGCCGCGAGACGCTGCGCCTGGCCGACTACAGCGGCGACCCGGCGCTGCTCGCGACGCTCGACCGGGTCTTCAGGCAGCTCGAGTGGGACGCCGAGGCCGACCTTGCGCCGCTCGTCGGCGACGTTGCCGCCCATCGCCTGCACCGGCTCGGACAGGACGTGCTCGCCGGCGTGGCCCGGGCGATCTCGGCGGTCGGCCGCAATGCGAGCGAATACGTCGTCGAGGAAGCCGAACTGATGGCGCGGCCGGTCGACGTCGCACGCTTCGGCCACGCCGTCGACACGCTCGCCGACGACCTTGCACGGCTGGAAGCCCGTCTGCAGCGGCTGGAAGCCGGCGCCGCATGAGGCTCCTGCGTCTCGTCCGCATCCTCGCGATCGGCCTGCGCTTCGGGCTGGAGGAGTTCTTCCTCGGCCACGAGCGGGTGAAGCCGCTGCGCTGGCTGGTCCGCATCACCCTGTTCTGGCGCCCGCTGTCCGAGCCGCGAGGCGTGCGCCTGCGCCGCGCGCTGGAAGCCCTCGGGCCGATTTTCGTCAAGTTCGGTCAGATGCTTTCGACCCGCCGCGACCTGGTGCCGCTCGACATTGCCGACGAACTCGCGCTGCTGCAGGACCGCGTGCCGCCGTTCCCGTCCGCCGAAGCCATCGCCACGCTGGAGGCCGCCTACAGGAAGCCCCTCGCCGAGGTCTTCGCGGCATTCGACCGCGCGCCGGTGGCGTCGGCCTCGGTGGCGCAGGTCCATTTCGCCCGCCTGCACGACGGCACCGCCGTCGCGGTCAAGGTGCTGCGCCCCGGCATCGCGCCGGTGATCGCGCACGACGTCTCTCTGCTGTACGCGGCGGCCGGCCTGCTGGAGAAACTGTTTGCCGACGGCAAGCGCCTGCGGCCGCGCGAGGTCGTCGCCGAGTTCGAGAAGCACCTGGAAGACGAGCTCGACCTCATGCGCGAGGCAGCCAACTGCTCGCAGCTCCGGCGCAACTTCAAGGATTCGCCGCTGCTGCAGGTCCCCGAGGTGTACTGGGACTACTGCGGCAAGAACGTCATGGTCATGGACCGCATGGACGGCATCCCGGTCAGCCAGACCGACAGGCTCAGGGAATCCGGCACCGACATCCCGAAGCTCGCCGCCACCGGCGTCGAGATCTTCTTCACCCAGGTGTTCCGCGACGGCTTCTTCCACGCCGACATGCACCCCGGCAACATCCTGGTGCGCCCCGGATCCGAGCAGTACATCGCGCTCGACTTCGGCATCATGGGGACGCTGACCGAGGTCGACAAGCAATACCTCGCGCGCAACTTCCTCGCCTTCTTCCGACGCGACTACAAGGGCGTGGCGCTGGCGCACCTGGAGTCCGGCTGGGTGCCGGCGGACACCCGCGTCGACGAGCTCGAGGCGGCGGTGCGCGCGGTGTGCGAGCCGGTGTTCGACCGCCCGCTGAAGGAAATCTCGTTCGGCCGCGTGCTGCTGCAGCTGTTCCAGGCCTCGCGCCGCTTCAATGTCGAGATCCAGCCGCAGCTGGTCTTGTTGCAGAAGACCCTGCTCAACATCGAAGGCCTCGGCCGGCAACTGGATCCCGATCTCGACCTGTGGAAGACGGCCAAGCCCTTCCTCGAGCGCTGGATGAACGAGCAGGTCGGCTGGCGCGCGCTGGTGAAGAACCTGCAGGCCGAGGCGCCGAAGTGGGCCGCGCTGCTGCCGCAGCTGCCGCGGCTGGCGCACCACGCGCTGAACGAGAACCGCCTCGCCCAGCTCGAGGCCGGCCTCGCCCTGATGCTGCGGCAGCAGCAGGCGCGCAACCGCTGGCTCGCGGCACTGACCGGCGTGCTCGCCGCACTGGCCGTCGTACTCGTCTGGCTCGGCCGGACGGCGCATTGAGAAGGACGCGTCCATGCTCTTCTGGTTCGTCATCCTGTACTGGGTGGTTTCGGTCGGCATCGGCCTGTGGGCGGCCACCCGCGTGCACAACACCAAGGACTTCGCGATCGCCGGCCGGCACCTGCCGTTCTACATGGTCACCGCGACGGTGTTCGCGACCTGGTTCGGCTCCGAAACGGTGCTGGGCATCCCGGCGACCTTCCTGCAGGAAGGGCTGCATGGCGTGGTGGCGGATCCCTTCGGCGCGGCCCTGTGCCTGATCCTCGTCGGCCTCTTCTTCGCCGCGCCGCTCTACCGGCTCAACCTGCTGACCATCGGCGACTACTACAAGAAGCGCTTCGGCCGCAGCGTGGAGGCCCTCACGACCGTCGCCATCGTCATCTCCTACCTCGGCTGGGTCGGCGCCCAGATCACCGCGCTGGGCCTGGTGTTCAACGTGGTGTCCGGCGGGGAAATCAGCAAGCTGAACGGCATGCTGATCGGCTCCTCGACCATCCTGATCTACACCCTGTTCGGCGGCATGTGGGCGGTCGCCATCACCGACTTCCTGCAGATGATCGTGATCATGATCGGCATGCTCTGGATCGGCAACGAAGTGAGCGGCATGGTGGGCGGCGTCGGCGTCGTGGTCAATCACGCCGCCCAGACCGGGAAATTCAACTTCTGGCCGGCGCTCGATCTCAAGGAGGTCATCGGCTTCGTCGCCGCCTGGGTCACCATGATGCTCGGCTCGATCCCCCAGCAGGACGTGTTCCAGCGCGTCCAGTCGGCGAAGACCGAAAAGATCGCGGTGTGGGGCTCGGTGTTCGGCGGCAGCCTGTATTTCGCGTTTGCCTTCGTGCCGATGTTCCTCGCCTATTCCGCGACCCTGATCGACCCCGCCATGGTGAAGCGGCTGATCGGCGAAGACCCGCAGATGATCCTGCCGCGCCTGGTCATCGACCACGCGCCGCTCTTCGCGCAGGTCATGTTCTTCGGCGCGCTGCTCTCCGCGATCAAGAGCTGCGCCTCGGCCACCCTGCTCGCCCCGTCGGTCACCTTCACCGAGAACCTGCTGAAGCCCATGCTGGGCGAAATGTCCGACCGCGCGCTGCTGAAGGCGATGCGCATCGTGACGCTGAGCTTTACCGTGCTCGTCACCCTGTATGCGATCAACTCCAAGGCCAGCATCTTCACGATGGTCGAGAACGCCTACCAGATCACCCTGGTCATGGCCTTCGTGCCGCTGGCCTTCGGCGTCTACTGGAAGCGCGCGACCAACCAGGGCGCGCTGCTCGCCATCTTCCTGGGACTCTCGACCTGGCTCGCGATCCTGATCGCCGGCCCGGACGATCCCTTCATCCCGGCCCAGTTCGCCGGCCTGCTGATGTCGCTGCTGGGCATGATCGCCGGCTCCTTGCTGCCGCAGTGGGTGCGCCACCCGCTGCCCGAAGTCGGCCCGCACCACGCGCTGCACCACCACGCCGCCGCGCACACCCAGCACGTTCCCGCGCCGCATCCGCCGCATCATTCCTGAGCGCTACTGCAGCCCGCACCGGGACCTGAGCCTCCGATGCGCAGCGTCGCCCTTCGGCGCTCGCCGCCGCACCCGATCAGCGTCGGGCTTTTTTACACATCCGCACGGGCGACAAGCCCATTGGGCGCACCCAACCGCCGTGCGTTCAACATAAGCTTATGAAAATATTGAATTTACACCCATGCACCTCGGTTCTGGCACGGCTGATGCTTGATGTCTTGCAGACGCGACACGCCCCCGCATTTTGGTGCGCGCCGCTCGAAAATTGTCTGGAGGCACGACATCCCAATGCTTCCATCCCCAATTTTCCAACTGCTTTCTTTTATGGGAGGGACATCATGAAAAAGACCGCAATAGCCCTCGCCATCTCGCTGATGGCTTCTGGCTCTGCATATTCCGCGTCGTTCGTGAACGGCGGTTTCGAATCCGGCGACCTGACCGGATGGACCGGCGGCGGCGGCTACTGGTCCGGCAGCCCGCCCGCACCGGTCGATCCGACGACCTACAACGGCGGCACGCCCAACAACACCATCATGAGCGGCGGCACCGACGCAATCACCGGTGCCAACACCGTCTACAACGGCAGCTACTCGGTGCGGGTGAACGACAGCATCAACGACAACTCGGTTTCCACGCTCCGCCAGAGCGTCATCAACTACACCGACAACAACATCTACTTCGCCTGGAATGCGGTGCTGGAGGCTTCCCACGGCCTGACCGACTCGGATTACTTCTCGCTGACGCTGCATGACGACACGACCGGCACCAACATCGTCGACCGCGGCTACAGCTCCGCGGGTTCAATCGGTGGCGGCACCACGGGCGTGACCTGGAAGCCATTCGGTTCCTGGTACTCCAGCGGCTGGGTGGTCGAGCAGATCGACCTCGTCGCGCTGGGTGCCGTGGGTCACGACTTCACGCTGACGCTGCTGGCATCCGACTGCCCCTATGGCGGCCATGCCGGCTACGTCTACCTGGACGGCTTCGGCTCGGCGCCGCCGCCTCCCGGCCCGCTGCCCGAGCCGGCCTCGCTGGCCCTGCTGGGAATCGGTCTGGCCGGCCTCGGCGCAATGCGCCGCAAGCGGCGCGCCTGAGCGATCCTCGCGCAAACAAAACGGCGGCCGAATGGCCGCCGTTTTGTTTGCGGGCATACAATCTCACCATTCGTTTTCCCTCAGCGGCATGGCCAAGACCAACGTCCTGACCCAGGGCAAGAAGAGAAAGGCTGACCAGCTCACGCTGGCCAACCGCTGGAAGATGCGCTCGCCCTGTACGCCAGCGTGTGCAAGACCGACCCGCTCGACGTCGAGGCCTGGGTCAAGTCGAGCGTCACGTCACGCCGCCTCGGCCGCCATGAGGAAGCCGAGCGCCACGCGCGCCGCGCGGCGTTGCTGAGCCCCGCTCTGGCATTTGCCCATCATGCGCTCGGCGCGGCGCTCCACTGTCAGGGCAGGCGTGACGAGGCGATGCAGGCCTACAACCGGGCGATCGCCCTCAAGCCCGATCATGCCGACGCCCACTATCTCCTCGGCAATGCGCTTCTGGAAGCCGGGCGGTTGGCCAAAGCGCAGGCGAGCCTGCAGCGCGCCCTCGACCTGCGCCCCGAACTCTTCGAAGCACTGAGCGATCTCGGTGCCGTGCTGCTGATGATGGGGCAGCCCACGGCGGCCCAAGCCGCGCTGCAGCGCGCGCTCGCCCTGCACCCCGATTCGCCCGAGGTGCTGGCCAACCTCGCCACCCTGTTCGAAGCGGATGGCCGGGTCGATGATGCGCTGGCGCTCTACCAGCGGGCACTGTCGCCACGCCCCGGCTCGCCCGATGTACTCGGCAAGCAGGCGGAGTTGCTCGAACCGACCGGCCGCTTGGGCGAGGCCCGGCACGAACTGGATTTCGGATTCGCACGTGATCCGGCCCACCCCATGCTGAATCTTGTTGCAGCCCGGCTCGAGCGGCGCGAGGCGCGCCATGCCGAGGCGGAAGCCCGACTCGAAGCCCTGCTCGCGCGTCCCTTGCCCGAAACCACGCGGGGTGAAGTCCATCTGCTGCTGGGACAGATCCGGGACCGCCTCGGACGAACGGAAGCGGTGCTGCACCACCTGAGCGAGGGCAAACGTCGCACGGCCGCGGCGGCCGATCCGCATGGCGCCGGCCGGCGCCGCTTTCTCGAGACAATCGACTTCTACGAGACGCTGGCGCGGCACCCCATCCTCGACGCAGCGCCCGATCCCGCAGCCGGGAACGGCGCGTCCCCGATATTCCTGATCGGTTTTCCGCGTTCCGGAACGACGCTGCTCGAGCAGATTCTCGACAGCCATCCAGCGCTCTGCGCGATGGAAGAAAGGCCCGCATCCGCACGCCTGGAGCAGGCCTTCCTCGAGCTTACGGGCGGCCTGCCGCAGATGCCCCGCACGCTCGACGAGGAGCGACTCGCGGCCCTGCGCCGCATCTACCGGGACGAGGCCGCGCGTCACGTGAGCCCGTGCAAGGGTGGACGCATCGTCGACAAGCTGCCGCTCAACACGGTGCGCGTTCCGCTGCTCTGGCGCGTTTTCCCGGATGCCAAATTCATCCTGGCGATACGCCATCCCTGCGATGTCGCACTGAGTTGCCTGATGCAGAGTTTCGGGCCAAACGACGCCATGGCTGGCTTCACCAGCCTGGAAAACATCGCGGAGATCTATGCACGCGTGATGAGGGTGTGGGAGGGCTTCGCCGATCGCCTGCCGCTGCAGTGGCAGGCCATTCGCTACGAGGATCTCATCGCCGATGTCGAAGGGGAGACCAGGCGATTGCTTGAGTTTCTAGGCGTACCCTGGGACGACGCGGTTCTGCAATACACGCACCACGCGCGGCAACGCGTCGCCATTCGCACGCCCAGCTACCATCAGGTCACGCAACCCATCTACCAGCACGCCAGCTTCCGCTGGAAGCGCTATGAAGACGCCTTCCGGCCTATTATCCTTCCAATGCTGCAGCCATTCATCGACCGCTTCGGCTACCAGGAATAACGCGATTGGCACCCGAGGACTGAATCAGAAGGCTTCATAACCGAAGGCCTCGATGAAGGGCTCGAGCGTGCCGGCTACAGCAGCAAATTCCGCTTCGTAGTGCCGCCAGCGTGCGACCGACGACGCGTACAGCGGCTTCGCGACCTGGGTGCGGCTCGGCGTGGCGATGTATTTCTTCGCGGCATGCTCGTGAAAATCTTTCACGGAAGCATCCCAGCCAAGGCCGAGCCCTTCGAACACACGCTGGAAGGTCGCCTCGAACTGCCCCACGGCGTCCTCGTAGCGAAACTCGATGACGTCCATCGTCAGCTGCGGCTTGATATGTTGCCACCACGCCATCACCGTCGCGTAGAAGGACGTCGTCCCTTGCCAGCTCAGAAGATGGGCCGTGGCGGGCGACGCCACCATGAGCTGCATGAAGCAGCTCAGGCAGACATCGCGCGGGTCGCGCAGCACGAATACCAGCTTCGCATCGGGGAAGACGGTGTTGATCAGGCCGACGTCGAGGGTATTGAGGGTGAACTTGTCGACCAGCGTGCGCGCCCCCACCGCATCGCCCAAGCGATCGCGAACCCGGTTCCAGTAGAACGTGCGCAGATGAAGGATACCCATATGGTCCAGCGTGCGGAGCTTGTCCGCCGTGCTCCCGCCCCCACCGACCATGCGGTGGAGTTCGCGCTGCATCGCCCATACGAAATCGGCCTCGTCGGCAACGCGGACCTGCGGATGCGCGCCCAGCACTTCCTGGGCCAGCGTCGTCCCCGAGCGGAAAAAGCCGACGAGAAAAACAGGGGGCGGCAGATCCTGCGGAAAAGCGGTGTCGGACCAGCGCCCCATCAGGTCGCGATCGAAACCCGCGGTATTCGCCCGAATCATGTCCGGCAGGAGTGCACGGTTTTGCTGCGCGTACTCGGGCAACGCGCCGGACAGGCGGCCCGCCGCATGAAGATGGGCGAAGACGCCATCGTAGGCCTTCAGTCTGTCGAGCACGCGCGCCAGTTCCTTGTGTGCGCGGAATGCCTCGCGCGCCGGCGGCGGTACGGCAAGTATCCTTTCGAGGCGGCCGCGGGCATCTTCGTCCAGCCCCGCATCGGCCTCCAGGCTCGCAAGCAGCACCTGCATCATGACGTTGGCAGGCGCAATCGCATGGGCCCGACGGCCCGCCTCCAGCGCCTCGGCGGTCCGGTTCAGCTGTGACAGCGCCACCGCGAGCATCTGAAACACCCGGAACTCGGTGCCCTTGAGCGCAGCCGCCGGGCCGAGCAGGTCGTGCGCGCCGGGGAAGTCGCCCCACTGCTGCATTTGCTGGGCAATTTCCAGTACCGGGCCGATGTCGCCGCTCTGGCGCGCCTTCTCCAGCAGACGCCGCCCTGAGCCACGCAAGTACTCAACCCCCTGCGCCCGTCGCCCGACGCTGCACAAGGTCTGTCCCAGCCAGGACATTGCCTGCGCATCGTCCGGGTGCTCCTCGAGCGCCCGCTCGAACCACTGGATGGCCTCCATCACGTTGCGCGCCTGGAGGGCGGCATGGCCGCGCTGCAAGGCGGGGTTCATCGACTCCCGCTCCTCTGCGGCCTCGCACCCGGGCCTCCGCAGAGCCGGGAGATCGTGCACGTCGCGAGGCACACGGCGTGTCTCTGTCTCAACGCAGATACCCCTCGTGCTCGAGCTTCAGCAGGATCTGCTGCACGGCCTCGTCGATACCCAGCCCGGTGGTGTCGATCGCCAGCTCCGGCTGCTCGGGCACTTCGTAGGGATCGGACACGCCGGTGAATTCCGGAATCAGGCCTGCGCGTGCCTTGGCGTAGAGGCCCTTGCGATCGCGCGTTTCGCAGGTCTCGATCGGAGTGGAGACATGGATCTCGACGAAGCCGCCCACCGCCTCGATCATGTGGCGCACGTCACGGCGCGTCTGGCGATACGGCGCGATCGGCGCACAGATGGCGATGCCACGGTTCTTGGTGATCTCGCTCGCCACGAAGCCGATCCGGCGGACGTTGATGTCGCGGTGGGCGCGCGAGAAGCCGAGCTCGGAGGACAGGTGGCGGCGCACGATGTCGCCATCGAGCAGGGTGACGCAGCGGCCGCCCATTTCCATCAGGCGCGCGGCAAGCGCGCGTGCGAGCGTCGATTTTCCCGCGCCTGACAGCCCGGTGAAAAATACGGTGAAGCCCTGGCGCTCCCGCGGCGGGCTCTGCCGATGCAGTTCCGCGATCACCTCCGGGAAGCTATACCAGTCGGGAATTTTCAGGCCGGCCCGCATGCGGCGCCTGAACTCGTCGCCGGACAGGGTCAGCAGCCGCGCTCCGCACGGCACCTCGGATTCCGGCAGATACTCCGCGCGGTCCTCCACGTACACCATGCGCGGATAGGCGATGAGCCGCACGCCCACCCGCTCGGCCAGTTCGGCCACGGGCAGGTCGGAATGCGTCCGCGTGAGGTCCTCGCCGCGCCGGCAGTCGCCGTCGATCTGGTGCTCGCCGCCCGCGATGAGCAGGCTGCAGCCGTAATTGCGTGCGACGATCGCACGCAGCAGCAGCGCGCGGGCGCTGCCTTCGCGCGGCGCGGCCGGCAGCAGCGACAGTTGGGTGGTGGCAGCGGGGAAGCGCTCGCGGATGGCGAGAAAGCTTCGCACCAGGCCGAAATAGGCCGGCGCTTCCGTGATGTCGCCCCCCACTTGCGGATGCAGGAGGAGATTGGCCTCGTTCTCGATGCCGCACTTCAGGCAGAACTCGAACTGGGCTCGATGCATCGGCTGGCGCGCCTGCCAAGCCACGACGCGGCGCCAGCCGCGGCGCGCAAAGAGCGTACGCAGTTCGGCCGGCGTGGCGCGCAGGCTCACGAAATCCGGATGCGGCGGCAGCGCGACGCCGTCGATCGCCCCGCCCAGATGCCATTCGTCGTGCGCCTCCCAGGCATCGCTCACCGTCAGGACCGCCAACATGAAGCCTTCGCCATCGCGCAGGGCGACCCGGTCGCCCGGCTTGAGGCCTGCCGCCGCCTGCTGCCGGCTGCCGAGCGTGATCGGCACCGGCCAGAAGGTGCCGTCGTCGAGCTGCCGTGCCGTCTCGACGCGCTCGCACTGCGCACGCGTCATGAAGCCGGCGAGCGGCGAGTACGCGCCGGTCATCAGCATTTCGAGTTCGCATTGCTGCCGCCAGTCGAGGTCGAGCGAAGGCAGGCTCAATGCTTCCTGCCTGAGCGCCGCCGCTTTCGCCGGATCGATCAGATTGACGAGGGTGCCGCCGTAGGGCGCGATGAGTTTGTCCACCATTCAGCTCCGGGCAAAGTCCGCGTGACTATTTGTAGATCTCGAAGAAGAGAGCGATAAACCGGCCGAGCTCGGATTCCGGAAGGTGGTTGATTCCCGCCGCACCCTTCCGCCCCCCACCGGATTCGAACTGGCTGCACAGCTCGTCCGCGCCGGACTTGGTCTGCAGTGGCGCACGCACGCTGACCACATAGCCGCCACCGGGCTTGGCCGTGAGCACGGCATGCGCCTGCGCGGGCGCCTCGACCGCCAGCTGATTGCCGAAGACGCCGGAAATCCGTCGAGCCCACTTCTCCGCCGGGAGCATGAAGACACGCCCCGCCTCGCGTGACTCGGCCGCCGTCAGCGCAACGGCGCGGTCCATGTCGTCGCGATAGCCAGCCTGCAGCGTGCGGTAGGCCGGCGATTCAGCGACGAAGGCGAAGGGGTCGGCATAGGGACGCAACTGCCGGTACAAGTCGGCGGGATCGTAGAAGAGATCGTCGAGCGTCTCGCCGTAGCCGTTGTAGTTGAGGCATTCGCCGAGCGACTGCAACTGCGTCAGGCGCTCGGCGGACAATCCGAGCGGCAAGGCAGCCTGGCGCGCCGCGTCGGCCAGGTTGTCGCCGAACGCGGCGGCGACGGCCCACGCGAGGCGACGACCGACCAGATGGCGATTGACCAGCAGGCTGGTGCAGACGTTGGCGTCGGTATCGATGTGCGCCTCGAAGCGCGGATGGGCCGGGATCTCGCCGGGCTGGTGGTGATCGAAGTAGCGCACCTCGGCCCCGGCATCGAGGAGGCGATCGAGCGCGTCCCGGTTCTTGGAAAGCGCGATGTCCAGCACCGTGACCCGGTCGCCAGCCTGCGCCTGGACCCGCTTCAGCAGGCTGATGTCGCGCTTCGGTCCGGTGATCAGAACGGAATCAGCCGGCTCTTCCAGCCGTAGCTGATGCAGCGCGCAGAGTCCGTCTGCATCGCCGTTGAAGACGTCAATGAGGTGCATGGGCTGTCTGGCCTTGTAGTCGTTGTGTGGCGCGGAAGTGGGGCCATTGTAGGGACGCCAGCGCCGCGATGACAAGCATGTGCAGCACGCCGTAGCGTAGCCAGATGACCGCCGTCGATGCGTAGTGCTGGCGATCTCTGCTGAGGAGGAACTGCAGCGCCGAGAATTCCTGGCCGTACTTGGCAATGTGGCCGGCCAGCCCGAGATGTAGCCACAAGATTGCCAGCGGCAGCGACACGAGCACGCCGAACAATCGCCGAACGCGTTGCCGCGCCGGCCACGGCGAGGCGAGCAGCGCGGCGGCGAGGAACAGCGTGTAGCCCCAGGCGCAGAGTGCCGCGAAAGCCAGCGGATACGGCGCCGCCATCAGTTCGGTGAGGTTGTCGGTGTCGGCGCGAACGACCACGCCCCAGTATGCGATCAACAGAACCGGCAGGGCCGCCAGGAAATGCGCCGCGCCCAGGTGCCGCCCTCGCCATCGGCGCACGGTCTGCGCCGCCAGATACAGCAGCACCCCCGGCGCCGAAAAAAGCGCCACCCAGCGCAAGCCGAGTTCCCACTGCCCGGGCCAGTGAAGAACGGGGCTGCCGGCGAGGTCGTACAGGCTCTCGTCGGGAACGGCCGCGTCCAGCAGCAAAAAGCCGACACTGCCGTAAACCAGCAGACCGAAAGGCAGTTGCAGCCAGCGCCCCACGCCCGAGACCCGCCGCCGGGCCAGCCAGATCGGCCATGCCGCCATCCAGTAGCACACGATCGCCAGCAACAGCACCGACAGCAACGGAATATCGTCGCGCAGCAGTTCACGCACGTTGTAGGGCATGAAAGACGCATGCGTCGCGCCCCAGAACAGCACACCCATTCCGGCCAGCATCAGCGGCATGTGCCAACGCGGCGACCGCCCGGGCCGAAGCACCGGCACGACCTCCGGGTGCGCGGTTTCCGGCATCGGCGCAACACGGCGCGGCGCGCGCAACAGATGGCGAACGATGCCATAGCCCGCCAGCCCGCCCAACCATTCGAGCAGCCAGTCGGTCGTGTCGGCAATTTTCTCCGGCAGCATCACCTGGCCGAGTTCGACCGCGGCGGGCAGCAGGGCCAGCCCCAGCATCGACACGGCAAACAGCGGGCCGCGCCAACGCCACGGCCGGCGTGCCACGCCCCACGCCAGGAGCCCCCCCAACGGCGCGAAGAACAGCATCTTCCGCAGCACCTCGGTGACGGCACGGAATTCGGTGCCGAAGTAATACACCTCGAACGGAACCCGGTGGATGAAATCGAGGCGCCCCCTGATGAACGCGCCGTCGGTCTTGAAGTCGAACGGGAACCAGAACACGAACAGCAGACAGCCCGCCCAACCGAGCGCCAGGGCAAAAGGCAACCACGCCGCAAACGGGCTGAGCCTCGCCCGTGCGGCGTCGGCTTGCGGATCGGCCTGGATCGCGCGCCTGCCCCACCCGCCGCCCAGCCAACAGCCAAGCGCCGCCCCGACGGCAGCCGCAAGCACGTCGTTGACATCGCTCACGCGGGAATAGACGAACAGCTGCAGAATTTCCAGGATCGCGGCCGTCGCCACGGTCATGCCCCATGCGCGCCGGGCGCTGCGGGAACCGTCGAGCCGCCACAAGAGTGCCAGCGGCGTCCAGATCAGCGCGTCGGTGACGACTTCGTACAAGGCATCGGCCGGGTCTGCGGGAAGCGCGGCAAACGGCACCAGATTGATCTTGCCCTGATGCCATTTGTGAAAAATCTCGACCGCGCTCAGCGTCAGGTCGAGCGGCAGCACGTTGTAGAACAGCACGCCGGCCAGGTAGGTCGACGCCAGACGTTCGCCCAGGCTGGCGCGGCTATGCACCTGCCACCAGCCCTGCAGCCACTCGGCAAAGCGCCGTCCGGCCAGCCACCACGCGACGACGCCGACGATCCCCCCCACCGTTTCGGCCAATATGTCGTTTTGCGAAACGGTGCGCTGCGGGAAGAACAACTGCGTGAATTCGATCCCGACGCTCAGCGCGATGGCAAGCGGAATCAGCGCCAGCGTCGCCAGCACGCGGCACCTGCGCGCACCGCCGCCGCAGGATGCACCCATCCATAAGAAAGAGAGCGGGATGAACAACAGCAGATTGGCGACCCAGTCCGCCAGCGAGCCGATGCCGAGCTTCAGAAAGGGGATCGCCGCGAACCGCGCCACGGCCTCGCCCCACGGCAGCGCATGGTATTTCAGCGGCACCAGGCTGCCATAGACGACGAACAGCGTGTAAAGGAGTGCACCCAGGCGCATCAGCGCACGCGCATTGACGTTCAGCCCCGGATTGCGGGTCATCGCCGGTTGGCCTCGGGCGGGCGCGCTTCGCCTGTGCCGCAGCGTAGCAGCGATGTCGGTTCCGTCTGCGCCAGCAAGCCCGGGAAGCCCACGCCGACGGCCATGCTCGTCAGTCCGCCGTGTCGGGCTGCGCGAGCCCGCGCGTCAACGAATCGAGCTTGCCGTACAAGGCACGGGTCATGCCGGACACACTTTGCCGCCCCGTGTCGACGACGACGTCCGCGACCTCGCGATACAGCGGATCCCGCTGCCTGAACAGTTCCTGCAGCCTGGCCAGCGGATTCTCCGTTTGCAGCAAGGGGCGGTTGCGGTCGTGCCGGGTCCGCTCGTAGAGCTGTTCGGGCATGCCGCGCAGGTAGATCACCACACCGTTGTTCTTGAGATTTTCGCGGTTGGTCTGCGACAGGACGGCCCCGCCGCCGGTAGCGAGCACGACGCCGGACAAGTGCGTGAGCTCGGCAATCATGGCTTCCTCACGCTTGCGGAAGCCCGCTTCCCCTTCGATCTCGAATATGACCGGAATCTTGACGCCTGTACGCGCCTCGATTTCGTGATCCGAATCATAGAAAGTACGACCGTAATGGCGAGCCAGGAGGCGGCCCACGGTCGTCTTGCCGGCTCCCATCAAGCCGACGAGGTAAAGATTGTCTTGCTTGCTCATGGCGCCATTCTAATGGACGACGCTCGCGACAAGGACGAGCCCTCGCGGGAAAACGGGCGAAAAAAAGCGCGGGACCCGCCCGCGCTTTCAGGATGTGAACCGATCACTGCAAGGACAATCTGTCGTCGAGGATACGCGGTGTCAGGAAGATGATCAGTTCAGTCTTGCTGTTCGCCTTGCTCGTCGACTTGAACAGATTCCCAAAGACAGGAACGTCCCCCAGCAGCGGAACCTTGTTGACAGTAGTGCTTTCGTCGCCGTCGAAGATGCCGCCAAGAACCAGTGTGTCACCATTGTTCACACGCACCTGCGTCTTGATCCGCTTCGTATTGATCGCGGGATTGCCTTGCACTGCAACCAAATCATTCACCGCATCCTTCTGTACCTCGACGTTCAGGATAACCGAGTCGTTATTGAGGATCTGCGGATCCACCAGCAGGCAGAGGAACGCATCCTTGAACGTTACGGTAGCCGGCGAGTTGGGAGTACCCGGGGTGATATACGGGATCTGCGTGCCGTTGAGAATCACTGCAGGCTTCTGGTTCGACGTCACCACCCGCGGGTTGGAAATCACCTTACCGCGGCTGTCGGCTTCCAGCGCAGACAATTCCAGACTCAAGAGATTGCCGGTTGCGCGGTCCAGCAGGGACATGGCAAGCTGCGCTGCACCATTACCGGCGGGGAAATTCACGATATTCGTACCCGTACCAGCAAGCGGTACATCGCTCTTGTATGTGTCGGTCACCGGGTCGTAGCGAGTGCCCTTAACCGCCTGCATCGGGAAGTATCCTTGCGTGATTGCAGCCGCCTGGTCCTGGTTTCCGGTCAATCCACTCTGGTACCGTCCGGTGCGGTTGATTGCGGCAAGCCCCAGACGGGCACCAAGGTCACGGCTCCAGCCATCGGTGGCGACTACGACCCTCGCCTCGATCATGACCTGGCGTGCAGGCACATCGAGACGCTTCAGAAGTTCACGAATTTCCTGGATCTTGCGGGGCGTGTCCGTGATGATCAGCGTATTGGTCTTCAATTCGTAGGTCGCACGGCCCCGCTTGGTGAGAATCTTGTCATTGCCTTGCGCACCAGTCTGGGTTTGCTGGGCGGCCTGCGCGGCGACACTGGTAATGCCCTGCGCCTGTGCCGAACAGTTAACTGAATTACCGCTCGACTGGCCGGTGATCGTGTTCGTCAGCCCGTACAACATCGACCGTGCCTCGTCGGCCCGCATGTAGTTGAGCTGGATGTACTCGGTCGTCAGCGGCTCGAGGTCCTCGACCTGATTCTTCGCCTCGAACTCGAGCTTTTCCTTCGTCATCAGTTCGTCCTTGGGCGCGATCCAGATCACGTTGCCGTTCTGACGCTTGTCGAGTCCCTTGGTCTGCAGGATGAGATCGAGCGCCTGGTCCCACGGTACATCCTTCAGACGCAGGGTGAGGTTGCCGGTGACCGTGTCGCTGGCGACGATGTTGAGGCCGGTGAAGTCGGCGATGACCTGCAGCACCGAACGCACCTCGACGTTCTGGAAGTTGAGCGAGAGCTTCTCGCCGGTGTACTTCACCTTGCCGTCGGCGGTCTTCTTCTGGGCGTCGTCGCTGGGCTTGACCTCGACGATGAAGCTGTTGTCGGTTTGATAGGCGGAGTATTCCCAGCCACCCTTAGGCTGGATCACCATGCGGGTATTGTCGCCCAGGGTATAGGTCTCGACGGTCTGCACCGGGGTGCCGAAATCAGCCACGTCCAGGCGGCGCTGCAGGGCCTTCGGCAGTTCGGTGCCGACAAAGTCGACGACCACGCCGTTCGACTGCTGGCGGATGTTGATGCCGGCCTGCGCATCGGACAGGGTCGTCACGATGCGCGCCTCGCCGCCGGCGCCGCGGCGGAAATCGACGTCGCGAATGCTGTGGCGGGCGCCGCCGGGCGCCGCCTCGGCGAAGCGCGGGCTGGCATTAACCGGCGCGCTGCCCGCGCCGACGTCACCCAGCGCGACGAGCAGGGTCTTGCCGTCGATCGACGCGTCGTATTCGACCGACTTGTTCAGGTTGAGCACGATGCGGGTGCGCGTCCCGGCCTGGACCACGTTCACGCTCGACAGGGGGCCGAGGTTGGCCTCGACCGTGTTGCGCCCGAGCGCGTTGCCGGTGTCGGGCAGGTCGAGGGCGATACGTGGCGGATTACCGACGGTGAAGCCGGCCGGCGTGGCGGGGAGCGGCTTCTTGAGCGTCACGCGCACGACGACCTTGCCCCCGGGCAGCGTTGTCGTGTCGACGCTCTGCACTGCATTGCCGGTAGGCGGCGCATCGGTGGCACGCGCTGCGAACGGCAGCATCAGGCCAGTGAATAGGATGACGCCGAGCAGATGGCGGGTCATTTTCTGGACGATTTTCGGCAATGCATTCATGTCAGCCTCTTTGGAATTCAGTGCTACGAATCATTCTTGCAGGTTGAGGGTGCTGGTGCGCTCGGACCAGTCCCCGGCGCTGTCCTGCACGATCTCACGCAAGGTCACCTCGCTGTCGGTTATCTGGGTGACCAGGCCGAAATTCTGGCCCATGTAGTTGCCCTTCTTGACGTGGTAGATCGCATTGTCCGGCGTCTTGATCACGGCCTGGATCACGCCTTTCTGGGACAGCACCCCCACCATCTTCAGCGTTTCCAGCGAGAACGCTTCGAGCGGCTCCTTCGGGCGGCTGAAATCCGGCTGCACGCCGCCGCCCCCGCCGGTCGAAAGCTTGCGCGGCTTGAACGGGTCCGGCAGGTCGAAGGCACTGTAGGTGAACGGTTCGTAGGGCTTGACGTCGGGCAGGGGCTCGATCTTGCCCTGCATGTCCTTGCCGGTCTCGGCGACGAAACGATGGAGGTCGTCCATGTCGCCGCCGCCGCAGCCGCTCAAGCCCAGTACGGTCAGAACGATGGCCAGGCGCTTCATTTCTTGTGCTCCTTGGCGTGCTTCTGGGCGTTGACTTCGTCATCGTCCAGGTAGCGATAGGTCTTGATGACGGCGTCCATGTTCAGCACGCCATCCTTGTTCGGCTCCATCGAGATGTCCTGCAGGGTGACGATGCGCGGCAGCTTGGCGACATCGCTGACGAAAGCCGCGATGTCGTGGTAGCCACCGGTGACCTTGACCTGGATCGGCGTCTCCGCGTAGAACTCGGACACCGTCTCGGCTTGCGGCTTGAACAGGTCGAACTGCAGGCCACGCCCCAGGCCGGCCTGGTTGACGTCGGTGATGAGTGCATCCATTTCCTGCTTGTTCGGCAGTTGCTTGAGCAGGGCCCCGAACGCCTGGCCGATGTCGGCCAGCTGCTTCTTGTAGGCGTCCAGGTTGATGGCCTGATTCTTCTTGGTCGTGAACACGCCGCGCAGTTCGGTTTCCTTCTGCTTGGCTGCGTCGAGCGTCGCCATGCCGCTGCGCCAGTCGAACCACCAGCCGGCGAGAATGATCGCCAGGGCCAGCAGGCCGAGGGCAACGAGCTTGGTCGGCAGTGGCCAGTCCGCGAGGGTCTTCAGGTCGAGTTTGTTGAGTTCGTCCAGCGTCATGCCTTGCCCCCCTTCTCATTCGCGCTGTCCGGCTGCTGATGCGTCTGCTTGACGGTCAGCACAAACTCGTTGGCACGCAGGTTGTTCACGGTCGCGGCCTTGATCTCGACCAGATTGGGGGCCTCGAACCACGGCGAGGCGTCGAGGTTGCGCATCAGTGTCGACACGCGCGCGCTCGACTGCGTATATCCGCTGAGGGTGACGGTATCGCCGGTCTGCTTGAAGGACTTCAGATAAAGGCCGTCAGGCAGCAGGCGAATCATCTGGTCGAACAGATGAACGACCTCGGTGCGGTTGGACTGCAGCGTCTCGACGACCCGCTTGCGTTCAAGCAGTGCCTGGGTCTGCTCGCGGATCTTCTTGATTTCGCCGATCTGGCTGTCGAGCTTGGCGATCTCCTGTTCGAGGTAGGCGTTGCGGGCATCCTGCGTCGACTGGCGGGCCGCAATCACGCTGTGGCCGAGCACGACCGCGAGCACGCCGGCAGCGACGGCGATGCCGAGCAGGATATTGAACTGGCGGCGCCGGGCGGCACGCGCAAGTTCACGGTGGGGGAGCAGGTTAATGCGGATCATTGGGGATCGAACCTCCGCATGGCAAGGCCGCAAGCGACGAACAGGGAAGGCGCATCGGCGGTCAATGCCTGGGGCCGGATTTTGGAGCCGACTGCCATGTTGGCAAACGGGTTGACGACCATCGTCGGCGTGCCGGTACGCTGGGCGACGACCTCGTCGATGCCCGGGATCATGGCGCCGCCGCCGGCGAGCAGGATCTGGTCGACCTTGCGATACTGCGTCGACGTGGTGAACAGCTGCAGCGCCCGGCCGATCTCCATTGCAAGGGTCTCGCTGTAAGGCTGCAGCACCTCCATGTCGTAGCTCTCGGGCAGCGTACCCTTGCGCTTGGCGTTCTCCGCCTCGTCGCTGGTCATGCCGTAGCGGCGCGAAATCTCGTTGTTGAGCTGGTTGCCGCCAAAGCCATGCTCGCGCAAGTAGACCGACTCGTTGTCGTTCAGGATATTGATGTGCATGTTCTGGGCGCCGACGTCGATGATCGCCACGGTCTGCCCGGCGCCCCCATTGGGCAGCAGATGCGCGATCTGCTCGTAGGCCGTCTGCGTCGCAAAGGATTCGACATCCATGATCAGCGCCTTGAGGCCGGCCGCTTCAACCGCCGCGACGCGGTCTTCGACCTTCTCCTTGCGGGCGGCGGCGAGCAGCACCTGGACATCGTCCGGGCTGGCAGGCGAGGGGCCGAGCACCTGGAAGTCGAGGTTCACCTCGTCGAGCGAGAAGGGGATGACCTGGTTGGCCTCGGCCTCCACCTGATTCTCCAGGTCGATCCCTTTCAGGCTCGCGGGCGCCAGAATCTTCTTGGTGATGACCGCGGAAGACGGCAATGCCAGCGCCACGTTCTTGATCCGGGTCCCCAGATTCTTCCAGGCGGTGCGCAGGGCATCGGCCACCTGGTCGAGGTTGGCGATGTTGCCGTCGGTCACGGCGTCCTTGGGCAAGGGTTCGATGACATAGCGTTCCACCCGGAGCATGCCCTTCCCGGCGTCGGACAGTTCCACCAGCTTGACCGCAGTCGTGCTGATATCGAGCCCGAGTATGGGCAAGCCCTTGGTGGACAGCCAGTCCAGATTGATATTCAGGTGCAAGAGTTTTCCTTTACACTTCGGTGGGTTGGCGCTTGTTCTTATTATGGTTTTTAGATGCTAGCAACAACACACGGTTTTTAACAGTCTTTTTCTTGCGACAACCCTAGAGTTGAACAACTGTGTCCAATTTCCAACACCACTAACGCCTATAATCGGCGGAAACTTTAGGCATCATCTTGAAGGGCTCCACCCGACCCGCCGGCAGGCCGGCGACCCGGCCGGCAGCGCACGGCCGCGACAGGCCAGGCGCATGAATCGGCAGGCTGCCGAGCCATCGCCGCTGACTGCCCGCCCGGGCGGTGCACGCCCTTGATGTGATAGTGTCGGCCCCACGCCGTCTGTATTGAAGGAACCGGATGTTTTCGAAATGGTGGCATTACGCACTCGCCCTGATCATCAGCCTGGGCGTCGTCGGCACGGCGCTGGCGGGATTGGCGGCAGCCCTGATCTACCCGAATCTGCCGCCGATCGAGGCGCTGACGAACTACAAGCCCAAGCTCCCGCTGCGCGTCTATACGGCTGACGGGGCGCTGATCGGCGAGTTCGGCGAGGAGCGCCGCGCCTTCATCCCGATCGAAAAAGTCCCGACGTACATGAAGCAGGCCATCATCGCCGCGGAAGACGAGCGCTTCTACGAGCACGGCGGCGTCGACACCCTCGGCGTGATGCGCGCAGCGATTGCCAACCTCGTCTCGGGCGGCGCCAAGGAAGGCGCCTCGACGATCACCATGCAGGTGGCGCGCAATTTCTTCCTGTCGAACGAGAAGACGCTGACCCGCAAGCTGTCCGAAGCGATGCTGGCGATCAAGATCGAGCACAGCCTCTCGAAGGACAAGATCCTCGAGCTCTACCTGAACCAGATCTACCTCGGCCAGCGCGCCTACGGGTTCGAGGCCGCGGCGCGCACGTATTTCGGCAAGCCCATGCGCGAACTCTCGCTCGCCGAATTTGCCATGCTCGCGGGGCTGCCGAAGGCACCGTCGCGCTACAACCCGGTCGTCAATTTCCCGCGCGCCAAGGCACGCCAGGAATACGTGCTGGGACGCATGCTCGCACTAAAATTCATCGATAGGCCGACCTGGGAGGCAGCGGTGAAGCAGCGGCTGGTGGTCCACCAGGCGCGCCAGCAGACCGACGTCTCCGCCGACTACGCCGCGGAAATGGTGCGCCAGGCCCTGTTCGAGCAGTACGGCGAATCCATCTACAGCTCCGGCTACAAGGCCGTCACCACGCTGCGCCGTGCCCAACAGGCCGCCGCCGACCTCGCGGTCTGGCGCGGCATCGCGGACTACGATCAGCGGCACGGCTACCGCGGGCCGGAAAAGACGATCTCGCTGCCGGCCGGCAAGACGGAACGGGAGGCAGCGATCGCCGACGCCCTGTCCGACCTCGCGCCGGTCAGCGACATGCTGCCGGCCGTCGTGCTCAGTGCGAGCCCCAAGCTGATCCGTGCCGAACTCGACGACGGCAGGATCGTCGACATCTCGGGCGCCTCGCTGAAGTGGGTGGCCAACTGGGTTGCCGCAAAGAAGGGCCGGCAGCTCGCCCCCGGGGCGGTGGTTCGGGTGCAGGCGACGGGCGCCAAGCCTGACTGGCGCCTCGCCCAGCTTCCGGAGGTCGAGGCCGCCCTGGTCGCGATCAATCCCGAAGACGGGGCGATTACCGCGCTGGTCGGCGGCTTCGATTTCCACCGCAACAAGTTCAACCGCGTGACGCAGGCCTGGCGGCAGCCGGGATCGAGCTTCAAGCCCTTCATCTACTCGGCGGCGCTCGAGAAGGGCTACACGCCGGCCACCATGATCGACAACATGCCGCTCACGCTGAGCGCCGACGAGGCCGGCGGCACCGCTTGGGAGCCGCAGAATTACGATGGCGACACCAGCGGGCCGGTGCGCATGCGCACCGCACTCACCAAATCGCTCAACCTGGTGTCGATCCGGATTCTTCAGGGGATCGGCCCTGCATACGCGCGCGACTACATCCGCCGGTTCGGCTTCGACCCCGCGCGCCACCCGCCCTACCTCACCATGGCCCTGGGCGCCGGCAGCGTCACCCCGCTGCAGCTCGCGGCGGCGTACGGCGTATTCGCGAATGGCGGCTTCGCCGTCAAGCCCTACCTGATCGACAAGGTCTACGACAAGGACGGCCGCCTCCTGATGCAGGCGCGCCCGCAGAAGGCGGGCGGCGGCGCGCCGCGCGTGATCGATCCGCGCAACGCCTGGCTGATGACGAGCATGATGCAGGACGTCGTGCGCTACGGCACCGGCGCCAGCGCGGCGCGACTCGGGCGCAGCGACATCGCCGGCAAGACCGGCACCACCAACGACGCGCGCGACACCTGGTTTGCCGGCTACACACCGGACCTCGTGACGATCACCTGGATGGGCTACGACCAGCCGCGCTCGCTCGGCGCGCGCGAAACCGGCGCCCAATCCGCGCTCCCCATCTGGATCAACTTCATGGGAACGGCGCTCAAGGGCGTGCCGCAAAAAACCTGGACCATGCCCAGCGGCATCATCAGCGTGAAAATCGACCCGGCCACCGGCACCCGCGTCGCGGACAATCCGATCGGCGAATTCCTTGGCAATATCCTGGGCGCCGATACGGGCGGCATGACCGAATATTTCTACCAGGAATTCCCGCCGCCGGACACGCCGGCGGCCACCGGCGGCAGCTCTCCCGAAGCGCCGACGGCGCCCGCAGAACCGGCCTTCCCGGGATCTCCGTTATGAAGCATCAGGACCTGCGGCGGCGCATCGCCCACGCGGCCGCACGCATGCTCGCCGAGGATGGCAGCCTCGACTACGGCAGTGCCAAGCGCAAGGCGGCTCGCCAGCTGGGTGTATCCGACAGCGGCAATCTGCCGGACAACCTGCAGATCGAAGAAGCGCTGCGCAGCTATCAGGCGATCTACCAGACCGACGAAACGCGGGCCCAGCTGATGCTGCTGCGGCAGACTGCGATCGAGTACATGGAGCAACTGGCCGCGTTCGACCCCCACCTTACCGGCCCCGTGCTCAACGGCACGGCCGGACCCCATGCCGACATCAACCTACAACTCTTCACCGACCACCAGAAGGACCTCGAATTCCTGCTGATGCGAATGCCCGTCCCCTACCAGGCGGGGGAATACCGTCCCGCCGACGCCGGGGGGCGGCTCTACCCCCGCTTCGCGATCGACGACCCCCGCGCGCGGGTCGATCTGCTCGTCTACCCCGCCGCCGAGCTGCGCAACCTGAAGCGGCTGCAGGCCGATGGAAGCCCCCGGCGGCTGCGCCTGCCCCAGGTGCGGGCGCTCGTTTGACACTTCGCATTGCGGCAATGTCTGGCATGGAAGATGCTCGAACAAGTGCCAACTTCCCGCTTGAGTGAAGGGCCGTGATTCGATTCTTCCGGCACTACGTGCCGCTCAACCTGTTGCTGCTGGTCCTGATCGAGGCGCTGATCCTCGGCGGTTCGATCTATGCCGGGGTGAGCGCGCGCTTTCTCGACGTAAACACGGTCCCGAAGGAACTCGCGCCGCTTTTGCCCAAGGCCCTGACCTTCGCCATCGTCATGCTCGGCCTGATGACCGCCAGCGGCCTGTACGACCTCGAATGGCAGGGGGGGATTCGTGCCCTTCTCCAGCGCCTCGGTCTGAGCTTCGGACTCGGGCTCATCACCATGAGCCTGCTGTTCTATTTCTTTCCCGACCTGCTGGTCGGGCGTGGGGCATTCCTGCTGTCGTTCGGCCTGGCCCTGCTGGGCATTTTGCTGAGCCGGGCGCTGTTCATCCGCTGGGCCGGCGTCGGCGCCCTCAAGACGCGCACCCTGGTGATCGGCACCGGCAGCCGGGCGGCCCACATCGAGGCCATGCTGGCCAAGCGCTCGCGCACCAGCAACGTCCAGGTCGTCGGCTACCTGCCCATGGGCGGGAGTCATCATTTCGTCGACCATGCCCGTATTCTCGACACCGACGAGCCGCTCCCCGAACTGGTCCAGCGGCTGCAGATCAGCGAAATCATTCTCGCCGTGCGCGACCGGCGCGGGGGCGGCATGCCGGTTCAGGACCTGCTTCGCTGCAAGCTGAACGGGATCCGCGTGCTTGAACTGTCGAGTTTCTTCGAGCGCGAGAATGGTCATCTCCAGCTCGATTCGATGAACGCCAGCTGGATGATCCTGTCCGAGGGCTTCCACCAGGGCATGCTGCGGGACACCGCCAAGCGCCTCTTCGACCTGCTGGTGAGCGCCGCGATGCTCGTCGTATGCCTGCCGATCATGGCGATCGCGGCGCTCCTCATCAAGCTGGAAAGCCCGGGCCCCGTCCTGTATCGCCAGGAACGGGTCGGCCAGGGCTGCCGCAACTTCACCATCCTCAAGTTCCGCAGCATGTGCGTCGACGCCGAGAAGGACGGCAAGCCGCGCTGGGCAGGCCAGAACGACAGCCGCGTGACCCTGACCGGGCGCTTCATCCGCCGTACCCGCATCGACGAGCTGCCGCAGATCTTCAATGTCTTCCTGGGCGACATGAGCTTCGTCGGACCGCGCCCGGAGCGCCCCTATTTCGTGCAGGATCTCACGCAGAAGATTCCCTATTACGGCGTCCGCCACACCGTGAAGCCGGGCATCACCGGCTGGGCGCAGGTGCGCTACCCTTACGGCGCCTCCGACGAGGACGCCATGCACAAGCTGCAATACGACCTCTACTACGTCAAGAATCACAGCCTGTTTCTGGACCTCATGATCCTGTTCCAGACCGCCCAGGTCGTGCTTTGGGGGAAAGGCGTGCGCTGAGGACGCACGCGCCGCGACCCGACCATGCCCGACACCCTGCTTCTCCTGGCCGCCGTCGGCTATGGGCTGGCGGCCCTCGCCTACTTCGCGTTATCCGGCCTGATCGTCGCCAGCTGGCGGCGACGCCCCCAGGGACGCCTGCTTGTCCTCGCCACCGGCATCAGCGCCGCATGGGGGGCGTTGCTTGCGCTCACCGCGCTGGGAGGGGTCCAGCCCTGGCTCGGCCTCGCCTTCGAGGTCGCCCGCGACGGTGCCTGGCTCGCCCTGATGTTCTACATCCTGCACCTGCGCCTGCCGCCCGGCGCCCGCCTGCCCACGCCCCTGCGCGTCATCCGCGCCGCCAGTACCGTCCTCGTCGGCTACCTGCTCGTCGCAAGCCTGTATCCCGGCCTCGCGCCGAGCCGCCCGCTGGTGGCGGTCTGGGCCGGCAACATGGGGCTGGTTCTGCTCACCGTCATGGGACTGGTGCTCACCGAACAGGTCTATCGCAGCACCCGGCCGGAAGACCGCTGGGCAATCAAGTTTCTCTGCCTCGGGCTGGGCGGGCTGTTCGTCTACGACTTCTATCTCTACGTCCACGCGGCGCTGTTCTACGCAATGGACGCACAGGCCTGGGCCGCGCGCGGCTACGTGGCCGCGCTCGTTACGCCGCTGGTCGCGGTCTCCGCCGCCCGCAATCCCGAATGGGCCGCACCGGTCGGCCTTTCGCGCAGGATGGCCTTCCATACCGCAAGCCTGTTCGGAGCCGGGATCTATCTGCTGCTGATGGCCGGCGCCGGCTATTACCTGCGCCTGTTCGGTGGCGCATGGGGCGACGTGATGCAGACGGTGTTCGTCTTCGCCGCCGCGATGCTGCTGATCCTGCTGATGTTTTCCGGCACGCTGCGTGCGCGCCTGCGCGTGTTCCTGTCGAAGCACTTCTTCAGCTACCGCTACGACTATCGCGAGGAGTGGCTCAAGTTCACCCGCACCCTCACCGAAGGAAAGCCCGGCGAACAGTTGTGCGAACGGGCCGTCGAGGCGCTTGCCCGATTGCTCGAAAGCCCGGGCGGCGCACTCTGGATGCGCGAGGGCCATGCCGGCTATCAGCGCGCCAGCCACTGGAACTGGGCCGACATCCAGGGAATCGAGCCGGACGCCTCCCCGTTCATCCATTGGCTTGCAGACAAGCAATGGGTCGTGGATCTCGACGAAATGAAGGTGCGCCCGGACCTCTATGGCGACCTCGAGCCGCCGGCGTGGTTGCGCAGCGCGGCAAATGCCTGGCTGGTGGTGCCGCTGATGCTGCACGACGAATTGCTCGGCTTCGTCGTCCTCAAGCATTCGCTGGGAAACGTCAGCTTCAACTGGGAAGTCAGCGACCTGCTCAAGGTGGCGGCCCGCCAGGCCGCGGCGCACCTGGCGCAAATGCGCGCATCCAACCAGCTGATCGTGGCGCGCCAGTTCGAGTCCTTCAACCGCACCACGACCTTCGTCATCCACGACCTGAAAAACCTCGTCGCGCAGCTGTCCCTGCTGCTCGCGAACGCCGAGAAGCACAAGCACAAGCCCGAGTTCCAGGCGGACATGCTCGACACGGTGGAGAACGCCGTCACCCGGATGAACAAGGTGCTCGCGCAGCTGCGTCGCGGCAGCGAAACGGCGGTCGCACAATCCGTTCCGCTGGCCGACGTCCTGAAGGAGGCCGCAGCCAGCAAGCAGGCTTTCAAGCTGCGCCCGACGGTGGAACTGCCGTCGTCATCGCTGCGCGTACGCGCCGACCGCGACCAGCTCGCACGTGCGATCGGCCATTTGCTGCAGAACGCGCTGGAGGCCACACCGGCGAGCGGACAGGTGACGCTGCGCGGCAGCGAGCAGGGCGGCCGTGCGCTGATCGAGGTCATCGACAGCGGCAGCGGCATGGACGACGACTTCATTCGCACCCGCTTGTTCCAGCCGTTCGATTCGACCAAGGGCGCGGGCATGGGCATCGGCGCGTACGAATGCCGCGAGACGCTGCGTGCCCTGGGGGGCAGCGTCGAAGTCGACAGCGTGCCGGGGCGCGGCACCCACTTCCGCCTCAGCCTGCCGCTGGACCATAATGCACCTGCTGGAGGAGGAGACGCCGCATGAGCGACGCCAAAGAAAAAATACTGCTGGTAGAAGACGACCCCGGACTGCAGAAGCAGCTGAAATGGAGCCTGGGCGACTATGAGCTGGTGGTCGCTGCCGATCGGGACAGCGCCATCGCGCAATTGCGCCGCCACGAACCGCCGGTGGTGCTGCTCGACCTCGGCCTGCCGCCGGACGTCGACGGCGCCACCGAGGGCCTCGCCGCCCTGCAGCAGATCCTGTCGCTCGCGCCCGCCACCAAGGTCATCGTCGTCACCGGCAACCTCGACCGCAGCAATGCGGTGAAGGCGATCCATCTCGGCGCCTACGATTTCTTCCAGAAGCCGTTCGACCCCGACGTCCTCGCCCTGATGATCGCGCGTGCCCTGCATCTCCACGCGCTGGAGCGCGAAAACCGCCAGCTGCTCGCGCAGCAGTCCCGCTCCTCGCTGCAGGGCCTCATCACCAGCAGCGAGCCGATGCTGAAGATCTGCCGCACCATCGAAAAGGTCGCCCCGGCCAACGCCACCGTGCTCCTGCTCGGTGAATCCGGCACCGGCAAGGAGGTGCTCGCGCGCGGCGTGCACGAGTTGTCGCCGCGGGCGGGCAAGCGCTTCGTCGCCATCAACTGCGCCGCGATCCCCGACACGCTGCTGGAGTCCGAGTTGTTCGGCTACGAGAAGGGTGCGTTCACGGGCGCAGCCAAGCAGACGATCGGCCGCATCGAATATGCCAACGAAGGCACGCTCTTCCTCGATGAGATCGGCGACCTGCCGATGCCCCTGCAGGCCAAGCTGCTGCGCTTTCTGCAGGAGCGCGTGATCGAACGGCTGGGAGGCCGCGGCGAAATCCCGGTCGACGTCCGGGTCGTCTGCGCGACGCACCGCGATCTCGCCGCGATGATCCAGGAGGGCAATTTCCGCGAGGACCTGTATTACCGGCTCTCCGAGATATCGGTGAAGATCCCCCCGCTGCGCGAGCGCCCGGGTGATGCCGTCCTGCTGGCCCAGGCCTTCCTGGATCGCTATGCCCGCGAGCTGGGGCGCACCCTCCGCGGATTCACCGCCGATGCGCTGAGCGTCCTGGAGGCCCACGCCTGGCCGGGCAATGTGCGCGAAATGGAAAACCTGATCAAGCGCGCCGCGATCATGGCCGACGGCACCCAGATCACGGCGGCCGATCTCGGACTCGAGCTGGGAGAGGCCGAGCCGCAGCCGTTCAATCTGCGCCAGGCACGTGAGCATGCCGAGCGGCAGGCTGTCAGCCGCGCCCTGGCACACAGTGACGGCAGCATCGCGCAAGCGGCGGAGCTTCTCGGGATCACCCGCCCCACCCTTTACGACCTGATGGCCAAGATCGGCATGAAGTAAGGCCTTGTCGGCCGCCCCGCAACGATACGAGGAGAGCCTTACCATGACGTCCGTGCCTGCAGCGCGTTCCCTGCCCGCCCTCATCCTCGCCGCAGGATTGCTCGTCGCGTGCGGCGGCGAGGACAGCGCGGAGCTGCTCAAGGACGCCCGTGCCAAGCTGGCGGCAGGCGACTACAAGACGGCGACGATCGAGCTGAAGAATGCGGTCGCGAAGGACGAGCGGAATGCCGAGGCCCGCTTCGAGCTGGGCAAGCTCTATCTCGCCCAGCTCGACCTCGCCAGTGCGGAGAAGGAATTCCGCCGCGCCCGCGAAGCCGGCATGGCCGCCAACGTCGTCAATCCGATGATCGCGCGGGCGCTGCTGGGGCAGCGTGCCTTCCAGCGCGTGCTGGACGAATTGCCCGCGGCAGCCGGTAATGACCCCGACAGCATCACGCTGCAGGCGCTGCGCGCCACGGCCGAACTGGGCGTCGGGCGCAAGGATGATGCCCGCAAGTCGCTGCAGCATGCACTGCAGGCAGCGCCCGACAATGCCGACGTTCATCTCGCACTCGCGCAGCTCGCGCTGGCCGACAAGGACCCCGGCCAGGCCATGCAGGAACTCGACGAGACGCTGCGCATCGACCCCCGGCATCGCGACAGCCTCTTGCTGAAGGGCGATGTGCTGCGCACCACCGGCAAGCCCGCCGAGGCGGCGGCCGTCTATCGCGAAGTGCTCAGGCTCGATCCGATGCACAGCGGCGCGCATCTGGCGCTGGCTGGGATCGCGATCACGGAGAACAAGCTGGACGACGCACGACAGGAGGTCGACTCTGCGTTGAAGATCAGCCCCCGCAGCGTACAGGCACGCTACACGCGGGCATTGATCGATTTCCGCGAGAAGCACACCGATCGCGCGCACGACGAGATTGCGTCGGTACTGAAGGCTGCGCCGGACTATCTGCCCGCGCTGCTGCTGGGTGGCTCGATCGAATATGCCCTCGGCAATCCGCAAATGGCCGAGACGTATCTCAACAAGGTGGTCGCGGCAACCCCGAACAACCTGTATGCCGTGCGCATGCTGGCTGCCTCCCAATTGCGCCAGGGCCGCATGGACGACGCGGCGAGCACCCTCGCACCGGCGCTGCGGACGGCCGCCCAGGACCCCGGCGTGCTGATCGTGGCGGGGGAAATCGCCTTGGCGCGCAAGGACTTCGCCAAGGCCTCGGCATACTTCGAAGAAGCCGCGAAGCGCGACCCCGCAAGCGCCGCCATTCGCACCGAACTCGGCATTTCCCGCCTCGCCCAGGGCGACAGCCGCGCGATGACCGACCTGCATGCCGCAGCCGGCATGGAGGGTGGCAGCCGCGCGGGTACGGTCATCATTCTCAGTCAACTCGAAGACAAGCAGTTCGACGCCGCACTGGCGAGCATCGCGGCGCTTGAAAAGAAGCAGGGCCCCGGTGCGGCGACGTGGAACTACCGGGGCGCCGCCTATCTTGGCAAGCGCGACACGGCGCGCGCACGCGACAGCTTCGATCAGGCCGTCAAGCTCGAACCGGCATTCTTCCCGGCCGCAGCCAATCTCGCGCAGCTCGATCTCGCGGACAGCCAGCCGGCAAATGCGGCAGGACGCTTCGAGAGCGTCCTCAAGGCCGATCCGAAGAACCTCAATGCGATGCTGGCGCTGGCCGATCTCGGCTTGCGCCGACGTGACGAGAAGACATACGTAAGCTGGCTGGAAAAGGCAGCCGCGGTCCATCCACAGGCTTTGGCGCCACGCCTTGCCCTGTCGCGCTACCTCCTCGCGAAAGGAAACCGGAACAAGGCGCTCGCGATGGCGCGCGAGGCCGTCGACGCGCATCCAGACGACCCGGCCGCACTGGATCTACTCGGCGCCACGCAACTCGCGCTCGGCGACATGCCCAACGCGCAAGGAAGCTACAAGAAGCTCGTCGAACTGCAGCCGCGCCAGCCGGCCCCGCTCGCCAAGCTCGCCGCCGCGCAAATCGCCGCGAAGGATCTCGATGGGGCGGCGCGGAACCTGCAGGACGCGCTGCGCATCCAGCCCGATTTCCTCGAGGCGCAACTGATGCTGGGCGGAATCGAAATCCAGCGCACGCACTTCGACAGCACGCTCGCCATCGCCCGCCAGATCCAGAAGCAAAAGCCCGATTCGCCGGCCGGCTTCACGCTTGAGGGGGATGCCGCCTATGCGCGCAAGGACTATGCCGGCGCCCTGAGCGCCTACGACCGCGCCCAGCGCCTTGCTCCATCGGGGCCGTTGCTGATTCGCGAGCTCGAGGTCTTCACCGCCGCCGGCCGTCCCGAAGCCGGCGAGAAGCACCTCGCCGACTGGCTCGCCACCCATCCGCAGGATGTCCGCGTTCGCGCCGCCCTGGCGGAGAGCCTGCTCAAGCGTAGCCAGTACAGGGCAGCCTCCGAACAGTATCTTGTCTTGAACAAGAGCGCGCCGGACAACCTGGTCGTGCTCAACAATCTTGCCTGGTCGCTTTCCGAAATGAATGACGGCCGCGCGCTCGGGTATGCCGAGCAGGCCCTCAAGCTCAAGCCCGACAACCCCACCGTCATGGACACGCTGGGCTGGATCCTGGTCCAGCGCGGGCAGACCGAGCGCGGCATCAAGCTCCTCCGGCAAGCGCTGACCAAAGCGCCGGATGCCGGAGACATCCAGTACCATTACGCGGCCGCGCTCGCGAAGAGCGGCGATACGGCGCGCGCTCGGCTGGAACTGGATCAGCTCATCAAGAGCGGCCTCGACTTCAGCCAGAAGCCGGCCGCCCTGTCGCTCATGCAAACCTTGAATTCGAGATAGGGGAAGCCATGCAACTCCGACCCATCGCATCCGCGCTGCTCATCGCCACGCTCGGCACCGTCGCCCTCCCGGGCTGCGACAAGCTGATGCATACCACGGCGGAGGACCTCATCGAGCGCGCCAAGGCCGCGCAGGCGAAGGGCGACACCAAGGCGAGCATCATCGATCTCAAGAGCGCCATCCAGAAAGATCCGAACAACGCGCAGGCGAGATGGATGCTCGGGGAGACCTACGTCAGAAGCAAGATGGGGGCCGAGGCCGAAAAGGAGCTGGAGCGCGCGCGCGCGCTCGGCGTCGGCGATGAGTCGATCAAGGTCCTGCTCGGCGAAGCGCTGCTGCTCCAGGGGCACTACAAGGAAACGCTGGCACAGATCCAGGCCGGACCGAACACGTCGCCGATCAACCGCGCCAAGATCCTGCGCCAGCGCGGCGAGGCGCAGCTCGGGCTGGGCCATTGGGATGAGGGGTGCAGCCTGTTCCAGGATGCCAGGCAGGCATACGCGGCGTATGCGCCCGCCTACCGCGATCTCGCGGTCTGTTCGATGGCGCACAACAAGCTGGACGAGGCCAAGGCGCAACTCGACGCCGGTTTGAAGATCGACGCGAACGACGCGAACACATGGGCACAGCTGGGAAATCTGGAGCTTGCCCGCAACGATGCCCAGGCAGCGAAGGACGCCTTCCTGAAGGCGGAATCCATCGATCGCGGCCATGTCCAGGCCTCCTCCGGGCTCATCTGGCTGTACCTGCGGGACGGCGATCTCGCAAAGGCGGCCGCCGAAGCGCACGAGGCGCGCAAGGCCAATCCCGGCAATGTCCGGGTCCGCTACAACGAGGCCATGGTGAATTTCCGCATGCAGAAGTTCCGGCAGGCCGACAGCGAACTGCAGGAGATCCTGCGCAACATGCCGGACCACATGCCAAGTGTCCTGCTCTCCGGCGCCGTCTCGTTCTCGCTCGGCGCCTACGAGCAGGCCAACCAGGACCTGTCCCGCTTTCTTGCCCGATTCCCGGACCACGGCTATGCAAGCACGGTGCTCGCGGCGACCAAGCTCAAGCTGAATCAGCCGCAGGACGCCCTGCGCATCCTCAACACGCAGCTCGCCAAGCGTCCCGATGACCCGCTGCTGCTGGCACTCGCCGGAACCGCCTACAGCCAGACCAAGGACTTCGGCAAAGCCACCGAATTCCTCGACCGCGCCGCGGCCACCGAACCCAGGAATGCCACGGTGCGGACGGGACTGGCCTACGCCCATCTGGGCGCCGGCGATGTCGACAGCGCAATTACGGCGCTGGAGTCGGCCGTTGCGCTGGATCCCCGACAGGTCAAGGCCGACGCGATGCTGGTCGTGACCTACCTGCAGCGCAAGGAATATGACAAGGCGCTGGCTGCCGCCGCGTCCTGGGAAAAGGCCCAGCCCAACAACCCGCTTCTGTACAACCTGAAGGGCGGCGCCTATCTCGGCAAAAAGGACGTCGCCAACGCACGCAAGAGCTTCGAGGCAGCCCTGGCGGTGCTACCGACCTACCTGCCCGCGGCCGAAAACCTCGCCAACCTCGATCTCGCCGACAAGAATCCTGCGGCGGCGGCCGCGCGCTTCGAGAAGATACTGGCCGCCGACAAGAACAACGCCGGCGCCATGATGAATCTTGCCGACTTGTCGATGTTTGCCGGGAAGCCCAAGGATTACGTCAAGTGGATGGAAAAGGCCATCCAGGCGAAGCCCCTGCTGCTGGAGCCGTACCGCCTGCTCACGGCGTACCATTTGAAGTCGAAGGATCCCGCCAAGGCGCTGGCCGTCGCCCAGAAGGCGCAGGCCAACAACCCGGGCAATCCCGATGTTCTCGACCTGCTCGGTGCGACGCAGCTGGCGATCGGCCGGAAAACCGACGCCCTCGCCACCTACAACAGCCTGGTCAATCTGGCACCGCGCTCCGCCCTCGCCTATGCGCGGCTCGCGAGCGTCCAGAGCCTGAACCAGGACAAGATCGGTGCGCGTGCCTCGCTCAAGCGCGCGCTGGATCTCAAGCCCGGGTTCCGGGACGCCCAGACGGCCCTGATCCTGCTGGACACGCAGACGGGCCAGTATGACGAGGCGCTGGCGCTGGCCCGGCAGGTCCAACAGGCCAATCCGGGCATTCCCCTGGGCGCCGGCCTCGAAGGCGACATCCTGATGGCGCAGAAACAGTACCCTGCGGCGGCGAAGGCCTACGCGAAGGCGCTTGAAATCGGCAACAGCGGTCTTTTTGCAATGAAGCTGCACCAGGCGCTGAGTCTCGCCGGGCAAGGCGCCCAGGCCGAGAACGCGCTGCTCGCCTGGCTCGCAAAGCACCCGGGCGATCTCCAGATCCGCGCCTATATCGCGGAAACCTACGCCAAATCCGGACGCTACCCCCAGGCGATCGAGCAGTATCAATACGTGATCGGCAAGAGTCCCGCCAACGTCCCGGTGCTGAACAACCTTGCGCTGGCCTACGCGAAGCAGAAGGACCCGCGCGCCGTGGGCATCGCCGAAAAGGCCTACCAGCTTGCACCCGACAACCCGATCGTGCTCGACACCTACGGCTGGCTGCTGCTGGAGCAGGGCAACCCGACACGCGCGCTGCAGCTGCTGCGACAGGCCGCGGCAAGAACCCGGCTGCCGGAAGTCCGCTACCATCTCGCCGCCGCCCTCGTGAAGACGGGCGATTCGGCCGGCGCCCGCAAGGAACTGGAGCAGATCCTCAAATCAGGCCGCCCCTTCTCGCTCGAGAAGGACGCGCGCGCGCTCCTCGCCACGCTGCGGTAGCCGCCCTCGTCCGTGCCCGCCCGGGCACGCCGGCATGCAGCCCGGCCCCAAGCGCGGCCGCCCGGGGCCGTCATCGTTCTACCCGACGTCGTATGGGCCCCGCCGTGTCGGCAAGCGCCATGTGCGAGACCCGCGTGCCGGACCGGCCTCCCGCCGCATGGTGTCCAAGTCGTGTCCCGATCTGCCGTCGCGTTTCCATCACCCCGCCCCCGCGGCCACACTGTCGATTTTTTTTACAGTCGACACACTGCGGGCGCCGGATGAAAAACACAACCATATGATTTGACGTAATTTTTTTTCACTGGCACGCCCCATGCTTTGTTTTGTGCGCAGGACGCCGACGCAGAGGCGACACAAAATCGGTAGAGGGTGAAATTCCTTCTTCGCACTAAACACATATGTCAGGCATGGAGGCAAAAATGAAGCTCAATCTGATTTCACTCGCTGTTGTGGCCGCCCTCGGCGCATCGGCCAGCGCCCACGCGCTGGACTTCACGTTCGACCCGACCGGCACGGCTGGTTCTTCTGGCGATATTGCCGGTGTCAGCATCATCGACTGGGCGCCCGGCACCGCATACGCACAGAACGGCTCTCAGGCTGTCAACAACTACGTTCTGGGAAGCGGTTCCACCGCCTTCACCCTGTACTACCAGGCGAATCTGGGGACCATGCAGGCGGCCGACACCACCCCGCTGTTCATGAACGGCCTGGGCGGCAACTATTTCACGGCCATCATGGGCTTCGGCGAGCGCGTTAACTCCGTCGCCGGCACGACCGCGACGTTCACCTTTGACCCCACCAACCCGGTCAACTACTTCAACATCTACGCAACCAGCGCGATCGGCAACAACCTCACCGGCGCCGGCTTTGTCAATGGCGCGCCGATCCTGAGCGGCCATCTGGCACACACGGACAGCAGCAACTTCAGCGTGTCGAACTCGACGCCGGTCCTGCTGGACCAAGGTGGCGCAGGCAAGGCCGACAACTGGAGCGGTCAGCAATCCGTCACCGGCTCGGGTGCGAGCGACCTGACCTTCGTTGTCGATTCGGTGAACGGCAACTACTTCCCCGACCTCAACGTGGCGCAGATGCTGATCCTCTCTCTGTTCAACACCTCGCAGGTCGCCCCGTTCAATCAGGTCGACCCGTCGCAGTGCATGAACACCGACACCAGCACCTGCACGGCCGGCGGCATCACGACCGTGGGCACGCTGGGCACGGTGAACGGCGCTCCCTTCGATGGTGCAAGCTTCATCTTCCAGGCCGACGCGAACCAGTCGTTTACGGTTCCCGAGCCGGGCTCCCTTGCGCTGCTCGGCCTGGGCCTGGCCGCTCTGGGCGTCAGCGCCTCGCGTCGCCGCTCCGCCTGAGCCTGGCCCCACCAGCCATCGCAGGGTGGCTGACCAAAGAAAAAGCCGCGGTTCATCCGCGGCTTTTTCCTTTTTCCGGCCTCATGCGCCAGTCGGTGTGTCACACGCAATCGAGTCCTCGGCAAGGTCAAGCACAAAGCACGAACGGACTCGCCTGGGTCACGGGGCCGCCGATTCCATTCAAGCGGATTCCGGGGGCCGACGACGAAAGACCACCATCATCTCGGAGCGCGGCGGATAGAAATACCCGAGCAGCGCGTGGGCCCAGAGAAGGGGCGAAGTGAGCACCAAGCCGACCCGAGGCGGCTCGAATGCGGCATCGAGAACGTTGCCGGCGCGCCGGACGTAAGCCCGCAGGAACCGATAGTTCACGGTGGGCCACAGCGTGTCGTAATAGAACCGGCGATAGCGCGCCAGCGGCTCGAGTCCCACGCTGCTCGCCAGGTCGAGCAAGGCCTGTTCGGACAGCAGATGCCGGTGATACGGAGGGTGGAGCGAAAGCGAGAACGTTTCCGGGCGGGCGAGATCGATTCCCGCCGCGTTCGGCGTTCCGATCGCGAGCATCCCGCCCGGCTTCAACACCTTGAGCAGATCGAGCAGGAATCCCCTGGTATCGTCCGCATGTTCGATGACGTCCTGGGCAATTACGCAATCGTACGTCCCGTCGAGCGCGGCCCGATCGGCAAACTCGGCGACATGGGCATCGTAGCCGGTGACGGACGAGAACCCCTGCTCCCCGAGAAAACGAACCAGCAAGCCGGGGCCGCAGCCATAATCGAGAATCGACATGCCGCCGGCAAGCCCCGCACGGGCGAGACGCCGCAGCAGGTTGCGGTAGGCCGCCCGCGCCCAGAAATCGAGAACGTGGCTCTTGACGGGATATGCCCGATAGTAACGTTCGAGGTCCGCATCTTCGCGACAGTGCAATGACCGGCAGTTCGGGCAGCGCCAGAACGTGAACGTGTCGTTCGCGAAGGCCCGGACGTTGCATGCCACCGGCGCCACGTCACTTGCGCCGGCAAACGTTCCGGGCGAATCGCACACGTTACACACATCGCAGCTTGCCATCAGGCCTCTCCCAACTCACGTTTCCGGCGGCCGCATCCCGCCCGCCGCGTCGTTGCGCGTTCATTCGACTTCCTGTCCGCCACGAATCAGGCGGGCCGGAACCCCCCCCCAAACCTCGCCGGCTCCAATCCGGGTTCCCTTCGGAACCACCGCACCCGTGGCGACGATGGCATCGTCCCCGATGGTCACGCCGGAAAGTACCACCGCATGGGCGCCCACCGTAACGTTATTGCCGATGACGATCCTGTAGTGGGCCAAGCGCCGGCCCTCGATCACGTGCGGCACCAGCAAGGCATATTGCCCCACCGCCGAATTGGCCCCGATTTCGATGAACGGGGGGTCGAGGATGATTCCGGCGCTGAAGGTGTTCGCCCCCAGGCGTGCGCCCAGCGCCAAGTAGACGAGGCGCATCACGGGAATCGGAACAACGCCGCTGCGCATCAACGGATAGAACAGGAGCAGGTAGAACAGCACATAGACGTGGTAACCGAACTCCTCGCGCGATTTTTCGGCAATTTCTCCCTCGCGAAGCGGCATGACGAACATGAACAGCCGATAGACGACGAACGCGAAGACATAGAAGATGAGCACGCCTGCAACGACAAGGATGACACCGCGGAAGTCGCCAAGCGGAAGGGTGCCGAGCAGGAATCGTGTCGTGAAAAATGTCACGCCGAGCACGCCGCCGAGCAGCACGAGGAAAAGCACGATTTCTCCGATACCGATCTTACGCATCGCTTACCCCGATTGACGACAACACCCGCATGGCTCGCCGCCGCGCCCTGGCGTGGGGCGTGGACGGCTCCGTACGGTCATTCTGCATCCCGCGCTGCGCCGCGTGCCTCACGCTCCACCTGATCCTTCCGCTGCGCCGGCGGCTCGTGCAAGCACGGCCTCGAAGGCGGGGCGGGAAGGATAATCCGCGATGGCCTGCCGCAGCCGGTCCGCCTCTGCCGCATAGCGCGCATTCCCCAGCATGTCTCGAACCGCATCGGCAATCGAGCCGGCGACGGATCCCGTGCGAATCATGCGTCCGGCACCTGTCGCCTCGACGTAGTGCATGTTCAGGTATTGATCCAGGTTCGACGGGATGCCGATCACCGGCTTGCCCTGCGCAAGCGCCTGATAGCTGGTTTGGCTTCCCCCGTTCGAAATCACCATCGCAGCCCGCCGGGCAGCTTCCTCCCCCGGCAGGAAATCCGCGACGTGGGCATTTGCCGGGATGCCCACCGGCACCTCCTTGCCGGCACTCGCCGCGACGACGGTCACAGGCAGGCCGGCCAGTTCCTTGAGCACTGTCCGCAACATGCCGGCGTGGCCGGAACTGCCGAGGGTGACGTAGACGACCGGTTTGTCGTCGGGCAACGTATCCCACCACGCGGGCAAGGCGCCGGCCGGCGACCACAGGGTGGGGCCCACATAGGCATGCGTCTCGGGCAGGCCAAAAGTCGGAACCAGTTGCGGAATATCCGCGTACAGCGTGTAGTCCGCATCCGTATACACCCGCCGCAAATCGAGCCCAAGGGCCGGCAGCCCGTATTGCCTGCGCAGCTGGTTCAGCGGGAGCGCGTGGTAGCGAAAGGCCCAGGGGCGCACCACGTCGAAGAGACGCTGTCCGAGCCGCTCGCCGGTGACCCTGAGCATCGGCAGTTCGGGGACGGTAAAGCGCGGCCACGCGTAGGGGCTCCAATAGGCATTGCTGACGGTGACATAGGGCGTGCCGGCGAGCCGCGCGCTCACGGAGAGCGACAAGCGGAAGTCGCCGACGATGACGTCCGGACGGCAGGTCCGGATCAGTTCGAGGTCGGACTGGACATAGGCATCGAGGGTCGCCCTGCTGTAAAGCCGGCTTCCGCGTGCCAAGGCCTCGAGAAACTGGCTGCTTGATATGGACTCGAGCGGAAGGCGGGTGAAGCCCGGCATATCGAGCAGCCTGTCGAAACGCCCGTCGCACGCGAAGACCACCTCATAGCGCGAAAGATCGAGCGTCCGCGCCAGGGAAAGAGGGCGTGCGACATGCGCCAAGGTGACCGCCTCGGCGATGAACAGAATGCGACGCCTCGCGGGAGTCATCCCGGTCACGCCTTCACCATTGCGGATTTGCTCCCCTTCATGGCTGCTCGCCCCTTGGCCCGTCGCCCCGGACGCGATAGCCGTCCCCCCGGAGCGCCCGGGCACCGTTTCCCCATGTCCGCGAAATATACTAAATTGGTTGACCGCACGGGCATACCGACATGCAAGAATCCCTCGTGGAACACCTATCCGACCTGGCTGCCAATTTCCGAGTCGCCCAGCGCAACCTGCTGCGGAACCGGCGACGCGCGCTCACTGCGCTGGTCATCATCGCGGTCGGCGTCATCGCCATGGTACTCGCCGAAGGATTCATCCAGTGGATATTCTGGGCAATGCGGGAAGGTACCATCCAGTTCCAGTCGGGGCACATCCAGGTCGTGCGCCCCGGCTACTTCAGCAGAGGCGTGGCTGATCCGCTTGCCTACCTGCTGCCGGAAAATTCGCCGGTCTTGAAGGAACTGGAATCCACGCCCGGGGTGAAGCTGGTCGCGCCGCGCCTCAAGGTGAGCGGACTCATCAGCCACGGCGAGACCACCGTCGGCTTTCTCGCGGAGGGCGTCATCCCCGCCAGGGAAGCCGAACTCAGCAAGGGGCTGCGAATCATGCAGGGACATGATCTCTCCGGCCCGAATGCCGCCGAGGTGATACTCGGCCACGGCCTCGCGCGCAATCTCGGCGTCCGGCCCGGCGACAAGGTGGCCTTGCTCACCTCGGCCAAGGGCGGCGGGATGAATGCGATCGAGGCCCGGGTCGCCGGCATCTTCACGAGCACCAATCAAGCCTATGACAACGCGGCCCTGCGCCTGCCGCTCGAGCAAGCGCAGTCCCTGCTGCGCGTGCGCGGCGCGCATGCGTGGCTGGTCCTGCTCCGCGAAACCGGGCAGACCGATCACTTTCTCGCGCAATTCCGGGCGCGCTTCCCGGAGAGCCGGAGCCGCCTTGAATTCGTCCCGTGGTATGCGCACGCCGATTTCTACAACAAGACGGTCGCGCTCTTCACCCAGCAGATCAACGTCCTGCGCCTCATCATCGGGTTGATCATCGTGCTCAGCATCTCCAACATGCTCATCATGAGCGTGATGGAACGGACCGGCGAGGTAGGCACCTTGCTGGCGATCGGACTCAAACGCCGGAAGGTCCTGCAGATGTTCGCCGCGGAGGGCTTCCTGCTCGGCGTCGCCGGCGGGCTCGTCGGTATCGCGATCGGCTATGCGCTGGCCAGCCTGATCTCGGCGGTCGGCATTCCGATGCCGCCGCCTCCCGGCATGGAGGAGGGCTATACCGGGGCCATCCGGGTCACGGCCGGCCTCCTGGCGAGCGCCTTCTCGATCGCGTTCCTGACCACGCTGCTCGCGGGGCTCTACCCGGCCTGGAAGGCGTCGCGCCAGGAGATCGTCAACGCGCTGCGACACAACATCTGACCCCCCGTCCACCATGTTCAAGCTCGCCTTCCGCAACATCTTCCGCAACCGCGGACGGACCGCCCTGACGCTGGCGGCGATCGTCACTGGCGTCACCGCCATCATCATCAGCGGCGGATTCATCGAGGACACCTTCGTCCAGTTGCGCGAGTCGACGATTCACTCGCGCCTCGGCCATCTGCAGATCGTTCGCCGCGGCTACCTCGAACACGGTCAGCGGGATCCGTCCCGTTATTTCATCGGCGAGCCACGCAACGTGATCGCGACGCTGCGACAGGCCGGCCATGTCCGCGAGGTCATGGCGCGGCTCAATTTCTCCGGCCTCGCCAACAACGGCCAGGCCGACCTGCCGATTCTTGGCGAGGGGATCGAGCCGGGCAAGGAGGCGCGCCTCGGCACTGCCACGACGCTGGTCGCCGGGCGCATGCTGCAGGACGGCGACGCCTATGGCGCGGCGATCGGCGAAGGCGTCGCAGCGGCGCTGCAACTGAAGCCGGGCAGTTACCTGACCCTGATGGTCACGACGCCCGACGGCGCGCTCAACACGGTCGAAGTCCAGGTTGTCGGCGTGTTCCGCACCTTTTCCAGGGATTACGACGACCGGGCCGTGCGGATTCCCCTGGCGGCGGCGCAGGAGTTGCTGGCGACGCCAGCCGTCCACAGCCTGGTCGTGCAGCTCGACGACACCGCCGCCACCGACGAGGTGGCCGGCGCCCTCCGCCACCAGCTCGAGCGGCAGGGCTACGAGGTCAAGACCTGGTACCAGCTCGCCGATTTTTACGGCAAGACCGTCGCGCTCTACAAGCGGCAGTTCGGGGCCCTGCAGTTCATCATCCTGCTGATGCTCGTGCTGAGCGTCGCCAGCACCATCAACATGACGCTCTTCGAGCGCACCGGCGAGTTCGGGACGCTCCTCGCGGTCGGCCTGCGGCGCGTTCAGCTTTTCAAGCTGATCATGCTGGAAAACGTCCTGCTCGGGTGCGGGGGCGGCGCGCTCGGCGTCGGCATCGGGGTCGCGCTCGCCGGCATCATTTCGGCCATCGGCCTTCCCATGCCGCCGCCGCCCGGCTCGAACATCGGCTACATCGCAAGCATCCGGGTGGTGCCGGCCGTGCTGCTCACGGCGGCAGCGATCGGCATGCTTGCCGCCGTGTTCGCCGCCGTCCTGCCCGGGCGCCGCGCCTCACGGCTTGGCGTCGTGGACGCGCTGCGCCACAACGTGTAAGTGCCGGCGGCGGCGCGGTGCCGGGCGGCGCTCAAGGAACCAGCTTCTTCAGGTAGTCCTTGGTGAACACCTTGTCGGGCAGGTCGCGCTCGACCATGTTGCTGTATTCGAGGATGGAACGGTTGCCCTGCCGCAGCGCATCGTCGATCACCAGGCGCGTCGGGCGAATCGCTCCACCCAGACTTTTGAAATCTTGGTAGCGCGCGGTCTTGAGCAAGCGCCCGGAAAGGGCGTAGTACTCGGCCCTGAACGGCCTGAAGCTGCTTGCGTTGACCCAGTAGATCACGCGCCGGTAGGTCACCCACTTGTCCACGGCGTCAAGCTGCAGCACCTGGTACGTCTCGCCGTCGATCGTTTCCCTGCGCAGCAACGTCGGCTCGTAGTCGCCGGAAAAATTGGCGCGCGCGAGATCGCCGTTCGCCACCTGCCCGGTCAGCCGCTGCGCGAGCGGAAGCCTGATGGGCTGGGACAGGTTCGGGAGGAAGGCCCAGAGATCACGGTCGCGCATCAGCAGGATCTGGTCGCGGTCGATCGCAGGCGCGGTCGTCTGCACCAGGGTCCGCGTGTTGCCCTTCGAAAGGATCCGGTAGGCGCGCACCTCGGGCTCGCTGCCGGGCTGGGTCGTCGTGATCGTGACGTCGACACGGAATCCCTGATCCGGAAAGCGGATGCGGTCGGCGCGCAACAGCATCTCGCGCGCGAGCGCGTTCCCCCCGCCCGTCTCCTCTGCACGAGCCGGAACAGCGAGGACGACAAGCAGCACGGACACCAGCGCCGATGCCCACAGCGCGCGCCCCCTGCTTCGAAACAAGCGAGATACGGAGAAACGTAGCCTGTCGGCAAGCAGCGTCTTCATGGCGGCGGTCGGCTCCGAGCGGGGAAAAAACATTATCGGCTATTATATTGCGACGATTAAAACGGGTTCGTGTTGGTGCCAGCTGGCAGGGCAAGGCGTACGTCGGATGCGCGCTTGCTCTCTGCCGCGATGACAAAAGGGCAGGGCGATGGCCAGCATCCTGATACGCCAGGGACAGCAGATTCTGCGCGAGATCCCGCTCTACAAGGCCAGCCTGGAGATCGGCCGCTCGTCGGAGTGCGAGATCCAGCTGGTCGACAAGGGGGTCAGCCGGCGGCACGCGAGGATCGTCCGCGTCGACGGCGTCTATTACGTGGAGGACGCCGGGGGCAAGAGCGGTGTGCAGCTGAACGCCGTCAAGGTCCAGCGCGAGCCATTGCAGCACCGCGACAGGATTCTCATCCCCCCGTTCCAGCTGGAGTTCCTGGCCGAAGAAGGACCTGCCCGCGAACCCGGCGAGGCGGTCGTGGAAGTTTGCCGGGCCGGCAAGGAATACGTGCTGGGCAAGCAGACGGTCGTGGCCTTGCAGGACGTGTCCCTGACGGTGTCACGCGGCGAGTTCATGGCCCTCGCCGGGCCGTCCGGCAGCGGCAAGTCCACGCTTCTCAACCTGATCGGCTGCATCGACACCCCCAGCACCGGAACGATCCGCATCAAGGGACAGGACGTCAGCGGCAGGACCGCGGACGAACTGGCGGATCTCAGACTGAACACGCTCGGATTCGTCTTCCAGACCTTCAATCTGTTGCCGGTTCTGTCGGCCTGGGAGAACGTCGAGTTCCCGCTGCAGCAACAGCGCGGCGTCGACAAGAACACGCGGCAGGAGCGGGTCGCGCATTACCTCAAGGTCGTGGGCCTGGAGCGCTTCGCGCACCACCGCCCCAACGAGCTGAGCGGCGGCCAGCGCCAGCGCGTCGCCATCGCACGCGCGCTCGCGACCCATCCGGGAATCGTGCTGGCAGACGAGCCGACCGCCAACCTCGATCACAGGACCGGGGAAAGCATCCTTCAGCTCATGAAGGACCTGAATCGCGAGGAAGGCACGACGTTCATCTTCTCGACCCACGACAGGCGGGTCATGGAGATGGCGGACCGGGTGATCGAACTGGCAGACGGCAAAATAACGGAATAGGGAGACAGGTGTGGGTTTGCGATCCGGTAGCAATCGTCCGCGGCGAGGCCGCGCTTCAACCTTGGTCGGCGGGCTGGTGCTCGGACTCATGATGGCGGCGCCGGCGCTTGCGGCGGACAAGGCGGACGCGCAGTCGCTCGACGATCTGTTCGGCGACGCGCCGCCGGCTGCGCCCCAGCCCGCGCCCCGCACCGAGCCGGCCGGCGCGGTGCCGCCGGCCGCCGGTACCGCCGACAAGCCCGTGCCGGAGGTTGCGGCGCCCGTCGCGGAAGCCACGCAACCCGCGTCGCCGGCCTCGCGGGTGACCGGCTTCTTCCAGAACGACCTGGCCTACACCTATGCGGGCGACCGCCACTGGTCACGCTTCAACAACACGCTCGACGTCGCGACCAGCGGCCGCCTTGCGGGGGTCGGCGCATGGAAGCTCGGCGGCCGGGTCAACTACGATCCGATCTACGACCTCACCGACTACTACCCGAGCGCAGTGCGGCGCGACCAGCGCTTCGAGGCGATGATTCGCGACGCCTACCTGGATTTCTCCGCGGCCGGACTGGACTTCAGGGTCGGCCGCCAGCAGATCGTCTGGGGCGAGATGGTCGGGCTGTTCTTTGCCGACGTCGTGTCCGCCAAGGACATGCGGCAGTTTGTCCTGCCCGATTTCGACATGATCCGCATCCCGCAATGGGCAGCACGCGCGGAATATTTCTCCGGCGCCTTCCATGCCGAGGGCATCTGGATCCCCTACATGACCTATGACGACATCGGCAAGCCGGGCGCGGAGTTCTACCCCTTCGTCCCCCCCGCCACGCCCGGCTACCAGACCGTCATCGCCAAGGAACGGAAGCCGACCGGCCTCGACGATGCAGGCTACGGCGCCCGACTGTCGTGGCTCGAGGACGGCTGGGACGTATCCGGCTTCTATTACACCGCCAACGACCCCTCGGCCGCGTTCTCGCGCGAGACCTCGCTGACGACGATCACCTACCTCCCGGTCCACAAGCGCATCCATCAACTGGGCGCCACGCTGGCCAAGGATCTCGGCCCGATGGTCCTCAAGGCAGAGGCGGTCTACACGCGGGACAAGCTCTTCAGCACGCTCGACCCGGCCGACGCCGATGGCCTCGTGAAGCAGAATTTTCTCGACTACATCGTCGGGCTGGAGTGGAGCTTCCCGCAGGAGACCCGCGTCAACGTGCAGTTCTACCAGCGCCTGTTCGCGAACCACGACCCCGGCATCGTGCCCGACGCGACCGAAAGCGGCGTGTCGCTCCTGCTTTCGACCCAGGCGCTGCATCCCCGCCTCGAACCCGAGTTGCTGCTGATCCGCAGCCTGAACCGCGCGGACTGGCTGGCGCAGTTCAAGCTCACCTGGAAAATGGACGACCACTGGCGCCTCGCCACCGGCGTCGACGTCTTCGAAGGCCCGCCCACCGGCCTGTTCGGCATCTACGACAGCAGGGATCGCGTCTACACCGAGGTGCGCTACAGCTTCTGAATCAGTCGCCGCGCATCAGCCGCTCGACCGGCAGGCGCAGCGAGCGGCTGGTGGCCGGCCTGCCGCGTCCGATGCGCCCGAGGAAGGCCACCTGATCGAGCGGAACGCCCTGCAGAATCCCGCCAAGACGGCGGTTCAGCCGCTCGGCCGTTTCGCGCGCGCCCGGCATCCCGCTGAACGCCACGCCCTCGCGGACGTAGCGGCTGAATATCAGCGGCGTCAACTCCGGCTGCAATTGCAGCCCGAGGTTCGTCGCCGTCAGCCAGAAGCGCTGCACGGCCCGTCCAGCCGCGACATAGTCGTCCACGGTCTTCGGCGCCGTGCGGGCACGGATGGCGAAGTGCGCCGCGCACAGGAATCCCGGAAGCAGATCCATTTCGATGCGCGGCGTGAGGTGCCCCGCCAGCCAGGTATTGAAGAAGCGGACCCGCTGCCAGCTGCCCATCACCCAGCGCATCAGCCTGAGCGTTCCGGCGTCCAGGCCGAGCGCCCGGTCGGGCACCTTGTCCTCGCTGTACTGCGCCTGCCACTCGATGATGTCGCGATGGACGAGATAGGCTTCCGGCATGGTCAGGCGCAGCCGGGCATTCGCGAACATCAGGCGGGCCAGGCGCCAGCGAAGGCCAGCGCCTTCGAACCAGCACACGGAAAAGCCGTCGCCGACGGCTTCCTCGAGTGCCAGCTTGTCGGCTGCCGAAAGTCGATCCGTGCGCAGGGGGCGACGCTGGACCGTGCGCCGCTTGACGGCGTCCAGCAGGCGATCAGGCGCGATGGCGGCGTCCGGCACCAGCTCGACCGAATAGTCAGGATGCGTGTCGGGCGACCCGGGACGGCGGCCGACCACGGCGCGCAGCCCGTGCGCGCTGGCGGCGATGGCAAGCGTCTCGAGCATCGCGCCCACCGCAATCTGGCTGGGATGGCCATCCAGATCGTAGACGCAGTGCTCGCGCGTATCGAAGGCATGGACGATGAAATGGTGCGCGTCAACGATTTCGAAGCGCCACGGCTGCGTGTTGTCGCCGCTGGGCGCCCAGCGCGCGAGTTCGATCACCTCCCGGACCGGGCTCGGTATGCTCATTTTCCGAGCAGGCGCCGACGCGCCAGGGACAATGCCGAACGCAGCAGCGGATTGCGGTCGTTGCCGCCGGGCCGCCAGGTGCGGGCCAGCCGGTTCTTGAACGCGTCGTAATGCACGCCCCACGGGGCGGCGTATACGCGGCCCCGGCCAAGCAGGATCTTCAAGGCCTCCGTCCCGGCCACCCCCGCGCACAACATGCATCCCATCGGCGTGGAAGGCCCCTGCTGCCTGCCGAGGTCGATGCGTGCCGGGTCGACGAGATAGCCCATCTGCAGCCGCGCGGGCGCCAGGCCGACGAAGAAGCGGAGGGCCTTTTCCAGGTGCGCATTCCGCCCAAAGCCGAAGTACTCGTCGAACGTCATCCGCCCCGGCATGAAGTTGAGCAATGCCGCCCCCATGCCCAGCGGCGCGACGGTGATTGCCGGGATTCCCTTGCGGGCACATGCGGCAAAGACGGCCTGGCGGATGTCGAGCGCAAAGAAATCGAGGCCGTCGACAAAGAGGTCGGCCCCGGCCAGGAATTCATCCAGCACGCCCTCGGTCACCCCATCGGGAAAAAGGCGCAGGTCGAGCTCCGGGTTGATGTCGCGCGCCATCTCCGACATCACGTCGAGCTTGCGCCGCCCCAGCGTGCTCATGGCCGCGCCGGCCTGCCGGTTGAAATTGACCAGGGCGAAGCTGTCGAAGTCCGCCAGGTTGAACGAACCTATCCCCAGGCGCGCGAGCGTCAGCAGATGAAAGCCGCCGACGCCGCCCATGCCGGCAATCGCGATCCGGCTTCCACGCAGGCGCTCGAGTTCCGCTTCGGTCACCCATCCGAGCGTGCGCGAGAAGGCCTCGTGATAATCGAACAGGCTCATCCGGTGAATCCGGCATCGCAATGACAGGCGATCGGCAAATCATTCTCCCCGGATCAGCCGCCCGGCAATGCCGAGTTCGTCGTCTTTGGAGAAGCAATACGGATAAAGCGAGCGAACGCCCGCAGCCGCCTTCATCATGCCGCCGTAACGCGCGATCTGTTCGTCGGCGTACTGCAGCGGAAGCCTCAGCAGGACGGCGGGCGCGTTGACGCGCGGGCACACCCGTTCCGGCCCGAAATCCTCGAATCCCAGCAGCTTCTTGTAAAACGAGGCATGGCGCGGGTTGATCTCGATGACAAAATCGGTCGCATGGTGGATGTTCTGGCCGTAGATCTTGCAGAGATGAAACAGCACCGCAACGATGTGCTTGGAGTCGACATGCTCGTCGTCGATCGCGAGCTTGGTCAATTCGCACACCGCTCGCCCCTGCGCCCGCAGGCTGTCGATTTCCTGTTTGTACACGCTGTCCGCCATCAGACCGGCCGGCCCGTCGAGCCCGAGGGTGGTGGTGCCGACGATCTTCTCCTCCATGAAGACCAGCACGGTGATGCGCTGGGGATCCTCTTCCAGCGCGCGGGCCTGGTACCCCCGGCTGGCATAGCGCTTCTCGATCAGCATGCTCGCCGACTGGCGCCGGGTGTCCGAACTGGCCAGACGGATCTTGAATTTCTGCTGCTGGACCGTATCCGAGGCCGGGTTCGGGGCGTCGACCTGCGGAATGCACAAGTCCTTCAACCGGTACGGGGACTCGAACGCGATGATCGTCTTGTCCCACTCGTCGGGCTTGCGTCGCCCCCTGAAACCGAAGGGGAATTTATGCGTTTCCGACATCTTGGGCGCAGGGGGGCTGGGGGTGCGCGGTCCGAGCATGTTCGTCATCCAGGCAATGCTGATAAGCAGCATTTCGGCAAAAGTGCGGGATGACTTTACGCATGCCAATGCACCCTAGGCACGGTCGTCGAGATAACGCGCGGCGTCGCGCGCGAAATAGGTGAGCACGCCATCCGCCCCCGCTCGCTTGAAGGCCAGCAAGGCCTCCAGCACGCAGGCGCGCTCGTCCAGCCAGCCATTCTGGGCCGCCGCCTTCAGCATCGCGTATTCGCCGCTCACCTGATAGGCATAGGTCGGCGCGCCGTACGCGTCCTTGACGCGCCGGATGACGTCGAGATACGGCATCCCCGGCTTGACCATCACCATGTCGGCGCCTTCCTCGAGATCCATTCCCACTTCCCACAGCGCCTCGTCGCCGTTCGCCGGGTCCATCTGATACGTGTACTTGTTGCCCTTGCCCAGGTTGGCGGCCGAGCCCACCGCATCCCGGAACGGACCGTAAAAGCTGGATGCATATTTCGCAGCATAGGCCAGAATCCGCGTATGGATGTGGCCGGCATCCTCGAGTGCCGTCCGCAGCGCCGCGACGCGGCCGTCCATCATGTCCGAGGGCGCGACCACGTCGGCGCCCGCCCGCGCGTGGGCCACCGCCTGCCGGGCAAGAACGGCGACGGTCTCGTCGTTCATCACATAGCCGGTTTCGTCGACCAGGCCGTCCTGGCCATGGATCGTATAGGGGTCCAGCGCGACATCCGTGATGAGGCCCAGTTCGGGGAAGCGGCTCTTGAGTGCGGCCAGCGTGCGCGGCACCAGCCCGTCCGGGTTGTAGGCCTCTTCCGCCCCGAGCGACTTGAGGCTGCCGTCGATCACGGGGAACAGCGCCAGCGCCGGAATGCCGAGTCGCACGCAGTCCTCCGCGACGGGTAACAGCAAATCGATCGACAGCCGCTCGACGCCCGGCATCGACGCCACGGCCTCGCGCCGGTTCCGGCCATCGAGCACGAATACCGGATAGATCAGATCATTTGCAGTAAGCGTGTGCTCACGCATCAGCCGACGCGAGAAATCGTCGCGGCGCATGCGGCGCATGCGGCGTGCGGGGAATTGACCAAACGGCAGGTTCACAACGTTCTCCAAAAAAATTCGCTGGCGGTGGAACTATTTCCAGGCCGATCCGCTCAATCGAGCAGACGATCTTGCATCGTCTCCCGCTTCTCCTCCCTGAGCGGGATGCCTTAATCCCCTTAAGGCATTTTTTGGCCCCGATCCCTCCCTTGATCGGGGCTTTTTTATGGGCGTCCGCTAGCCCGCCACGACAGGATGCGTCGTCACCGCGGCGGAAAGCCAGTGCTCGATCAGGGCCGCTGCCTCGTCCGCGCCCAGCCGGGAGAGGCTCGAAAACAGCTGAACGGAAACGTTCGTCTGCTCCGCGAGTTCGGCCTTCACGCGACGCAGCGTCAGCGCCTTCTCGTTGTTGGACAATTTGTCGGCTTTTGACAACAGAATATGCACGGGCTTGCCGGTTGGCGCAAACCACTCGAGCATCTGGCGGTCCAGCGGCGTCAGCGGATGGCGCGCGTCCATGATCAATACCATGCCCACCAAGGCTTCGCGCCCCTGCAGGTAGCGCGAGAGGAGGCCTTCCCACTTGGCCTTCACCTCCGGCGGCACTTTCGCATAGCCATAGCCGGGCAGGTCGACCAGGTAGGTGTCCGGCTCGAGCACGAAGAAATTGATAAGCTGCGTCCGCCCAGGGGTCTTGGACGTGAAAGCAAGCCGGTTCTTTCGAGTTAAGAGATTGATTGCGCTTGACTTTCCGGCGTTCGAGCGTCCGGCGAACGCAACCTCGGCGCGGCTGTAGGGCAAATCGCGCAGCTGGGCGACCGAAGTGTGGAATTGAGCGCGGTTGAGCACGGGCTTGGCAGTCATATTAGTTGCCGCTAAACTACCTTTTTTCCCAAGTTTTGCAAGCTTCAGGAGCTTTTGATGAAACTCGTCGTCTCACTGGTCGCCGCCCTGGCCGCCACCTCCGCTTTTGCCAACGAACCCGCCGCGGCCCCGGCCAGCAAAGGCGACCCGAAGGCGGCGGAAAGCATCGTCAATCAGGTTTGTGCAGGCTGCCACGCGGCGGACGGAAACAGCACCGTCGCGACCAACCCCAAGCTGGCCGGGCTGAACGCCGAGTACATCAACAAGCAGCTGAATGACTTCAAATCCGGAAACCGCAAGAACGCGGTCATGAGCGGCATGGTTGCCAGCCTTTCCCCGCAGGACATGCTGAACCTGGCTGCCTACTTCAGCGCGCAGCAGCCCAAGCCGGGCACTTCCAAGGACAAGGACCTGGCGCTCGTCGGCGAGAAGATCTTCCGCGGCGGCGTCCAGGGTGCCGGCGTGCCGGCCTGTGCCTCGTGCCACGGCCCCCAGGGCAAGGGCATCCCGGTGCAGTTCCCGCGCCTCGCGGGCCAGCACGCCGATTACGTGTACGCCCAGCTGAACAACTTCCGCCTCGGCACCCGCGCAAACGACGGCGCCAAGATGATGCGCACCATCGCCGCGAAGCTGACGGATGCTGACATGAAAGCCGTGGCCGCTTATATTCAGGGCCTGCGTTAAACTTATTGACCGCCTCCGGGTCGATGAAAGGGTGACGCAAGTCACCCTTTTTCAATTGTGCCTTCAGGGTATTGCGCCCCCTCATGAATTCCTCCCCCCCATCCTTCGGAAAAGCCGTGTTCGAGCTGCTGAGCTCGATGCGGTTTGCCATCAGCCTGCTCTCCATTCTTGCGATCGCCTCCATCATCGGGACGGTATTGAAGCAGGCCGAGCCGTACAGCAATTACCTGATCCAGTTCGGTCCATTCTGGTTCGAGGCGTTCGAGAAACTGGGGCTCTACGACGTCTACCACGCCGCCTGGTTCCTGGTGATCCTGACCTTCCTGGTGGTGTCGACGAGCGTCTGCATCTACCGCAACGCGCCCAATTTCGCGCGTGAAATGAAGAGCTTCCGCGAGCATGTCAGCGAGCAGTCGCTGAACGCGTTCAAGCACAAGCACGAAGTCGACACGACCCTGCCTCCGGCGACGCTCGCCGCCAATGCACAGCGCTACCTGGAGGGCCAGGGCTACAAGGTGAAGAACCTGCCGCGCGAAGACGGCGTGCTGCTCGCGGCCAAGGCCGGCAGCTGGAACCGCCTCGGCTATTTCCTCGCGCACTCGGCAATCGTCCTGATCTGCATCGGCGGACTGATGGACGGCAATCTGGTGTTCAAGGTACAGCAGCTGCTCGGCTACAAGAAGATCGAAACGCGCGACATCCCGCAGAGCCAGGTGCCGCCGATTTCCCGGCTGTCGCCGTCCAACCCCTCGTTCCGCGGCAGCGTGCAGATTCCCGAGGGCTCCAGCGCCGACGTCGTCTTCCTGAACGTGGCCGACGGCTATCTGGTACAGGACCTGCCCTTCACGATCGGGCTCAAGCAGTTCCGCATCGAGCATTACACGACCGGACAGCCGAAGAACTTCGAAAGCGACATCGAGATCTTCGACCGTTCCGGCAAGAAGATCCGCGAGGCGACCATCGCGGTCAACCATCCGCTGATCCAGGACGGCATCGCGATCTACCAGGCCAGCTTCGCCGACGGCGGCACGCACCTGAACCTGCGCGCGTGGAACCTGTTCGCGCCGACGGATTCGTCCTTCCCGATCAAGGGCACGATCCACCAGACGGCCACGCTGACCAGCACGGCCGGCGATTCGACACTCGAGTTCGTGGATTTCCGCCCCTTCAACGTCGAGAACATGGGCGACACCCCCGCGGTGCGCGACGCGATGAGCGTGCTCGGCGGCAACCCGGCCAGCGACAAGCGCGAGCTGCGCAACGTCGGCCCCAGCTTCCAGTACAAGCTGCGCGATGCGCGCGGCCAGGCACGCGAATTCAGCAACTACATGCTGCCGATGGAGCTCGACGGGCGCTGGTACATGATGTCCGGCGTGCGCGACGCCCCCAACGAGCCGTTCCGCTATCTGCGCATGCCGCTCGACGCCGACGGCAATCTCGAGACCTTCATGCGCCTGCGCGGCGCCCTGCTGAATCCGGACCTGCGCCCCGAAATCGCGGCGGCCTTCGCGCACCAGGCGCTGCCGGCGAACGCGTGGGGTACCGAGATCGAGAGCAAGCTCACCCGCAGCGCCGAGCAGGTGCTGGGCCTGTTCGCGCAGGGCGGATTCCAGCCCCTGGGCAAGTTCATCGAGGAGAAGGTACCGGCGGCCGAACGCGAGAAGGCGGCAGGCACTTATCTGCGCATCCTCGAGCTCGCGGGCTTCGAGGCGCTGAAAATCGCCGACCGCCAGGCCAACCTGCCGCCGCCGAAGACTGACGACGCGACCGGCTGGCTGGTGCGCGATACCCTCAACAGCATCAGTGACATGTTCGTCTACGGCGCGCCGCTTTATCTGCAACTCATGAGCTACGACGAGGTCAAGGCAAGCGGCCTGCAGTTGACCCGTTCGCCAGGCAAGAACGTCGTCTACTTCGGTTCGCTTTTGCTGACACTCGGCGTATTCTTCATGCTTTACGTGCGCGAGCGCCGGGTCTGGCTCCGCATCAAGCCCGGCAACGCCCTGCTCGCGATGTCGTCGGCGAAGCATACGATCGACTTCGAGAAGGAATTCACCCGACACGCGCAGGCGCTCGACACGCTCGCGAAGTAACCCGGAGGACTCACCATGGAACTTGCCCTCAATCAACCCGCCCCGCTGTTCAAGCGCCTGTCCTGGTTCGACTGGCTGTTCGCGGTCATCGTCGCCGCCGGCGGGCTGTTCGCCCTGTCGCGCTTCGGCGAGTACATGGACCTGTACGAAAAGGGCATCCTGCTGGCCGCGATCCCCGCCCTCGCCGTGTTCGGCTGGTTCTGGAAGCCGTTCCGCGTCCTGTTCATCGTGGTCGGCGCCGTCAGCCTGTTCGCCATCAGCCAGTACCACGACGACCTGACGCGGATGGAGCAGGCCTTCTTCCTCAAGTACCTGATTTCGAGCCAGGCGGCCATCATGTGGATGTGCGCCCTGTTCGGCCTCGCCACCCTGACCTACTGGGGCGGCCTGCTGGGCCGGTCCGAGTTCACGATGAGGACGGCCAGCGCGATGACCTGGTCGGCCGTGGCGATGGGTTTCATCGGCCTGATGGTGCGCTGGTACGAGTCCTACCTGATCGGCACCGACGTCGGCCACATCCCGGTGTCCAACCTGTACGAAGTCTTCGTGCTGTTCTGCCTGATCACCGCGATGCTCTACCTCTATTACGAGGCGCGCTACCAGACCCGCCAGATGGGTGCCTTCGTGCTGCTGGTGATCTCCGCCGCGGTCGGCTTCATCCTCTGGTACACCTTCGACCGCGGCGCCTCGACGATCCAGCCGCTGGTGCCGGCGCTCAAGTCCTGGTGGATGAAGCTGCACGTCCCCGCCAACTTCATCGGCTACGGTTCGTTCTCGATCGCCGCGATGCTCGGCGCCGCCTACCTGCTGGCAAGCCGTGGCATTCTGGCGAGCCGGCTGCCGCGCCTCGAGGTGCTCGACGACGTCATGTACAAGGCGATCGCGATCGGCTTCGCCTTCTTCACCATCGCGACGATTCTCGGCGCCATGTGGGCCGCCGAGGCCTGGGGCGGCTACTGGTCGTGGGATCCGAAGGAAACCTGGGCGCTGATCGTGTGGCTGAACTATGCCGCCTGGCTGCACATCCGCCTGGTCAAGGGCCTGCGCGGGCCGATGCTCGCCTGGTGGGCGCTGACGGGCCTGATCGTCACCACCTTCGCCTTCCTCGGCGTCAACATGTTCCTGTCGGGCCTGCACTCCTACGGCACGCTTTGAGCCACCGCCCCATGGCCCCGTGCTTCTGCCCCGCCGGGCGTTCCGCACCGTCTGAGCCGAGCCTCGCCCCGCTCGCGGGGTGAGGCGGCGACGGCGCCATCGCATGAGAAGAAGAAACTGGCTGGCGCTTCCGCTGGCGGCAGCCGCGCTCGCCGCGGGCGTATGGCTGGCGCGCGGGCACTACGCCCCCTCCCCGCCCGCGACCGCGGCCATGGCAATGTGGCAGCTCGCCTTCCCGGATCTCCAGGGCCGCGCGCAGCCCCTGTCGCAGTGGCGCGGACGGGTCGTCGTGCTGAACTTCTGGGCCAGCTGGTGCGCCCCCTGCCGTGATGAAATTCCGGATTTTGTCGCGCTGCGGGCGCAATTCGAGCCGCATGGCGTCGAATTCGTCGGCATCGCGGTCGACACGGCGGCCAACGTCAGGCAATTCCTGCAGCAGGTATCCGTCTCCTACCCGATCCTGATCGGCGAAGGCGCGGCCCAGGAACTGGCGCGACAGCTCGGCGACACCCAGGGGGCGCTTCCCTACACGATCGTGCTCGATCGGGATGGCAAGGTGGTGCTGAGCCATCTGGGCCGGCTGCCGCGCGCCACGCTCGAGGCAAGCTTGCGCCAGTACGGCGCATAATTGCCAGTTAGCGTCAATATCTGGACAATTTACCTCCATTTACGGCAAACTTCGCCGCCATGACCACCAAGCGAACCGGCCGCACCGCGGCCAAACCGGTCCCGAGTCTGCGCCCGCACGTGCTGGTTCTGCACGGCCCCAACCTCAACCTGCTGGGAAGCCGCGAGCCCAAGCACTACGGCCTCGCCACGCTCGACGACATCAATCGCGCGCTGGTCGCGCGTGGGGAAACGGCCGGCGCCCAGGTCGAAACCTATCAGCACAATCATGAAGGGGCCCTGATCGATCGCATCCATCAGGCGGCCCTCGACGCGGTCGACTTCATCATCATCAATCCGGCAGCGTACACGCACACCAGCGTCGCGCTGCGCGACGCGCTGGCGGCGGTTGCCATCCCGTTCGTCGAGGTTCACCTTTCCAACATCTACGCGCGCGAAGCCTTCCGCCATCATTCGTATTTCTCCGACCTGGCCGTCGGCGTGGTCTCCGGTCTGGGGGCACACGGCTACGAACTGGCGCTGGAATATGCGCTGCGCCATCTCCAAAACAGGACGCCCCATGGATCTCAGAAAACTCAAAAAGCTCATTGATCTGGTCGAAGCCTCCGGCATCGCCGAACTGGAAATCACCGAGGGCGAGGAAAAAGTCCGCATCGCCAAGAGCATCGCCGGTGCGCCGATGATGATGGCGCCGCCGCCGCAGATCATCCAGGCGGCCGTGCCTGCCGCCGCGCCGGCGGCGGCCGCCGCCGAGGAAGCCGTGCCCGAGGGGCACGTGGTCCGCTCGCCCATGGTCGGCACCTTCTATCGCGCCCCGGCTCCCGGCGCCAAGGTGTTCTGCGAGGTGGGCCAGACCGTCTCCGCCGGCGACACGCTGTGCATCATCGAGGCGATGAAGCTCCTCAACGAGATCGAGGCCGACCAGTCCGGCGTCGTCAAGGCGATCCTGGTCGAGAACGGCCAGCCGGTCGAATACGGCGAGCCGCTGTTTGTCATCGGGTGAGCCATGGACGCGAGGGCGTGAGGCGTTTTCGTCCATTGCCCTGCTCACCGCCTCTCATCTCATCTGAGCATGCCCATGTTTGAAAAGATCCTGATCGCCAACCGCGGCGAAATCGCCTTGAGAATCCAGCGCGCCTGCCGCGAGATGGGCATCAAGACGGTCGCCGTATATTCCGAAGCCGACCGCGAGGCCAAGTACGTCAAGCTGGCCGACGAGTCGGTCTGCATCGGACCGGCGCCGTCGACCCAGAGCTACCTGCACGTGCCGTCGATCATCGCCGCCGCCGAAGTCACCGACGCCGGCGCGATCCACCCCGGCTACGGCTTCCTCTCGGAAAACGCCGATTTCGCCGAGCGCGTGGAATCGTCCGGCTTCACCTTCATCGGTCCGCGCCCGGACAACATCCGCCTGATGGGCGACAAGGTCGCCGCCAAGCAGGCGATGATCGAAGCCAAGGTGCCGTGCGTGCCCGGCTCCGACGGCGCGCTGCCGGACGATCCCGACGAGATCCTGAAAATCGGACGCGCCATCGGCTACCCGGTCATCATCAAGGCGGCCGGCGGCGGCGGCGGCCGCGGCATGCGCGTCGTGCACACCGAGGCCGCGCTGTTGAACGCCGTCACCATGACGCGAACGGAGGCCGGCTCCGCCTTCGGCAACCCCATGGTCTACATGGAGAAATTCCTCCAGACCCCGCGCCACATCGAGATCCAGGTGCTGGCCGACGAGCACGGCAATGCGGTGCACCTCGGCGAGCGCGACTGCTCGATGCAGCGCCGCCACCAGAAGGTGCTGGAGGAGGCCCCCGCCCCCGGCCTCGATCCCAAGCTCCGCGACAAGATCGGCGAGCGCTGCGCCGAGGCCTGCCGCAAGATCGGCTACCGCGGTGCCGGCACATTCGAGTTCCTGTACGAGAACGGCGAGTTCTACTTCATCGAGATGAACACCCGCGTGCAGGTCGAGCACCCGGTCACCGAGCTCATCACCGGCATCGACATCGTGCAGACGCAGATCCGCGTCGCCGCCGGCGAGACGCTGCCGTGGAAGCAGAAGGACATCCAGTTCCGCGGGCACGCGATCGAATGCCGCATCAACGCCGAGCATCCGACCACCTTCGTGCCCAGCCCCGGCAGGCTGACGAATTACCACGCGCCCGGCGGCCCGGGCATCCGCGTCGATTCGCACGTCTACCACGGCTATTACGTGCCGCCGCACTACGACTCGATGATCGGCAAGGTGATCGCCTACGGCGACACGCGCGACCAGGCCATCGCCCGCATGCGCGGCGCGCTGGTGGAAATGGTGGTCGAGGGCATCCAGAGCAACATCCCGCTGCACCAGGAACTGATGAACGATGCCGCCTTCATGGCCGGCGGCACCAGCATTCATTACCTCGAGCACAAGCTGGCCGGAGAAAAAGGGTAGGCCGCGAACCGTGAGCGGCACGCGCCCCCTCCGCTCACCGCTCACCGCTCACCGCTCACCTACGATGCCCTGGCAATCCGTTCGCATCCTCGTCGATTCCAAGCAGGCCGAGCCGCTGTCCGATGCGCTGATGGAAATCGGCGCGCTGTCGGTTTCGCTGGAGGATGCCGACGCCGGCACGATCGACGAAACGCCGCTGTTCGGCGAGCCCGACCACCCGACTGCCGAACTGTGGCCCCGCAGTATCGCCCTCGTGCTGCTGGATGAAGGGGCCGACGTCGCCGCGACCCTGGCAGCCGCCGCGCGGCAGGCGGGCATCCCCGTTCCCGCCGAATACACGGTCGAGATGGTGGCTGAGCAGGACTGGGTCCGCCTCACGCAATCCCAGTTCGATCCGATCCCGATCTCACCGCGCCTGTGGATCGTGCCGACCTGGCACGACGCGCCCGACGCCCGCGCGATCAATCTCAAGCTCGACCCGGGCCTCGCCTTCGGTACCGGCAGCCACCCGACCACGCGGCTGTGCCTGCGCTGGCTCGACGACAACCTGAAAGGCGGCGAAACCCTGCTCGACTATGGCTGCGGCTCAGGCGTCCTGGCGATCGCTGCAGCCAAGCTGGGTGCGGCCCGCGTCGACGGCGTCGACATCGACCCGCAGGCCGTGGCGGCCTCGCGCGACAATGCCGCGCTCAATGGCGTGACCGCCCGCTTCCACCTGCCGGACGAACTCGCGGCGGGCCAATACGACGTCGTCGTCGCCAACATCCTGACCAATCCCCTCAAGGGCATGGCCCCGCTGCTGGCGGGCCGGGTCCGCCCGGGTGGCCGGCTGGTGCTGTCAGGCATCCTTGCCGAACAGGCCGAGGACGTGATGGCGGTCTATCGCGACTGGTTCGTCTTCGACCCCCCCGCCGGCGACGAGGGCTGGGTGCGTCTGGCTGGCATCAAGAAGTGAAGTACCGCACCACCTGCCCGCACTGCGCGAGCATCTTCCGGCTCGGACCGGACCAGCTCGACGCCGCACAAGGCTGGGTGCAATGCAGCGTATGCGGCGCCGCCTTCGATGCGCGGCCGAGCCTCCTCATGGAAGACGGCTCCCCGCTGCCCCTGCCCGCCCCGGTCGAGCCGCCGCCCGAGCCCGCGGTGCAGCCCGTCGAGGTCGCGCCGGCCGTCGCCGACACGTTCCTCCCGGAAGTACCCCCGCCAGCGGCTGCGCCGCCGGATGAAGCACCGCTGGCGGCCGAGCGTCCGCACGGCATCGCGCAGCGCGAAGTCGCATCGGACCTGCCGTCGATCATCCTGATCGACCCCGAGATTCCGGTACCGGAAGACCTCGGCCCCGTACCGCAGATCTATCCGGCGCCGGCGCCCTACCCACCGGAGCCGGCCGTTGCCGCAGCACCCGCCCCGCGCCGCCCGGTCGCCGCCGAACAGCCCACGGCGCCCCAAGCCCGCATCGAGTACGCGAGCCCCCATCCGGGAACGGCGCGCACCGCTTCGGCACGGCGGCGCACGCCGACATGGGTGTGGGCGACGGCGAGCGCGCTCCTTCTCGTGACGCTGCTCGCGCAATCGGCCTATTTCCTGCGCGACACGCTGGCCGGCCTGTGGCCCGCCAGCCGCCCCGCGTTCGAACAGGCCTGCGACGCGCTGGGCTGCACGCTTTCATTGCCACGCGACCTGGCACAGCTGCGGATCGTCGGCTCCGACCTGCAGACCGAGGCCAGCGGCCGCCTGAAGCTCACGCTCACCCTGGGCAACCGCGCCAGCCATGTCGAGGCCTGGCCGATGCTGGTGCTCACGCTGACCGATCAGCGCAACCAGCCGCTCGCGCGCCGCAGCTTCGCCCCCAGCGAGTACCTCGCCGACCCCGCCCGTATTGCGGCCGGGATCCCGCCGCGGAGCGAACAGCCCCTGAGCCTGCCGCTCACCGTGCGCGACTTGACGCCGATGGGCTTCAATCTGCAGCTGACGTATTGAGCGTCCGCGCCAGGCTAGCCCGCGCTGCGCTTCTTCGGTATAGTGCGCGTTCCCGTTGCGGGAGAGCGCATGCGCCGCATGCCGCCGAAGGCGCAATTCACCCGGAATCGCTCAGGCAAAAGGACCGCAACAGCCGGAACACTCTGGAGAGCGCAGATCCTTGAGACTGCCACCGAAGGGGCAGCGGGCCGTGGCTGGACCAGCCGGGCGCCGTAATCTCTCAGGTACCAAGGACAGAGGGGTGAAGCGAATCCCCGCTTCACCCTTTTTTATTTTGGTGGCTCCATGCTCAAACAAACCCCGCTCAACGCCACCCACCGCGAACTCGGCGCCAAGATGGTCGACTTCGGCGGCTGGGACATGCCGGTCAACTACGGCTCGCAGATCGAGGAGCACCACGTCGTACGTTCCAGCTGCGGCCTGTTCGACGTCTCGCACATGCTGCCGCTCGACATCCGCGGCGCCAACGTGCGCGCCTTCCTGCGCCGGCTGGTGGCGAACAACGTCGACAAGCTGCAGGTCTCCGGCAAGGCGCTGTACTCGTGCATGCTGAACGAGGCCGGCGGCGTCATCGACGACCTCATCATCTACTTCATGGACGAGTCCTGGTTCCGCCTGGTGGTCAACGCCGGCACCGCGGAGAAAGACCTCGCGTGGATGGAGAAATGCAACGCCGATTGGGGCATGGGGCTGACCCTCACCCCGCGCCGCGACCTCGCGATGATCGCGATCCAGGGCCCGGACGCGACCCGCGTACTCAACGAAGCGCTACCCGGCGTCGATCAGATCACGGCCAGCCTGAAGCCCTTCAACGCCGCCGCCATGGGCGAGATGTTCATCGCCCGCACCGGCTACACCGGCGAGGACGGCTTCGAGGTGATGGTGCTGGCGAAGTCCGCGCCCTTCTTCTGGAAGGCGTTGATGGAAGCGGGCGGCAAGCCGATCGGGCTGGGTGCGCGCGACACGCTGCGGCTCGAAGCCGGGATGAACCTCTACGGCCAGGATATGGACGAGACCACCTCTCCCCTAGAATCCGGCCTCGCCTGGACGGTCGACCTGAAGACCGAGCGCGATTTCGTCGGCCGCCAGGCCCTCGAAGCCAGCGAAGTGACCAGGCAGCTCGCCGGCCTGGTGCTGCTCGACAAGGGCGTGCTGCGCAGCCATCAAAAGGTCTTCACCAAGAACGGCGAGGGCGAAATCACCTCCGGCACGTTTTCGCCTACCATGCAGCAATCGATTGCGCTCGCCCGCATCCCGCTCGGCATCGCCCCGGGCGAGGAAGTCGAGGTCGAGATCCGCGACAAGAAGCTGAAAGCCAAGGTGGTGAAGCACCCTTTCGTGCGCAACGGCAAGATCATGATCTGATTCTTTATCCGCGAAGAACGCGAAGAAACGCGAAGTAGAATCCCGGTCGTTCTTGACTTTCTTTGCGCCCCTTCGCGTTCTTCGCGGGTATCCAAAAACCAAGGAGCAAACAATGAGCATTCCCGCTGACCTCAAATACACCCCCAGCCACGAATGGGTGCGCGTCGAAGCCGACGGCACGCTGACCGTGGGCATCACCCATCACGCCCAGGACCTGCTCGGCGACATGGTGTTCATCGAGAACCCCGCCGTCGGCCGCACGCTCGCCAAGGGCGAGGAGTGCGCCGTGGTCGAATCGGTCAAGGCCGCATCCGACGTCTACGCCCCGGTCGCCGGTGAAGTCGTCGCCGCCAACGGCGACGTCGAATCCAGCCCCGAGTCGGTGAACCAGGACGCCTATGGCGCGTGGATGTTCAAGCTGAAGCCGGCCAACCCTGCCGATGTCGGCGAACTGCTCGACGCCGCGGCCTACCAGAAGCTGGTCGAGTCGGAAGCCCACTGATTTTTCGTCTGGGGAGAACGCGCCGAAGCGTGTCTTCCCCGGATAAAGGTTCTTACGCCATGCCCTTCATTCCCCACACTGAAGAAGACGTCTCCGCCATGCTCGGCGCCATCGGCGCCCAGAGCATCGAGGACCTGTTCGACGAAATCCCGACCGCGCTGAAGACCGGCAAGCTCAAGGACGTGCCCGACGGCCTGCCCGAGATGGCGGTCGCGCGGCTGATGCAGGAGCGCGCATCGGCCGACGGCTTCTGGTCCAACTTCATCGGTGCCGGTGCCTACGAGCACCACATCCCGGCGGCGATCTGGCAGATCACCACGCGCGGCGAGTTCTACTCCGCCTACACGCCCTATCAGGCCGAGGCCAGCCAGGGCACGCTGCAGCTGATCTACGAATACCAGACCATGATGACCCGGCTGACCGGGCTCGACGTCTCCAACGCCTCGCTGTACGACGGTGCCTCGGCGCTGGCCGAGGCGGTGCTGATGGCGGTCCGCTCGCACAAGACCTCGCGCCGCGTGCTGGTACCGAAGACCGTGCACCCGATCTACCGCCGCGTGGCCGACACGACCGTGCGGAACCAGGGCATCGAGCTGGTCGAGCTCGACTACGATCCGGCGACCGGCAAGACCGTGCTGCCGTCGGACCCGGGCGCCTTCGCCGGCCTGGTCATCCCGCAGCCCAACTTCTTCGGCGTGCTGGAAGACGTGCACGCACTGACCGACTGGGCGCACGCGAAGGGCGCGCTGGCGATCGCGCTGGTCAACCCGACCACGCTCGCGGTGCTGGAGGCGCCCGGCAAGTGGGGAACGAAAGGCGCCGACATCGCGGTCGGCGAAGGCCAGCCGCTCGGCGCGCCGCTCGCCTCGGGCGGCCCCTACTTCGGCTTCATGTGCTGCCGCCAGGACTTCGTGCGCCAGATGCCGGGGCGCATCGTCGGCCGCACCGTCGACCTCGACGGCAAGCCCGGCTTCGCGCTGACCTTGCAGGCGCGCGAGCAGCACATCCGCCGCTCCAAGGCGACGTCCAACATCTGCACCAACCAGGGCCTCGTCGTCACCGCGGCGACGCAGTACCTGTCGCTGCTCGGCCCGCAGGGCCTGGCGAAGGTCGCCTCGGCGAGCCATGCCGGCACCGTCGCGCTGGCCGACAAGCTCGCCGCGATTCCCGGCGTGACGAAGGCGTTTGCCAGCCCCTACTTCCACGAAGTGGTGCTGAAGCTCAACGACAAGGCGAAGGACGTGCTGCGCGCGCTGCGCGCGCAGGGCATCCTCGGTGGGCTGGACATCTCCGGCTGGTATCCGGAGCTCGGCCAGGCCATCCTCATCTGCGTCACCGAGACCAAGACGCCGGCCGACCTCGACCACTATGCGCAGCAGATGGAACGCATCCTGTCCAAGCGCCGCGAAGCGCCGCCGTGCGCGTACAAGAACTGAGAGGCCCGCATGAGCGATGTGCAACGCGACCGGCAGTTCTACGACATGGCCGACGCCTATATCTCGCTGGCCAACACCCAGCTGAACGAGACGAAGCCGAGCCGCGTCAGCGCGGCTGCGCTGTTCGCGGCCTCGCGCTTCAACGCCTTCGTGATCGCGGCGGCGGCGGGCAGCAAGGAGCAGATGATCGCGGAGAAGGAAGCCGCGATCGCCTATTTCCTGGACCAGTACGAAAAGATGCTGCGCGAGAACATCGACGAGCATCTCGCGCGCTTCGACCAGCAAGGCGGCTGACCGACGCGCAGGAACGGGCGCAATCGCCCGAGGTTTGATTGACGTGAATCAAGGAGAGCAAACATGGCAGTGACCCTCGCAGGCAACCCCATCGACGTCGCCGGCACCTTCCCCAAGGTCGGCGATACCGCGCCCGATTTCAAGCTGGTGAACAAGGACCTGGCCGATGTGTCGCTGGCCGACTTCGCGGGCAAGAAGAAGATCCTCAACATCGTGCCCAGCCTCGACACGCCGGTGTGCGCGACTTCCACCAAGAAATTCAACGACGCCGCCGTCGGCAACACCGCCGTGCTGATCATCTCGGCCGACCTGCCGTTCGCGATGAACCGCTTCTGCGGCGCCGAGAGCACCAACAACGTGGTGACGCTGTCGACGATGCGCGGCGCCGAATTCATGAAGAACTACGGCGTCGCCATCACCAGCGGCCCGCTCGCCGGCATCACCGCGCGCGCCGTCGTCGTGCTCGACGAGAACAACAAGGTACTGCACGCGGAGCTCGTGCCCGAGATCAAGCAGGAGCCGAACTACGACGCCGCGCTGGCTGCTTTGAAATAAATTTTCATCCGCGAAGGACGCGAAGAAACGCAAAGAAGATCAAAGAACTCCTCTCGGGTTTTACTTCGCGTCCCTTCGCGTCCTTCGCGGATAACAAGGTTTTAACCATGCTGATATTCGACCACTCCCGTCCCGGCCGCACCGCCGCCGCCCAGCTGCCCGCCGCCGGCGGCAGCCTCGACGACCTGCCGGCCGAGCTGCGCCGCAAGGACGCGCCCGCATTGCCCGAGGTTTCCGAGCTCGACGTCGTGCGCCACTACACGCGGCTTTCGCAAAAGAACTTCTCGATCGACACGCAGTTCTACCCGCTCGGCTCGTGCACCATGAAGTACAACCCGCGCGCGTGCAACTCGCTGGCGATGCTGCCGCAGTTCCTGGCGCGGCACCCGGCTTCTCCGGACGAGACCGGCCAGGGCTTCCTCGCCAGCATGTATGAACTGCAGGAGATGCTGAAGGACGTCACCGGCATGGCCGGCGTGTCGATGGCGCCGATGGCCGGTGCGCACGGCGAGTTCGCCGGCGTGGCGATGATCCGCGCCTACCACGATGCGCGCGGCGACAGCGCCCGCAAGGAAATCATCGTCCCCGATGCCGCGCATGGCACCAACCCGGCGACCGCGACGATGTGCGGCTACACGGTCAGGGAAATCCCGACCGATTCCACCGGCGCGGTCGACCTCGCCGCGCTGAAGTCAGCCGTCGGCCCGCAGACCGCCGGCCTGATGCTGACCAACCCGTCGACGCTGGGCGTGTTCGAGCAGACCATCGCCGAGATCCAGAAGATCGTCCACGACGCCGGCGGCCTTCTGTACTACGACGGCGCCAACCTCAACGCCATCCTCGGCAAGGTGCGCCCGGGCGACATGGGCTTCGACGTCATCCACATGAACCTGCACAAGACCTTCTCCACGCCGCACGGCGGCGGCGGCCCGGGCGCGGGTCCGGTGGGCGTGTCGGAGCGCCTGTTGCCGTTCATGCCGATCCCGCTCGTGCTGAACGAGAACGGCTTCTACCGCCTGGCCACCGAGGCCGACCTGCCGCAGTCGATCGGCCGCATGAGTGCCAACATGGGCAACGCCGGCGTGCTGATGCGCGCCTACGTCTACGCCCGCCTGCTCGGCCGCGAAGGCATGCACCGCGTCGCCGAATACGCCACGCTCAACGCCAACTACCTGATGGCGCGCCTGCGCGACGCCGGCTTCGAGCTGGCCTACCCGACCCGCCGCGCCAGCCACGAGTTCATCGTCACGCTGAAGAAGCTGAAGGACGCCACCGGCGTGTCGGCGATGGATTTCGCCAAGCGCCTGCTCGACTACGGCTACCACGCGCCGACCACCTACTTCCCGCTCCTGGTGCCGGAGTGCCTGCTGATCGAGCCGACCGAGACCGAAAGCCGCGAGACGCTCGACGGCTTCGTCGACGCCATGGCGAAAATCAAGCACGAGGCCGAGACCCACCCCGAGCTGGTGAAGGGCGCGCCCTACAGCCTGCCGGTGCGGCGGCTCGACGACGTCAAGGCCGCGCGCGAGCTCGACCTCGCGTACAAGTCGTGACCGAACCCGAGGCTGCGCCCACCCGGACTGAAAGTCCGTTCAAGGGCAAGACCGGCGTGCGGCGCGTGCTGAACGCCGCAGGCTATTCCTGGGCGGGCCTGCTGGCCGCGCTCAGGCATGAGGATGCATTCCGCCAGGAGCTCGTCCTTGCGATCCTGCTCGCTCCGTTCGCGTTGTATCTAGGCAACACGGGCGTCGAGCGCGCGTTGATGATCGGCTCGCTGCTTCTGGTGCTCGTCGTCGAACTGCTGAATTCCGCGCTCGAGGCCGCCGTTGACCGCATTTCGCTGGACCGGCACGAGCTCATCAAGCGCGCCAAGGACATGGGCAGCGCGGCGGTGATGATCGCGCTTGTCAACGTCGTGGTGGTGTGGGCGCTCATCCTGACCGCTTAAGGCACAACCAAGATTCATGCCAGTATGGGGGCCCACCCTAAAGTTGTGGCATTCTTGGCCGGAATAAGGGTGTCGACCCTTGTATCCAGACCGTGTGAATCTCAAACCCCTTAGTCTTCTGTTGATGTTGTGCCAGGCCGGCGGCGCCGCCGCCCTCGGCATGGGCGATCTCAGCGTGCGCTCGCAGCTGGGGCAGCCCCTGCGCGCCACCGTGAACCTGGTCGACGCCCCCGCCGATGCCGCGGCCGACTGCTTCAGCCTCACCACCGGCGCCGACAGCCTCTCGCCGCGCCTGCGTGCCCAGCTGAGCATCGAGCGGATCGGCGGGCAGACGCGCCTGCATATCCGCACGTCTTTCCCGATCAACGATCCGGTGCTGCAGTTCGTCCTCGTCTCGGATTGCCAGGTGCGCCTGCAGCGCGAGTACGTCATCCTGCTCGACCCACCGCCGGCCGTCACGCCTGCAATCATCGAGGCGGATGGCGCCCCTGCACCGGCAGCGTCGAGCCCGGCTCCGGGCGCCGTGCCCCCCCAGGCGGTGCCCGCGCGGCGTCATGCCGTTCACCACGCGACGAAGCGCCATGTTCCCCGGGTCGCACGCGCAACCGCATCGAGGAGCGGGGAAAGCCGCCCCCGTCACGCCGCGGCGAAGGCCCAGCCGCGCCTGATCCTGTCCGGCAAGCAGGCCGCCGGGGCGCTCGGCGACACCCCGATGGCGCTGCGGCTCGATACCGCCCTGCCGGACCTCAACCGGCCGCACCCGGACAAGCTCAGCGCCACCGAATTGTCGGACGAAAACACCGCGCTTGCGCACAAGCTTGCCGATCTCGAGGCCCAGCTGGCCGACTTGCGGCGACGCAACCGCGAGCTGGAGGCGGCACGCCGTGCCACGGCGCCCGCCGCCAGGCCCGTCGCCACGGCACCGGCGCCCGCGCCCGAGGCGCAATGGCCCTTCTACCTGCTGGGGACGGGCGGCGTGGCCGGCCTGATCGGCATCGGCGCCTGGCTGTTGCGCCGCAATCGATCCGGCAGTTCCCGCGTCGAACCCGACACGCTGTGGACGCAGCCCGCGACAACGGAAAAGACACTGGCGGAGCTCAGTGCCACCCTGCCGAAGGAGCCGCCGCCCGCCGCGGAGCGCATGCCTGAAATCGCCGCCCCGCCCCCGGACGAGGGCACCGAGGTCAAGGAAGACATCCTCGACCAGGCCGAGGTATTCATGGCCCACGGCCACGGCGAGCTCGCCATCCACCTGCTGCAGGAGCATCTGCGCGCGGCGCCGACCGAATCGCCGGTGCCCTGGCTGCTGCTGCTCGACTTGCTGCACCGCGAAGGCGACGCCGCCGGCTACGCCGCGGCCAGTGCCGAATGCCGCCGCTATTTCAACGTCAACCTGACCGACCACCCGATTTCCCAGGACAGCGAAGGCGGCAAGGGGCTCGAAGCCTATCCGCATCTGCTGGAGCAGCTGGTCAAGGCATGGAACACGCCCGAGATCGATGGCTTCTTCCATGACCTGATCTACGACAACCGCGGCGGCACCCGCATGGGCTTCGAACCCGGCGCCTACCGCGACATCCTGATGCTGCGCGGCATCGCGAACGCGAACCAGAAGCTCGCCGCCTGACCGGCGCCGCCGCCTCACCCGCCGGTTCGCCATGCGCAGCGGCCCGCCCCAAGCCGTCCGCCGCGCACGGTTCTTCCCTGAAACCCGCCCGCCCGCCCGTATAATCCGGGCTGTCCCGTTCAACCCGTTCCGATCATGCGCACCCTCATCTGCGGCTCCCTGGCCTTCGACTCCATCATGGTGTTCCAGGACCACTTCAAGCATCACATCCTGCCCGACAAGATCCACATGCTGAACGTGTCCTTCCTGGTGCCGGAGATGCGCCGCGAATTCGGCGGCTGTGCGGGCAACATCGCCTACAACCTCAAGCTCCTGGGTGGCGCGCCGCTGATCATGGCGACCGTCGGCGACGACTTCGGCGTGTACGCCGAGCGCCTCGACAAGCTTGCGATCTCGCGCGAGCACATCCGTCACGTCGCCGGCACCTACACCGCGCAGGCCTTCATCACCACCGACCTCGACGACAACCAGATCACCGCCTTCCATCCCGGCGCGATGAATTATGCGCACGAGAACGACGTGCGCGAAGTGCAGGACATCCGCCTGGGCATCGTCGCGCCGGACGGCCGCGACGGCATGCTGCGCCACGTGCGCGGCTTCCATGAAGCCGGCGTGCCCTGCGTGTTCGACCCGGGCCAGGGGATGCCGCTGTTCTCGGGCGAGGAACTGCTCGAGTGCGTGCACAAGTCGCGCTACGTCATCCTCAACGACTACGAGGCCGAGCTGCTGCAGAGCCGCACCGGCGAAAGCCTCGCCGCGCTGGCACGCCACGTCGAGGCGCTGATCGTCACGCGCGGCGCCGAAGGCTCGGTCATCCACGCCGGCGGCCGGCAGATCGACATTCCGGCGGTGCGTCCGGACGCCATCCTCGATCCCACCGGCTGCGGCGACGCCTACCGCAGCGGCATCCTCTACGGCATCGCCCGCGGGCTCGACTGGGAAACGGCAGGCCAGCTCGCCAGCGTCATGGGCTCGATCAAGATCGAGCACCGCGGCGGGCAGAACCACCGCCCCAGCCGCGAGGACATCGCGAGCCGTCTCAAGACCGCCTTCGGCAAGACGCTCTGATCGGCGCCGCGAGGCACGGCCGCCCGGGTCGTCAGCTATATTGAATCGAGTGCAACACGAGGACAGTCAACATGCAGAAATCGTTCGGAGTGATCAGACTTGCCCTGCTGGCCGGGGCGACTGCCGTGCTCGTCGGCTGTGCCGGCGGCTTGGGCGGCGGGGATTACAGCCGCGACCAGACGCGCGGCGTGCAGGAAGTCCAGATGGGGGTCGTCGAGTCGGTGCGCGACGTCAACATTGAAGGCACGAAGACCCCGATCGGCGCCGGTGCCGGCGCGGTGGTCGGCGGCGTCGCCGGCAGCACGGTCGGTGGCGGCCGCGGCAGCGTGGTCGGTGCGACCGTCGGCGCAGTCCTGGGCGGGCTGGGCGGCGCGGCAGCCGAAGAAGCGACGACGCGCCAGAAGGGCGTGGAAATCACCGTCAAGCTCGATTCGGGCCGCATGATCGCCGTCACCCAGGCGGCCGACGAGACGTTCCGGGTCGGCGACCGCGTGCGCGTGCTGAGCGGCGGCGGCACCACCCGCGTGTCGCACTGAAGCGGCCCTGCGCGCGCGACCCTTGCGGCTCGCGCGGCAAGGTCATCTTTCCGCAACCCGCTCGTCACGGGGTCTTAACACCCCGTCTCTAAGCTGGGCGCATTCCATCCAAGGAGTGCCCCGTGCTCGATGTTCGCCGTCACCTGCCTTCCGCCTCCGCCGGCCGCTACCACGTTGCGCTGGCGGTGGACGACCACGAAATCCGCGAGGCGCAGCGCCTGCGCTACAAGGTGTTCGCCGGCGAGCTCGGCGCACGCCTGAGCACCGTCCTGCCGGGACACGACATCGATCTCTACGATCCGTTCTGCGACCACCTGCTGGTTCGCGATCTCGACGCCGGCGAAGTCGTCGGCACCTACCGCATCCTGCCGCCGGATGCGGCCAAGCGCGTCGGCAGCTACTACTCCGAACAGGAATTCGATCTCACGCGGCTGCACTTCCTGCGCCCGCGCATGGCCGAGCTGGGGCGCTCGTGCGTGGATCCGGCGCACCGCAGCGGCGCCGTCATCGCGCGCCTGTGGATGGGGCTCGCCGCCTACATGACGCGCTACGGGTACGAATACATCATCGGCTGCGCCAGCATCGGCATGGCCGACGGCGGCCACCTGGCCGCGAACGCGTATCGCCAGCTTGCCGCGCGCCATCTGGCGCCGATCGAATGGCACACGACCCCGCGCGCACGCCTGCCGGTCGAATCGCTCGACAACGGCCAGGTCGTCACGCTGCCGCCGCTGGTCAAGGGCTACGCCCGCCTCGGCGCAATGGTATGCGGCGAGCCGGCCTGGGACCCCGACTTCAACACCGCCGACCTCCTGATGCTCTTGCCGATGGCGCAGCTCAATCGGAGCTACGCGCGCCGGCTGCTCGGCTGAATGCGATGGTCCACGCAGCGGTGCCTGTCCCAAGCGCCTCTACAATAGCGGGGTGATCCTCCGCCATCTGCCCGTCCCGCTCCGCCGAACCCTGCGCATCAGCCTGCTGCTGCTGCACGTGGCATGGGGCGTGGCGCTCGCCGGACTGGCGTTTCCGCTCGCCGGCGCCGCACGGCGCGATGCGCTCATCATGCGCTGGTCGCGCCGCCTGCTGCGCATCCTCGGCGTCGACGCCCGGGTGGCGGCCGCGCCGCGCCTTCCCGGCGGCGCGCTGCTGGTCTGCAACCACGTGTCGTGGCTGGACGTCTACCTGATCTATGCCGCGGCACGCGTGCACTTCGTCTCGAAATCCGAGGTCCGCGCCTGGCCGGTCGCCGGCTGGCTGGCGCACAAGACCGGCACGCTGTTCCTGGAGCGCAAGCGCCGCGCCGACACCGCGCGGGTCAACGCCGAGATGCGCGCGCTGATGGAAGGCGGAGCCTGGGTCGCGGTGTTCCCGGAGGGAACGACCAGCGATGGCCGCGCGCTGCGCCGCTTCCTGCCGTCGCTGCTGCAGCCCGCGGTCGAGCTCGACTGCCCCATCGTGCCGGCGGCATTGCGTTATCGCACGCCGGGCGGCGCGTACAGCGCGGCGCCGGCCTACATCGACGAGATGAGCCTGTGGCAGAGCCTCACGCAGATCGTCAGCGCGCCCGGCCTCGTCGCCGAGCTGCACTTCGGCGCACCGATCCAGCCCGCCGGCCACCGCCGTGAGCTGGCGGCACAGGCGGAGCAGGCGGTAGCAGGCCTGCTGGGGATCATGCCTTCGGCAAGCGCATCTGCGGGCACTGCACCGCGAACACCCGGCGATCTTCCAGCCTGACCGCCGTCAGTTTGCCGCCCCACAGGCAGCCGGTATCGAGCGTGATCAGGTCCGTGCGATTGATCAGGCCCAGCGTCGACCAGTGGCCGATCACGCACGTCACGTCCGCGGTCCTGCGCCCCGGCACCTCGAACCAGGGCATCCAGCCCGCCGGCTGGGTGCCGGGCGCGCCCTTGTGGTGGAACTCCATTTCACCCGCCGCCGTGCAGTAGCGCAGGCGGGTGAAGGCGTTCACGATCACGCGCAGCCGCTCGACGCCCTGCAGCGAAGCATCCCAGGCGACCGGCGCGTTGCCGTACATCTGGGCGAAGAAGTCGCGGTAATCCCGACCCTGCAAGGTCGCTTCGGCTTCCGCCGCACGGGCCATCGTCTCGTCCGCCGTCCAGTCGGGAAGCACGCCGGCGTGAACCATCAGAAAGTCGCCTTCGCGCCAGGCCAGCCTGCGATGCCGGAGCCACGCCAGCAGCACGTCGCGGTCGGGCGCAGCCAGGATGGGATCGAGCGTATCGCCCTTGTGCGGGCGCCCATAGCCTTCGGCGAGCGCCAAGAGATGCAGGTCGTGGTTGCCGAGCACGCAGACCGCGGCGTCGCCGAGCTCGCGGATCGTCCGCAGCACGGCCAGCGAATCCGGCCCGCGGTTGACGAGATCACCGACGAACCACAGCCGGTCGGCGGCCGGATCGAACCCGATCCCGTCGAGCAGTCGCAGCAGCGAATCGTGGCATCCCTGGAGATCGCCAATGGCATAGGTGGGCATATAAAATACGGTTTCTTCGCGTGCCGTGTTGCCCGCATCATAGCGCGCCCGCCCCACCCTCTTGTGACACCCGTACCATGAAACCCCTGATCCGCCTGTTCTTCCGCACGCTGCGCCTCGTCCTCGCCCCCTTCATGCTGCTGGGCTACCGGCTGACGCGGCCGAAGGGCGTCGTGCGTCCGGCCGCGGCCCAGGCCGCGGTCGACGCGCGCACGCGCAAGCTGGCGCTCTACCATTACCCCACCTGCCCGTTCTGCCTGAAAACGCGGCGCACGATGCAGCGGCTGTCGCTGAACATCGAGCTGCGCGATGCCCAGCACGACGAGGCGCACCGCGCCGCACTGATCGCCGGCGGCGGCAAGCCACAGGTGCCCTGCCTCTTGATCACCGACGACCAGGGCAAGCAGACCTGGATGTACGAATCCGACGCCATCAACGCCTGGCTGAACCGCGAATTCGGCGCGGCATGAGCCTGCTCGCTGCGCTCAACCCGCCGCAGCGCGAGGCGGCGAAGTACCTCGACGGCCCGCTGCTCGTGCTGGCGGGCGCCGGTTCCGGCAAGACGCGGGTGATCACCCACAAGATCGCCTATCTGATCGGCGAGTGCGGCTACAAGCCGGGCTCGATCGCCGCGATCACCTTCACCAACAAGGCCGCACGCGAAATGGCCGAGCGCGCCGCCAAGCTGACCCAAGGCGTCAACACCAAGGGCCTGATCGTCACCACCTTCCACTCGATGGGCCTCAGGATGCTGCGCGAGGACGCGAAGTTCGCCGAGCTGAAGCCGGCGTTTTCCATTCTGGACTCCGCCGACGCCGCCGGCATCGTCTCGGAAATCCTGAAGACGACCGACAAGCAGGAAATCCGCCGCGCGGTGTCACGCATCTCGCTGTGGAAGAACGAGCTGAAGTCGCCCGCGGCCGCCCTGCAAACGGCCGAAGACGACAACGCGCGCGCCTACGCCAGGATCTACGACCGCTACGACGCCACGCTGCGCGCCTACCAGGCGGTCGACTTCGACGACCTGATCCGCCTGCCGGCCGAGCTTCTGGACACCCACGCCGAGCTGCGCGAGAAATGGCAGAACCGCCTGCGCCACATCCTGGTCGACGAATACCAGGACACCAACGTCGCGCAATACCAGCTGCTCAGGAAGCTCACCGGCGTGCGCGCGGCCTTCACCGCGGTCGGCGACGACGACCAGGCGATCTACGGCTGGCGCGGCGCGTCGGCCGACAACCTGCGCCAGCTGCGCGACGATTACCCGCACCTGCACGTGGTCAAGCTGGAGCAGAACTACCGCTCGACGATACGCATCCTGAAGGCCGCGAACAGCCTCATCGCCAACAACCCCAAGCTGTTCGACAAGCGCCTGTGGAGCGACCTCGGCCACGGCGACCCGATCCAGGTCATGCCGACCAAGGACGACGAGCACGAGGCCGAATCGGTCGTGATGCGCCTGCTGTCGCACAAGTTCCAGCACCGCACCGAGTGGCGCGACTACGCGATCCTCTATCGCGGCAACTACCAGGCGCGCGTGTTCGAGCAGGCGCTGCGCAACGAGAAGGTGCCCTATCAGCTGTCGGGCGGCCAGTCCTTCTTCGACAAGGCCGAGATCAAGGATGTCATCGCCTACCTGCGCCTGATCACCAACAGCGACGACGATCCGGCCTTCATCCGCGCCGTCACCACGCCCAAGCGCGGCATCGGCGCGGCGACGCTGGAGAAGCTCGGCCAGGTCGCCGCCACCCTGCACGTCAGCCTGTTCGAGGCGGTATTCTCGGCGGCCGCGGCTTCCCAGATCGGCGAACGCCAGCTCGCGCCGCTGGTCGAGTTCTGCCATTTCATCAACCGCTTCGAGGAGCGCGCCGCGCGCGAGCCAGCGGGCGAACTGCTCGACGAATTGCTGAAGGCCATCGAGTACGAGGTCCACCTGTTCGACCAGGACGACCAGCGCGCGGCGCAGAACAAGTGGAACAACGTGCTCGAGTTCGCGGCGTGGATCGCGAAGAAGGGCGAGGAGGACGAGAAGAACCTGCTGCAGCTGACGCAGACGATCGCGCTGATCACCTTCCTCGAAGGGCGCGAGGAGGAGGAGCCCGACGCGGTGCGGCTATCAACGCTGCACGCGGCCAAGGGCCTGGAGTTCGGCCACGTCTTTTTGGTCGGCGTCGAGGAGAACATCCTGCCGCATCGCGACGCCGTCGACGAAGGCCGCCTGGAGGAGGAGCGCCGTTTGATGTACGTCGGCGTGACCCGCGCGAAGAAGTCGCTGACGCTGTCCTACTGCACCCGCCGCAAGCGCGGGCGCGAAACGGTCGGCTGCGATCCGTCGCGCTTCATCGACGAACTCGGCGACGACGTGCGCCTGCCCGAGAAGCCATCGAGCGCGGATGCCAAGGCCAGTGGCAGCGACCGGCTGGCGGCGTTGAAGGCGATGCTGGGATAGCCCAGACTTCCCGCCAATTTACGGGGTGGGGATTATCCTCAAATGCTACTACTCTCGGGGAGTAGCATGGCGCCGAGCCAGCCCCATCAAGCCCAGCAGGCCAATTCCGAGCAGCGACTCGGTCCCGGGCTCCGGGACCGTAGTTACATAAGTTCTGAAACCAAAGTCTGCATTTGCATCTGAAAGCGATCGCCCACCGGCATAACCTCCCGACCAGCTTCCCATCCAGTTAAATCCATCATTCACAGTCAAGTAATAAGATTGACCTGCCACCATCTGAATATGGTCAGGTGCGAAGTCCATATGGATGAATGTCCCTAGCCATCCTGGGGGGGAGCCGGAATCAACTGTATCTCCTGTTGCGCCATAAACTTGTTGCGGCGTCAGTTGAGCAATTCCCAATACATTGTTGAAAGTAGAATCTCTGATTGAAGCAATCAAATTATGACTTTGTGCAGATGGTGCGCTCTTTAGGAGGAGTACATCGGCACCGTCTAATGTGCCAGTTATCCCTGGAGTAAAACTTTGCCAGAGCACTGCTCCCATTCCGCCAAATGAAATTTGATAATTTCTTGAAGGCGAAAAAGATTGATCCAAAATTGGCGTGCCATATGCATGGCCAGAAAATAGTGAAGTTACAGAAATGGCTGTAACAACTATTCTGGATTTAAATTTTGTAAACAATCTGATTGCTGACGACATTTTCTTCATTTTGTATTTCTATTATTTGGATAGTCTTGCCGTGAGGGAGGAGCAACGATCATGCCTAGAAACATAACACCATGAATGCACATGGAATGTTTTCATAATTTGTCTTTTGTGTGCGGGAAGCGTAAAGAATCCCGACATTCGCTCTGCATTCCATGCACAGCCGGGATCCAAGGCCGAGAGCTGTCCATCAAGCACTCCAAAATTCTGGGGTTGTAAACATAAAAAAGGGACGCCGCAGCGTCCCTTTTGATTCCAGCGTCTGATTCCGGCAAGCCGGCGATCAGTTGACCTTGGGATCGAGCTCGCCCTTGTCGTAGCGCTTCTGCATTTCTTCCAGGTTGAAGACCTTCTTGATCTTGCTGGCCTGGCCGGCGGCGCCGAAGGCTTCGTAGCGCGCCTTGCAGATGTCGCTCATGCCCTTGGTGGCTTCCTTGAGGAACTTGCGCGGGTCGAAGTTGGACTTGTTTTCCGCCAGGTGCTTGCGGATGGCGCCGGTGGAGGCCATGCGCAGGTCGGTGTCGATGTTGACCTTGCGCACGCCGTTCTTGATGCCTTCGACGATCTCTTCGACCGGCACGCCGTAGGTCTGGCCCATGTCGCCGCCGTAGCTGTTGATGACGGCGAGCCAGTCTTCCGGCACCGAGGAGGAGCCGTGCATGACCAGGTGGACGTTGGGGATGCGAGCGTGGATTTCCTTGACGCGGTCGATGCGCAGCACCTTGCCGGTGGGCTTCTGGGTGAACTTGTAGGCGCCGTGCGAGGTGCCGATGGCGATCGCCAGGGCGTCGACCTTGGTCTTGGAGACGAAGTCGGCGGCTTCGTCGGGGTCGGTCAGCAGCATGGAGTGGTCCAGCGTGCCTTCGGCGCCGTGACCGTCTTCCTCGCCGGCCTTGCCGGTTTCCAGCGAGCCCAGGCAGCCCAGTTCGCCTTCGACCGAGACGCCGCAAGCGTGGGCGAGTTCCGAGACCTTGCGGGTGGTTTCGACGTTGTATTCGTAGCTGGCGGGCGTCTTGCCATCTTCCTTCAGCGAGCCGTCCATCATCACCGAGGAGAAGCCGGACTGGATCGAGCGGAAACAAATGGAGGGACTGGCGCCATGGTCCTGGTGCATGCAGATGGGGATCTGCGGGTACATCTCGATCGCGGCGAGGATCAGGTGGCGCAGGAAGGGCTCGCCGGCGTAGGAACGGGCACCGGCGGAACCCTGCAGGATCACCGGGCTGTCGACGGCAGCGGCCGCTTCCATGATGGCCTTGACCTGCTCCATGTTGTTGACGTTGAAGGCGGGCAGACCATAGCCGTTTTCGGCCGCATGGTCGAGCAATTGACGAAGGGAAATCAGGGCCATTTACACTCTCCTAGGTAAAAAATGTGCTGCAGTATCAGGATTTCTTCGAAGCGCCCACGCGGACGATCTTCATGGTGTTGGTGCCGCCCGACTGGCCGATGGGCTCGCCGATGGTCAGCAGGATCAGGTCGCCCTCGCGCACCGCGCCCCGCCGCCGCAGCTCTTCCTCGGCTTCGGCCAGCAGCGCATCGCGCTCCTTGCTGGCGGTCTTGAGATTGATCGGGTAGACGCCGCGGAAAAGAGTGACTTTTCTACGGGTTTCGACCTGAGGTGTCAAGGCGTAGATCGGCACCCGCGTCGACAGGCGGCTCATCCACAGGCAGGTGTTGCCCGATTCGGTCAGTGCGGCGATCGCCTTGATGTTGAGGTGGACCGAGGTGAACACCGCCGACATCGCGATCGCCTCGTCGGCACGCAGGAAGCTGTGGTCGAGCCGCTCCCGCGTGAACACCGGCTCGGCCTCCTTCTCCGCCTCGAGACAGACGCGGTCCATCGCCTGCACGGCCTCGACCGGGAACTGGCCCGCCGCGGTTTCGGCCGACAGCATCACGGCGTCGGTGCCGTCGAGCACGGCGTTGGCGACGTCGGAGACTTCGGCGCGGGTGGGGATCGGGCTGGAGATCATCGACTCCATCATCTGGGTCGCGGTGATCACGGTCTTGTTGCGCTCGATCGCCATGCGGATCATGCGCTTCTGCAAGGCCGGGACGGCGGCGTCGCCGACTTCCACGCCAAGATCGCCGCGCGCGACCATGATCGCGTCCGAGGCTTCGAGGATCTCTTCCAGGTGCGCGATCGCCTCGGTGCGCTCGATCTTGGCGACCAGCTGGCTCTTGCCGCCGGCGGCACGCAGCAGTTCGCGCGCCTGGCGCATGTCGGCGCCGGAACGCGGGAACGACACCGCCAGGTAGTCGGCCTTCAGCGCCGCGGCGGTCTTGATGTCCTCGATGTCCTTCTCGGTCAGCGCGGCCGCCGACAGGCCGCCGCCCTTGCGGTTGATGCCCTTGTTGTTGGAGAGGACGCCCCCCTGGACGACGGTGCAATGGATCTCGCTGCCCTTGACCTCCTCGACCCAGAACTCGATGCGGCCGTCGTCGAGCAGCAGCGTCACGCCGCGGCTGACGTCGTTCGGCAGTTCCTTGTAGTCGAGGCCGACGCGGGTCTGGTCGCCCAGCGTGCAGGCGGCGTCGAGGATGAAGCGGTCGCCCTTGGCCAGCGTGATCTTGCCGTCCTTGAACTTGCCGATGCGGATCTTCGGGCCCTGCAGGTCGACCAGCACGCCGACCGCACGGCCGCGCGCCCGCGCCAGCGAGCGCACCAACTCGGCGCGGTCGATGTGATCCTGCGCGGAGCCGTGGGAAAAGTTGAGACGCACCACATCGATCCCCGCCTCCATCATCCGATCCAGGGTTTTGGCATCGGAACAGGCGGGGCCGAGCGTGGCAACGATTTTGGTTCTGCGAATCATGGTGGTGAGCAGTGAGCAGTGGGCGGCACAAAAAACAAAAGCGGCGAGCGAAAACCGCTCACCGCTTCCCGTTTGCCGCTTACCCCTGGGCGCGTTCCTCCAGGATTGCGACGGCGGGGAGCACCTTGCCCTCGAGGTATTCGAGGAAGGCACCGCCGGCGGTGGAAATGTAGCTCACCTTGTCGTAGATGTCGTACTTCTGGATCGCGGCGATGGTGTCGCCGCCGCCGGCCAGGCTGAAGCCGTCGGCGTTGGCGATCGCCATCGACACCGTCTTGGTGCCTTCGCCGAACTGGTCGAACTCGAACACGCCGACCGGGCCGTTCCACACGATGGTGCCGGCCTTGGCGATGATGTCGGCGAGCTCCTGCGCGCTCTTCGGGCCGATGTCGAAGATCATGTCGTCGTCGGCGACCTCGTCGGCGCTCTTCAGCACGGCGGGCTCGTTGGCGTCGAACTTCTTGCCGACGACCACGTCGACGGCAATGGGAATCGACGCGCCGCGCGCGGCCATCTTCTCGATCAGCGCCTTGGCGGTCGGAATCAGGTCATGCTCGCACAGCGACTTGCCGACGTTCTTGCCCATCGCGGCGAGGAAGGTGTTGGCGATGCCGCCGCCGACGACCAGCTGGTCGACCTTCTCGGACAGCGCTTCGAGCACGGTCAGCTTGGTCGAGACCTTGGAGCCGCCGACGATGGCGACCATCGGGCGCGCCGGGTTGGCGAGCGCCTTGGCGAGCGCGTCGAGTTCCTCGGTCAGCAGGATGCCGGCCGCGGCGACCGGGGCGAACTTGGCGATGCCGTGGGTCGACGCTTCGGCGCGGTGCGCGGTGCCGAAGGCGTCCATCACGAACACGTCGCACAGCGCGGCATACTTCTTCGCGGTCTCGTCGACGTTCTTCTTCTCGCCCTTGTTGACGCGGCAGTTCTCCAGCACGACCAGCTCGCCGTCGGCGACGTCGAAGCCGCCGTCGACCCACTCGCGGATCAGGCGGATGTTCTTGCCGAGCTTCTGGGCGATGACGTCGACCACGGGCTTCAGCGAATCCTCTTCCTTGAACTCGCCTTCGGTCGGACGGCCGAGGTGGGACGTGACCATCACCTTGGCACCGGCCTTGAGGCAGTGCTCGATGGTGCGCATGGAGGCGGTGATGCGGGCGTCGGACGTGACCTTGCCGTCCTTGACCGGCACGTTCATGTCGGCGCGGATGAAGACGCGCTTGCCAGCCAGATCGAGATCGGTGACGCGTTTGAATGCCATGGTGCTTTCTCCTGATCAGTAAGGTTTAAGGGTTGACGCGGCGTTGGAGGCCGCGCCAGGCCTTAAGGCTCACCGGTAAGCGAGCGGGGAGCGGTGAGGAGCAAGCGGAACGCGCTCACTGCCCCACCGCTTACCGCTTACTTCGCAACGTGCTCGACGAAGCGGAGCATGTTGCAGGTGTAGCCGTACTCGTTGTCGTACCAGGACACGACCTTGACGAAGGTGTCGTCCAGCGCGATGCCGGCTTCGGCGTCGAAGATCGACGAGAAACCGTTGCCGCGGAAGTCGGTCGACACGACCTTCTCGTCGGTGTAGCCCAGGGTCTTGCTGATGTCGCCGGACTGCGAGGCCTTCTTCATGGCGGCGCAGATGTCGGCGTACTTGGCAGGCTTTTCCAGCTCGACGGTCAGGTCGACGACCGAGACGTCGGAGGTGGGAACGCGGAACGCCATGCCCGTCAGCTTGCCCTTCAGTTCGGGCAGCACCACGCCGACGGCCTTGGCGGCGCCGGTCGAGGACGGGATGATGTTCTCGAGGATGCCGCGGCCGCCGCGCCAGTCCTTGGCGGACGGGCCGTCAACGGTCTTCTGGGTCGCGGTGGCGGCGTGCACGGTCGACATCAGGCCGCGCTTGATGCCCCAGTTGTCGTGCAGCACCTTGGCGATGGGCGCCAGGCAGTTGGTGGTGCAGGAAGCGGCGGACACGATGGCCTGGCCGGCGTAGGTCTCGTGGTTCACGCCGTAGACGAACATCGGGGTGCTGTCCTTGGACGGCGCGGACTGCACGACCTTCCTGGCGCCCGCCTTGAGGTGGGATTCGCACGACTCGGTGGTCAGGAAGAAGCCGGTGCAGTCGATGACGATGTCGGCGCCGACTTCGTTCCACTTCAGGTTGGCGGGGTCGCGCTCGGCGGTCAGGCGGATCTTCTTGCCGTTGACGACCATGGCGCCGTTCTCGACCTTGATGTCGCCCTTGAAGTTGCCGTGGACCGAGTCGTACTTCAGCATGTACGCGAGGTAGTCAGCGTCGAGCAGGTCGTTGATGGCGACGATCTCGATGTTGGGAAAGTCCTTCGCGACAGCGCGGAACACCATGCGGCCGATGCGGCCAAAACCGTTGATGCCAACTTTGATTGCCATTTGCTCAGTCTCCAGATTGAAAGAAAAGCCTGTTCATGAAGAACACGAAGGGCGCGAAATCTTTGTTCGTGGACCTGCGTGCCCTTCGTGGATGAAAAATTACAGAACGCTCTTGACCGCGGCGGCGACGTTTTCCGGGGTGAAGCCGAATTCCTTGAACAGGACCGGCGCCGGAGCGGATTCACCGAAGCGGTCGATGCCGACCACCGCGCCCTCGAGGCCCACGTACTTGCGCCAGAAATCGGTCACGCCGGCTTCGACGGCAACACGGGGCAGGCCCTTGGGCAGCACGCTTGCCTTGTAGGCGGCGTCCTGGCGGTCGAACACGTTGGTCGACGGCATCGACACCACCCGCACCGCGATGCCCTCGGCGGCCAGCGCTTCCTGGGCCTTGACCGCGAGTTCGACTTCGGAGCCGGTGGCGATGATGACCGCCTTCGCGCCAGCGGCGTCCTTCAGCACGTAGCCGCCCTTGGCGATGTTGGCGATCGTCGCGTCGTCGCGCTTCATGAACGGCAGGTTCTGGCGCGAGAGGATGTGGCTGGTCGGACCGCTGGTGCGCTCGACCGAGGCAGTCCAGCCGACCAGGGTTTCGACGGTGTCGCAGGGGCGCCAGACGTCCATGTTGGGGATCATGCGCAGCGTCGCGGTCTGCTCGATCGGCTGGTGGGTCGGGCCGTCCTCGCCGAGGCCGATGGAGTCGTGCGTGAACACGTGGATCACGCGCTGCTTCATCAGCGCGGCCATGCGCAGCGCGTTGCGCGAGTATTCGGAGAACATCAGGAAGGTGCCGCCGAAGGGCAGGATGCCGCCATGCAGCGCCATGCCGTTCATGATCGCGGCCATGCCGAATTCACGCACGCCGTAGCTGATGTAGTTGCCGGGGTTGCCGTGGCGCACCGGCTTGCAGCCTTCCCAGTTGGTCAGGTTGGAACCGGTCAGGTCGGCGGAGCCGCCGACGAACTCGGGCAGCGCCGAGGCCAGCGCGTTGATCGCGATCTGGCTCGCCTTGCGGGTGGCGACGGTTTCGCCCTTGGCGTTGATCGCGGCCAGCTTCTCGGCGACGTGCGCCTTCCAGTTGGCCGGCAGCTCGCCCTTCATGCGGCGCTCGAACTCGGCCGCCTCGGCCGGGAAGGCCTTCTTGTACTCGGCGAACTTGTTGTTCCACAGGGTTTCGAGCCCCTGGCCCTTGGTCTTGGCGTCCCAGCCGGCGTAGATGTCGGCGGGGATCTCGAACGCGGGCGAGGTCCAGCCCATGTTCTTGCGGGTGGCTTCGACTTCGTCGTGGCCCAGCGCGGCGCCGTGCACGTCGTGGGTGCCGGCCTTGTTGGGCGAACCCTTGCCGATGATGGTCTTGCAGCAGATCAGCGTCGGCTTGTCGGTGCTGGCCTTGGCCTTCTGGATCGCGGCCTCGATGGCGGCGACGTCATGGCCGTCGACGTTGGGGATGACGTGCCAGCCGTAGGCTTCGAAGCGCTTGGCGGTGTCGTCGGTGTACCAGTGCTCGATGTGGCCGTCGATCGAGATGCCGTTGTCGTCCCAGAAGGCGATCAGCTTGTTGAGCTTCCAGGTGCCGGCCAGCGCGCACGCCTCGTGCGAGATGCCTTCCATCATGCAGCCGTCGCCCATGAACACGTAGGTGTGGTGGTCGACGATGGCGTGGCCGGGCTTGTTGAATTCGGCCGCGAGGATCTTCTCTGCCATCGCCATGCCGACGGCGTTGGTGACGCCCTGGCCGAGCGGGCCGGTGGTCGTCTCGACGCCGGCGGTGTAGCCGTACTCGGGGTGACCCGGGGTCTTGGAATGCAACTGGCGGAACTGCTTCAGGTCTTCCATCGACAGGTCGTAGCCGGTCAGGTGCAGCAGCGCATAGATCAGCATCGAGCCGTGGCCGTTCGACAGCACGAAACGGTCGCGGTCGGCCCATTTCGGGTTCGCGGGGTTGTGGCGCATATGGTGGTTCCACAGCGTTTCGGCGATTTCCGCCATGCCCATGGGGGCGCCGGGGTGGCCGGATTTGGCTTTTTCGACGGCATCCATCGCAAGCGCGCGGATGGCATTGGCCAGGTCGTTACGGGTAGGCATTGCGTTCCCTTCTGCTAAGTAAAAAACCGTGCACCGCCGCCCGAAAAAGCCACGCGGCGGCAGCTTGGGCAGAATATGCAAAAACCTTGATTATCCGTCAGCAGGGCGGGCTTCGGCAAGCCGCAGCCACGGCCCGGAAAAGGCGCGCTGCGACAAGGGCTTAAACCGACAAGCTCATGCGCCGGCTCAGAATTCGGACCCTAAATTCTTTTTATTGGGGCAACGCGACGGCTTATGCGCCCGCCGCCTTCAGCCAGTCGCGCCACTGCTCGAACAGGTCGGGGCGGACCGAAGCGACGACCGAGCGCTCCCACACGCTGGCGATGTCGAAGCTGCCGGTCAGGCAGGCGAGCCGTCCGCCCGCTTCCTCCAGGATCAGCGCGCCGGCGGCATAGTCCCACAGCTTCTGCCCGCCGTGCAGGTAGACGTCGAAGCGGCCCGCCGCGGTGTAGCACCAGTCGAGCGTGGAGGCGCCGAAATTGCGCTGCGAGGCGTACGGCGGCCACGACGCCAGGCGGCCCGCCAGTTCGCGGTCGATGCGCTTCATCTCGACGCCGGCGAGCGCGCGCCGCAGCTCGGACACGGGTTGGCGCAGCGGCAGCGGCGTGCCGTTCAGATGCGCCCCGCGGCCGCGCTCGGCGGTGAACATCTCATCGGCCACGGGATCGTAGACGACGCCGAGCTGGCGCTCGCCCTTGTAGAGATAGGCGACCGATATCGCGAAATAGGGCACGCCGGCAACGAAATTGGAGGTGCCGTCGATCGGGTCGACGCACCACAGCCCGTCGCGCCCGGCCTCCCAGGCGTCGCGCTGCTGCTGCTCGGTCATCTCCTCGCCCAGCACGGGGACATCCTTGATCCGCGGCAGGCCGGCCTCGAGCGCGGCCTGCGTCGCCGCATCGGCCTCGGTGAAGAGGCTGCCGTCGGGCTTGTGGCTGTGCGTCACCTTGAGGAAGCGCGGCGTCACTTCGCGCCGCGCGACCTCGCGCACCAGCGCCTTGACCTGTTCAAGCATGGAAAGGCTCCTCAGGTCCGCACGCAGTAGCAGTAGACGAATTCCTGCTCCGTGCCGCCGGGGGTGTGGTGGATTTCGGTCTCGTGGCCGAGCAACCGGAATGGCGCGCCGAACTGGGCGTGCAGCGCGTCGGGCGCGTAGCGCACCACGTCGAGGCCCGAGCACTGCAGCGGGCCGCCGGGGCCGAACGCGGCGACGATCACGTGGCCGCCGGGCTTCACGCTTTTCAGGACCTGCGCGACGTAGCGCGCGCGGTCGTCCGGATCGGTCAGGAAATGGAACACGGCGCGGTCGTGCCAGACGTCGTAATGCGCCGCCGGCAACTCGGCACGGGTGATGTCGGCCGCGATCCACTGCACCATCCCGGCCCGCGCGCCGAGGCGCGCCCTGCTGGCGGCCAGCGCCGACTCCGCCAGGTCGAGCACGGCCAGGTTGCGATACCCGGCGTCGAGCAGTTCGTCGACCAGCACCGAGGCGCCGCCGCCGACGTCGATCACGCTCGCCCCGGGGCCCGCGCAGGCCTCGATCAGGCGCAGCGACGCGCCGGCATGCGTCTGGAACCAGCTGACCTGGTCGGTCGCCTTGGTTCGGTAGACGGTTTCCCAATGTTCGCGACGGTCGACCATGTCATGCCTCCTTCCACTTGATCGAGCAGCCCATGCTGGGGATCTGCTCCGCCGGGCCGCGCTGGGTGGCCGCGATGCCCTTCATCGCCTCGAACAGGTCGCGGCGCACCCCCTCCGGCGCGGTTTCCTTGCGCGACTCGTCGAAGCGCCCGCGGTACTGCAGCTCGAGATCGCGATTGAAGCCGAAGAAGTCGGGCGTGCACACCGCCCCGTAGGCCTTCGCGACCGCCTGGGTCTCGTCGATCACGTAGGGGAACGGAAAGTCGAATTCGGCGGCGACGCGCTGCATGTTGTCGAAGGAATCCTCGGCGTAGTCGGTCGGATCGTTCGACATGATCGCGATGGCATGGATGCCGTGGTCGCGCTTGAGTTCGGCAAGATCGCGCACCAGGCGGGGCCGGATTGCCTTGACATAGGGACAATGGTTGCAGATGAACATGACCAGCAGGCCGTTGGGGCCCATCGCGTCCTGCAGCGTCCACCTTTTGCCGTCGACGCCGGGCAGGCTGAAATCCGGGGCCTTCCAGCCAAAGTCGCATACCGGGGTGGTGAGGGAAACCATGACGCGCTCCGCAGAAGTTCTCGACAACCCCGGCATAATACCAAGATGTCCCCCCCGCGTTTTTTCCTCGACCAGCCGCTCGCACCCGGAGCGCGCCTCGCCCTTCCGGCGGGGCCCGCACGCCATGCGGCACGGGCCCTGCGGCTGGGCGTGGGCGACCCTGTCACGCTGTTCAACGGCGGGGGCGGCGAGTTCGCCGCGCATATCGAGCGCATCGTCAAGGACGAAGTGGCGGTCCGCATCACCGATTTCGTCGACGTCGAGCGCGAATCGCGTTTGCAGGTGCTGCTGGCGCAGGGCATTTCGAGCGGCGAGCGCATGGACTACACGCTGCAGAAGGCGGTCGAGCTCGGCGTCGCGGCGATCCAGCCCATCGCGGCCAGGCGCAGCGTCGTCAAGCTCGCCGGGGAACGCGCCGACCGCCGCGTCCAGCACTGGCAGGGCGTCGTCGCAAGCGCCTGCGAGCAATGCGGCCGCAACCGGGTTCCGCACGTCGCGACCCCGCTCAGCCTCGCCGCGTGGCTGGGCCAGCCCCGAACGGGCCGACTGCTGTTTCTCTCGCCGCTGGCCGAGACGCGGCTGGCGGACCTGGCTCCGCCCGCCGGCACCGATTGCCTGGTGGCGGGCCCCGAAGGCGGCTTCGAAGCGGACGAGATCGCCGCCCTCCACGCTGCCGGCGCGACGCCGGTCAGGCTCGGCCCCCGCGTGCTGCGCACCGAAACTGCTGCCGTCGCGGCGCTGGCCGCCCTGCAGACGCTGTGGGGCGATTTCTGAGCGCTTCGCGCAGGCGCAAAAAAAAACCGGGCCTCGGCCCGGTTTTTTTTCGGCATCCGGCCTTACGGGCGCAGATAGGCGTAGCCCTGCTGCTCGCGGCGCATGATCTCCACCACGCCCGACGGGACGTAGCCGACCTTGGCGTTCATGTCGTCCTTGTTGAGCTTCATGCCGCGCATCGTGTTCTGGCATGCCACGACCTGAACGCCCGAGTCGACCGCCTCGTCGATCCGGTTCGCGACTTCGGAGTCCGCCTTCAGCATGTTGATGCCGGGTCCGTACGCGACGATCTCGAGGTCCACGTTCTCCTTGCCGACATCCTTCTGGACGTTTTTCGCGTTGTTAAGGGCCAGGTTCCAGGTCGCGGGGTCGTTCACGCTGACCTGGATCACCAGCCTGGCCTTGTCGGCGGCATGAGAAATTGCCGGCAGCACCAGCGCGCCCACCATCATGGCGCTGCCAAGCAGGGCACCGATCATCTTGTTCATGCGCTTCATCGTTTCGGGTCTCCTGAGAATTGCTGTAAGTTCTGCGCGAAAAACCGTTGATCACGTAAAACCGCGACGATTTGTTCCGTTTATGATTCGAATGGTGAGCGCGCGCCCTGCATTTCGCAAGGCTTTTCTGTATCCTTCGACTAGAACAATCCGACCAGGCCTTCCGTTGAAAGACACCACCCACTTCGTTCATTGGTTCCGGTCCGCCGCGCCCTACATCCACGGCTTTCGCGGCAAGACCTTCGTCATCGCATTCGGCGGGGAACTGGTGGCCGAAGGCGGCTTCGTGCAGCTGGCGCACGATGTCAACCTGCTGAACAGCCTCGGGGTGCGCCTGGTGCTGATCCACGGCGTGCGGCCGCAGGTCGAGGCCCGGCTGACCGAGAACGGCACCGCGATCCGCTACGTCAACGGCCTGCGCGTCACCGATGACGCCGCGCTGGCCTGCGTCAAGGAGGCGGCCGGGACGGTGCGGGTCGAGATCGAGGCGCTGCTTTCGCTCGGTATCGCCAATACGCCGATGGCCGGCGCCGACATCCGGGTCGCCTCGGGCAACTTCGTGACCGCGCAGCCGCTGGGCGTGCGCGACGGCGTCGACCTGCTGCACACCGGCGAGGTCCGCAAGATCGACGCCGCGGCGATCAGGAGACGGCTCGACCAGCACGACATCGTGCTGCTGTCGCCGATCGGCTATTCGCCCACCGGCGAGATATTCAACCTCAGCCTGGAGGACGTCGCCACGCAGGCCGCCGTCGAACTGGCGGCAGACAAGCTCATCTTCCTGATGGAGACCGAGGGCGTTCCCGACGACGGACAGACGATCCACAACGCGCTCACCGTCAACGAGGCGCGGCAGATTCTCGACCGGGAAGCGCAGCTGCCGGAAGACGTGACCTATTACCTGCCGTGCGCCATCACGGCCTGCACCCAGGGCGTCAAGCGCGCGCATCTCATCAGCCGCCATCGGGACGGCGCGCTGTTGTCCGAGCTGTTCACCCGCGAAGGCGTGGGCACGCTGGTCACGCCGGCACCGCTCGAGACCCTGCGGCCTGCGACGATCGACGACGTCGGCGGCATCCTCGGCCTGATCGAACCTCTCGAGCGCGAGGGCATTCTGGTGCGGCGCTCGCGCGAGCTGCTGGAAATCGAAATCGACCGCTTTCTCGTGCTCGAGTCCGACGGCGTCGTTGCCGGCTGCGCGGCGCTCTACCCTTTTCCCGAGGAGGAGGCTGCCGAACTCGCCTGCCTCGCGGTGTCGCGCGATTTCCGTGGACGCGGCTTCGGCGACCTGCTGCTGGACGAGGCCGAGAAGCGCGGCAGGAAGGCGGGCTTCAAGCACCTGTTCGTCCTCACCACCCGCACCGAGCACTGGTTCGAGGAGCGCGGCTTCGTCGACAGCAGCCCCGACCATCTGCCCAAGCGCAAGCAGGCGCTCTACAACTACAAGCGGAAATCCAAGGTTCTGCAAAAAACACTGTAGACAGGGGAAAGCGACCTTGCATCGATTGCTCGTGTGGTCGGGCCTGGCCCGACGCGTGTTGATTGCACTGCGCGCCTCCGCGGCGCGTCGCTGCAGCGCGTCGATGCCGTGGGGCCTGGCCGCCCTGCTGGCGGTGCTGCTGCTTGCGGCGCCGCCAGGCCGCGCAGCCGATGCACCGCTGGTGTTCGGCGCCTTCCCCAACATGACCGCCAAGCAGATCCTGGAAACCTACCAGCCGCTCGCCGACGCGATCGAGAAGCGCCTGCGGCGGCGCGTGGTCATATACAGCGCGCGCGACTTCAAGACGTTCGCCGCGCGCACGCGCGAGGGTGACTACGACATCGTGCTCACGGCGCCGCACCTTGCCTGGCTGGCGCGGCAGGACGCGGGCTACCGCCCGCTGCTGAAGTACGCCCGGCAGACACAGGGCCTTCTCGTCGTCAGGGCCGACTCGCCCTACCATACGCCGGAGGCGCTGCGCGGCCGCACGATCGCGACGCCCGATGCGCTCGCCGTGACGGCGCTGGCGGTTCAGGCAGAGCTCGCCGCGCACGGACTGCGTCGCAACTTCGATTACGAGACGATCGACTACGGCACCCACCTCAACGCGGTGATGCAGGTCGTCAACGGCCGCGCCTCCGCCGCCATGGTCGGGTTGCACCCGTACAGCCTGCTGCCGCAAGACGCGCGCCGGCAGTTGCGCGTGCTCATCGAAACACCGCCCCTCTCCAGCCTGATGTATCTCACCCATCCGCGCCTGACGGACCGCGACGCGCAGGCGATCCGCAAGGCCCTGCTCGAGTTCGCCGCCACGCCCGCCGGCGAGGCCTTCATGCAGCGCGGCGGCTATGGCGGCCTCGTCGCCGTCGACGGCAGCGAGCTGCGCGCCTTCCGGCCCTATGCATTGCAGGTGGAACAAATGATGCGGGCCCGGCCATGAGGAATTGGCTGGGCCGGCTGTCGCTGCGTTACAAGCTCACGCTCGCCGCGCTGGGCGTCGAGGCGCTGATGCTCGGTTTTCTCATCGTCAACGGGGTCCAGCTGACCAGCGCGGAATTGCAGCAGCAGGCGGAGAACCGCGCACGCGACGTCGGCAAGGCGCTGGTGGCGGCGCTGCTCGCCCCGCTGTCGCAGCAGGACGATGCGAGCGTGCGCGACGTCGTCGAGACCATGCACCGCGAAGGCGGCCTGAAGCTGATCGAGGTGCGCGACAGCGCCGGGCGCAGCGTGCAGCGGACCGGAAGCGACGGCACGGAGGACGACTTCCGGCTGGTCCAGCCCGTCGAGTTTGCGGGCCAGCGCTACGGAGAGATTGCCATGGTGCTCTCGGGCGACTTCATCAAGCAGGCCCGCAGCCGCTACCTCAAGCAGAGCCTCGTCATCGCCCTGCTGGCGCTGCTGCTGACCGGCGTTCTCCTCGCCTTGTCGGTCGGCGGCGTGATCCGCCGCTTCGAGGCGCTCACGCGCGCCAGCAAGCGCATGGCGCAGGGCGATCTGGACGTCAACCTGTCCGACGGCGGACGGGACGAGATCGGCCAGCTGATCGACACCTTCAACCGCATGGCCGAGTCGGTCCGCTTCAACATCGATCGCGCGCGCGAGAACGAGGCGCGCTTCCACGCCATCGCCGACTACACCCACGATCTCGAGTTCTGGCTGTCGCCCGAAGGGGCACTGCTGTGGGTCAACCCGTCGGTCGAGCGCATGCTCGGCTACACCGTCGGCGAATGCATGGGCGAAATGCGCTTTCCGGCCGACGTCATCCATCCGGATGACCGTACCGCGGCGGAATTCCAGCTGCGCCAGGCGCTGCGCGGCACCTCCGGCCAGGGCTACACGCTGCGCCTGTGCCGCAAGGACGGCGGCCATTTCTGGGCGGTGGTGAACTGGCAGCCGATCCACGATTACGGCGGCGTCTACCAGGGCATCCGCGCCAGCATCCACAGCGTCGACGACCTCAAGGCCACCGAAGCGAGCCTGCGCCAGGCCATCGGCGAACTGCGCACGGCCGAGAATCTGCAGCGCAAGTACTTTGAGGAGACCGAACAGGAGCGTGCCCGCCTGGTTTCGCTGCTGTCCGCGATGAACCTCGGCATCCTCTTCGTCGCGGCCGATGGCCGCGTGATCTACCACAACCCCGCGTTCACGCGCATGTGGATGATCGACGAGGGAACGAGCCTGATCGGCCAGCCGGCGCACGACGTGCTGGCGGACTCCGCCGCGGCGCTGGCGCGACCGGACCATTTCTCCAAGCACCTGCTGTCGGTGCTGGAGACGCGCGAATTGTCCGACAGCTACGAGATCCAGATGGCCGACGGCCGCGTGATCACCGAACTGGATTACCCCGTTCGCGACCGCGAAGGCCGCTTCATCGGCCATCTCTGGATCTACGAGGACATCACCCGGGAACGGCAGACGGCCGAGCAGCTCGTGTATCTCGCCGAACGCGACGCCCTCACCGGCCTTTACAACCGCCATCGCTTCCAGCAGGAGCTGGCGCGCACCATGATGGAGACCGACCGCCACCAGGGCCGCTGTGCGGTGATGTTCTTCGATCTCGACGAATTCAAGACCATCAACGACAGCTACGGCCACCGCGCCGGCGACGCGCTGCTGATCCGCGTGGCTGGCGAAATCGGCGCACTGGTGCGGCGCAACGAAGTATTCGCGCGCCTCGGCGGCGACGAGTTCGCCGTCCTGCTGCCGGGGGTGCAGGGGAGCGAGGCGGAGATCCTGGCCGATCGCGTGGTGCGCGCGATCGCCCAGCTCCCCTTCCGCTTCGAAGGCCAGAGCCTGCGGCTGACCACCAGCCTCGGCATCGCCTATTACCCTGAGCACGCGGTGGATGCCGACGACCTCGTCGCTCGCGCGGACATCGCGATGTACCAGGCGAAGGACGCCGGCAAGAACACGTGGCGCGTGTTCCGCGCCGACACGGTCGCCGACACCGAGATGCGCAGCCGCCTGTCATGGGGCGAGCGCATCAGCAATGCGCTCGACAAGGGCCTGTTCCAGCTGCATTACCAGGGCGTGTACCGGACGGAAGACGGCACGCTCTCGCATCTCGAGGCACTCATCCGCATGATCGACGAGCGCAAGCCGGGCCAGCTGATCATGCCCACGCATTTCATCCAGCTCGCCGAGAAGAGCGGCCGCATTCTCGACATCGATCGCTGGGTGATCCACGAGACGGTGCGCCGTCTGGCCGACAACCGGGCGATTCCGGCGATCGCGCTCAATCTGTCGGGCCGCTCGCTGTCCGAGCCGGGCCTGCCGCAATACATCGGCGACGAGCTGCGGCGCAGCGGCGTCGAGCCGAGCCGGCTGCTCGTCGAGATCACCGAGACCGCAGCGGTATCCGACCTGCACGATGCGCAGCGCATGATCGAGGCCTTGCGCCAGCTCGGCTGCGGGGTCTGTCTCGACGATTTCGGCGTCGGTTTCGCCTCGTTCGCCTATCTCAAGCATCTCAACGTCGACACGATCAAGATCGACGGCATCTTCATCCGCGACCTCCCCGCCGACCCCGACAACCAGGTGTTCGTGCAGGCCATGGTCAGCGTCGCGCTCGGCCTCGGCAAGTCGGTCGTCGCGGAATACGTCGAGGACGGCGCGACGCTCGGGCTGCTGCGCCAGTTCGGCGTCGACCTGGTGCAGGGCTACCACCTCGACCGGCCGACCGCCGATCACCCCGCGTTGGCACGCTGACGGGGCGCGGCCGCCGCGCTGCCCGCCCCGTCGCCCGCTCGCGGCGCACGGTCCGGCGACCTCGGGGCCCTGCCCAAAGAATGCTAAAATTGCTCGTTTTTCAAGCAATTCCGGGAATCCGCCGTGCTCACCGCCTCCAGCATCACCCTGCAATTCGCCGCCAAGCCGCTGTTCGAGAATGTCTCCGTCAAGTTCGGCGACGGCAACCGCTACGGCCTCATCGGCGCCAACGGCTGCGGCAAGTCGACCTTCATGAAGATTCTCGCCGGCGAGCTCGAGCCGAGCGCCGGCAACGTCTCGCTCGACCCCGGCGAACGCATGGCCTGGCTGCGCCAGGACCAGTTCGCCTACGAGGAGCAGCGCGTCCTCGACGTGGTGCTGCAGGGCCACGCCGAGATGTGGAAGGTGATGCAGGAGAAGGACGCCATCTACATGAACCCGGAGGCGACCGAGGAGGACTACCTGCGCGCCGCCGAGCTCGAAGGCAAGTTCGGCGAGCTGGGCGGCTACGACGCCGAAGCGCGCGCGGGCGAACTGCTGCTGGGCGTCGGCATCCCGACCGAGCAGCACCAGGGCACCATGGGCGAGATCGCGCCCGGCTTCAAGCTGCGCGTGCTGCTGGCGCAGGCGCTGTTCTCCAATCCCGACATCCTGCTGCTCGACGAACCGACCAACAACCTCGACATCAACACCATCCGCTGGCTGGAGACGGTGCTGAACGAGAGCAACGCGACCATCATCGTCATCTCGCACGACCGCCACTTCCTCAACCAGGTCTGCACCCACATGGCCGACCTCGACTACGGCACCATCAAGGTGTGGCCGGGCAACTACGACGACTACATGCTGGCCTCGAGCGAGGCCAAGGCGCGCCAGGCCGCCGCCAACGCCCGCGCCAAGGAGAAGGTCGCCGAACTGCAGGAGTTCGTGCGCCGCTTCTCCGCGAACAAGTCGAAGGCGCGCCAGGCGACCAGCCGCATGAAGATGATCGACAAGATCAAGATCGACGACTTCAAGCCGAGTTCGCGCCAGAACCCCTACATCCGCTTCGAGCCGGAGAAGGCGCTGCACCGCCGCGCGCTCGAGGTCGAGAACCTCCGGTTCGGCTACGACGACGCACCGCTCCTGTCCGGCCTCGGCTTCTCGCTCGAGGCCGGCGAGAAGCTGGCCGTCATCGGCGGCAACGGCGTCGGCAAGTCGACGCTGATGAAGCTCCTGATGAACGAACTTGCGCCGCAGGCCGGCGAAGTGCGCTGGAGCGAGAACGCCAACATCGGCTACTTCGCGCAGGACCATGCGGCCGACTTCGATTCCGACATGAACCTCACCGACTGGATGCACCGGTGGGCGCAGCCGGGCGACGACGAGCAGGTGATCCGCGGCATCCTCGGCCGCCTGCTGTTCTCCGGCGACGAGGTGAAGAAGCCGGTGCGCGTGCTCTCGGGCGGCGAGAAGGGCCGCATGCTCTACGGCAAGCTGATGCTCGGCCGCCACAACGTGCTGGTGATGGACGAGCCGACCAACCACATGGACATGGAGTCGATCGAGTCGCTCAACCTCGCGCTCGACCTGTTCAAGGGCACGCTGATCTTCGTCTCGCACGACCGCCAGTTCGTCTCCAGCCTCGCCACGCGCATTCTCGAAATCACGCCGGAGGGCGTCGAGTTCTACCTGGGCAGCTACGACGAGTATCTGCATTCGAAGGGACTGGAGTGACGAGCGACCCTCTCCCCAACCCTCTCCCGCGCGCAGGAGAGGGGGGAAACGACGCGCTGCGCGCGCCCAAACCGGTTAACGAAGTCGTCGTCATCGGTCTCGGCCAGCTCGGCCGCGTGTTCGCCGGCGGCCTCTTGCGCAGCGGCCACACCGTGATCCCGGTCAACCGCGGCGACGACCTGTTCACCGTCGCGCACGCCCACCCCGATCCGGAACTCGTGCTGGTCGCGGTCGCCGAAAACGATCTGCATACGGTGCTTGCGGCGATGCCCGGCGCGTGGCGGCCGCGCGTCGCGCTGATCCAGAACGAGCTGCTGCCACGCGACTGGGCGCAATACCATTACGCCGACCCCACCGTGATCTCGGTGTGGTTCGAGAAGAAGAAGGGTACCGATGCCAAGCCGCTGATTCCCTCGCCGGTGGCCGGCCCCGGCGCGGCGCTGCTGTGCCGCGCCCTGGCATCGATCGACTTGCCATGCCGTGAAGTCGCGCCGGGCGCCGAAATGCTGTTCGAGCTCGTGAGAAAGAACGTCTACATCCTCACCACCAACATCGCAGGTCTCAAGACCGGCGGCACCGTATCCGAACTGTGGGAAAAGCACGAAGCCTTCGCGCGCCAGGTGGCGAACGAGGTGATCGACATCCAGGATGCGCTGACCGGCGTGGCGCATGATCGGAAGAAGCTCATCGCCGGCATGCTCGAGGCCTTCGACGGCGATCCGAACCACGGTTGCACCGGACGCTCGGCGCCGGCGCGGCTGGCGCGTGCACTCGCCCACGCCGATCACTTCGGCCTCGCCGTCCCGACCCTGCGCTCGCTCGCCGCCTGAATCCTCAGATCGCGCGCCCGGCGGGGTGTCCTTCCTTGCCGCCATAGATGCCCGCATGGTCGAACGGCAGCCAGAGCGGCGACCGGTCGGTCTTCACCCGCCCCCTGATCCGGTAAGGCACGCCGTCCTTCAGCATCCCGGGCAGGGTCTTGAACTGCCGGATCAGGTCGTTCGACTGCGTCACGGCATCGACCCGCACAACCGTCGTCGCGGCGGCGGCAAGCCGCGTCGCCTCGTGGGACACGCCGCGGGCGAACGGACGCCCATTCACGTCCAGCTCGAATTCCAGCGCCTCGATCGTCAATCCGAAGTCGTTCGGGTTCTCGACCTTCAGGCCCACGTCGAAGCGCTGCTCGAAGAGGTCGAATTGCCCGAGGCGCACGTCGGCCACGCTCAGCTTCGGCGCGACCGCATTGCGCGGCAGACCGGAGCAGGCGGCGAGGCCGAGCACAAGGACAAGCATCAGCAGGCGCTGCAACATGAAAGGCCTAACGAATCTGTGCCACCAGCTGCGCGGCCATCCGCGCCGCCTGCGCCGCGTAGCCGCCGCCGAACATGTTGGCGTGGTTGAGGATGTGGTACAGATTGTAGAGCGTGCGCCGCACCGCGTAGCCCGGGTCGAGCGGCCATGCCTCCCGGTAGGCGGCGTGAAAAGCCGGCGCGAAGCCGCCGAAGAGTTCGCTCATCGCGAGGTCGCATTCGCGGTCGCCGACGTAGCTCGCGGGGTCGAAGATCACCGGCGTGCCGTCGGCGAGATAGCCGTGGTTGCCGCCCCACAGGTCGCCGTGCAGCAGCGATGGCGCAGGCGTGTAGCCGTCGAAAAACGTGTCGAGATCCGCGAGCAGCGATTCGCCGTCGCGCTGCAGCGTGCCGCCATAGCCATTCCGCGCCGCCAGCCGCAGCTGGTAGCCGAGCCGCTGGTCGCGCCAGAACGCGATCCAGTCGTCGTGCCAGCCGTTCGGCTGCGGCATACTGCCGATCCAGTTGTCCCGCGCCCACCCGAATCGCGGCTGCGCCACGCGATGCAGCGCAGCCAGCTGTGCGCCCAGCGCCGCGGCGTCGCCGGCCTGGCGCAGGTCCAGATGTTCCAGCACCAGGTAGGCCTTGTCGCCGGACACGCCGAGGCACACGACTTGCGGCACCCGCACGCGGCCCGACGCCGCCAGCGCGGCGAGCGCCTCCGCCTCGGCCTGGAGCAGCGACAACCGGGCGGCGGTGTTGAGCTTGACGAAGAACCGCCGCGCGCCGTCGCTCACGCTGCAGGCCTGATGGATGTCCCCTCCGCCGACGGTCGCGAGATGCGCCGCGCCAAACGGGGCGCCGGTGGCGGCGGCGATGGCCTCGGCGAGCGCGGCAGGAAACGTCATGTGCGGTCCGCCAAACACAACGCGCCCCGCAGGGCGCGTCGAACAGGCTCGGACAGCGACGGCATCGAGCGGCTTACTTGCCCTTCGGGCGCTGCTCGAACATCTTGGCGATGCCCGGGTCGCGAGAGGCGCCGGCCGCGTCCATGCGCTTGAGGTACGCGTCCCACAGCGCCGCCTGGTTGACGCCCAGGTCGTAAAGGTATTCCCAGGAATAGATCCCGGTGTCGTGGCCGTCGGAGAAGAACAGGTTGATGCCGTAGAGGCCCACGGGCTCGGCCGCGTTGATCAGCACGTCGCGCTTGCCGACCTGCAGCACTTCCTGGCCCGGGCCGTGGCCGCGCACCTCGGCGGACGGCGAATAGACCCTCAGGAACTCGAAGGGCAGTTCGAAGCGCGCGCCGTCGTTGAACGCGATCTCCATCTTGTGCGAAGCCTGATGCAGTTTGATGTCGGTTGGGGTGGGAATGGCCATGATTCTAGAGACTCGAAAGTGACGCCAGCGGCAGAGTTTACCCCCGCTGCGCGGAGATTAGACCCTTGCGGGACAAGGGGATGCAGCCGATCATGATCAGGAAACTGGCGCGCCCGGCGCGATTCGAACGCACGACCCCTGCCTTCGGAGGGCAGTACTCTATCCAGCTGAGCTACGGGCGCCAAGAGCGGCGAAGCATAGCCGGTTTGCCGTGCGGCGTCCATCCGGCGGCCCCGCGCCCTTTCCTGTCCGTGAGGCTTTCCTTATAATCCCGGCTTTCGATGCCACCCCCCAAGGAAACTTTCATGGCCGATTCGCACGCCAAGATGACTCAAGCCACGCCGCAGGAAATCCTCATTTCGGTTCTTGCCGGATTGTTCGCACCCCTGCTGGCTATTTTCCTGATCGTCATGCTGGTGCTCAGCATTCAGGCCAAGCACAAGCCCGACACCAGCAGCGAGGCCGCGCAGAAGGCGACGCTGGAACGCATCAAGCCGTTCGCGACGCTGGCTGCGCTCGACGCCAACGCGCCCAAGGTCGAGAAGTCGGGCCAGGAAGTGTTCGAGGCGGTGTGCACCACCTGCCACACGCCGGGCGCGCTGGGGGCTCCCAAGTTCCAGAACAAGGCTGACTGGGGGCCGCGCATCAAGCAGGGCTACGACACGCTGATCAAGCACGCGCTCGAAGGCATCCGCCAGATGCCGCCGCGCGGCGGCGACGGCGACCTGTCGGATACCGAGGTCGCGCGCGCCGTGGCCTACATGGCCAATGCCGCAGGCGCCGACTTCAAGGCGCCCGAAGCGCCTGCCCCGGCTGCTGCCGGCAAGGCTGCCGACGCCGGCAAGACCGCGGCCGCGCCGGCCAAGCCCGACCCGGCCAAGGGCAAGGCCGTGTTCGAAGGCACGTGCGTGGCCTGCCACGGCACCGGCGTCGCCGGCGCACCGAAGCTGGGCGACAAGGCGGCCTGGGGCCCGCGCATCAGCCAGGGCTACGCGACGCTGTACGACCATGCGCTGCACGGCATCCGCGCCATGCCCGCCAAGGGCGGCAACGCTTCCCTGAGCGAAGCCGACGTCGCCAACGCCGTGGCCTATCTGGTCACCGAAGGCGGCGGCAAGCTTTAATCCGATGCGGCGCGTGCCGGGTGTTCCCCCGGACGCGCCCAGGGGCGCCGCGATGGTGAAAGAGACCTTTCTTCTCGTCACGCTGGGGTCCCCGTCGCTCGCGGCCTGCGGCGACAGCGAAGACGCATTGACCGGCGTCGGCCCCCCCGGGCCCGTCGCCTCTCCGGCGCCCCGTGCGATCCCGTTCGACACCTCGGCCTTGCAGGGCCGCAATGCCCGGCCGCCCAAGGGCGCCAACCCCGCGCTGACGGACGCCGACGTCCGCGCCGCGGTCGACCATCTCGCCGCACGGATCCATTGAGGGCCGCAATGCCGCACGTCTGCCCCCAATGCGGAAGCCACAAGATTCGCACCGGGTCGCTGCACGCACACGACGGCATCCGCCATCTGCTGCTGCACAAGCCGCTTCGCTGCCGCGACTGTCGCCATCGTTTCTGGACACTCAGCGTGCTGAAGCCGCTGATGCTGCTCGGCAGCGCCGGCGCCCTCGTCGCCGCAACGGCGTGGCTCACGCTCGCGACGAACCCCCAGCCCGACGTGCGCGCGCCGACGGTCCTGCCGAGCGCGCGGGCGGCGCGGGGCGATGCCGAAGCCCAGCTGCAGCTGGGCATGCACTATGCCGAGGGCGACGGCGTCATCCAGAACGACAAGGAAGCCGCCAAGTGGTTTGCGCTGGCCGCCCAGCAGGGCCTGCCGGAGGCGCAGTATCGCTACGGCCTCGCCCTGCTGCAGGGCCGGGGCGTGGTGCAGGATTACCAGGCCGCCTTCAGCTGGATCGAAAAGCCCGCGAAGGCCGGCTACGCCAGCGCTCAGTACAGTCTCGGAGAAATGTACCGCTACGGCACCGGAACCGCGATGGACAAGGCCCGCGCCTACCTCTGGTTCAACCTCGCCGCCGCGCAGGGGGTGGACGCTGCAGCCAAGGCGCGCGACAGCCTGGTGTGGCAACTGAAGCCCGAGCAGATCGCAGCGATGCAGGAAGAGGCGCGGCGCCTGAGCCACGGCGCATCGGTCCCGGCCCGGCCCTGACAGGCCCCGCAACACGTTCCGCGCGCCGCGATTGCGCGGAACGGGAACGATCCGTCGCCTGGCGTCGTGCCCTGCGAGCACGCCCGGACAGCCCGCATCGCCGCCCGCGCGGCATGCTTCGACGGCCGACTAGGGATGCGCGTGGGCGCCGTCCTCGGCGCCGAGGTCGAGCGGCCACAGCTGGTGCGCATCGAGCCTGAGGCGCGCCTCGGCGGAGAGGGCATCGAGGCGCGCCTGCTGCGCCTGCAACTGGCCATCCAGCGCCAGCCGCCGGTTGAGCAGGACCTGGTCCAAACTTCCCTCGCCGAGACCGTAGGCGCGCGCCGCCAGTCGCGCCGCCTCCGCCAGCGCGCCCGCCGCGCGATCCGCCTGCTGCCAGTTCGCCGCCTGGGCGACCGCGGCCTCGAAGTTCGCGCCCGCTTCCTGGCGCAGCCGTTGCTCCATCCGCCGCGCCGCCTCCTGGGCGGTGGTGCTGAGCCGCTCGGCCGCCTCCTGGTCGGTGCGACGCGCCGGCCCCGGCAGCGTCAGCCCGACGCTCACGCCGACCAGATGCTCGTTGCCGCCCATCTCGTTCTTGTAGAACACGCCGATGCTGGGATCGACGCTGCGGCGGCTGGCGAATTGGCGCGCCTCGGCCTGCAGCATGTCCGCCTGACGCCGCGCCCGCGCCAGTTCATGGTCGTGCTCGAGCACACGACCGACGTATTCCTCGGCAGTGCCGCCGGGCGCCTGCGGTGCCGGCAGCGCAAGGTCGGCCTGCACCGGCAGTCCGGGAAACTGCGCCAGCAGGCGGCTGCGCGCCTGCTGCTCGCGCATCGCGGCCTGCTGTTGCTGCAGGCGCACCTGCGCCAGCGCCGCCTCGGCACTCACGCGATCGGCGCGCGGCGCCTCACCCAGGCGGATGCGCGCATTGACGGCATCGAGCTGCTGTTCGGCAAGCTGCACCTGCGCCCGCCACAACGGCGCCTGGCTGGCCTCACCGAGCCACGCGAACCACGCAGCGAGCAGTTGCCGCCCGCTTTCGTGCAGCGCCTCGCCGAGGCTTGCCTCGGCGTGCGCGGTGAGCGCCTTCGCGAGCGCACGGTCGGCTTGCGCGCGCGCGGGCAGGCGCAGCGGCCGCGAAACCGCCACGCCCCATTCCGGATAGCGCTCCTGCGGCGCATCGATGCGGCGCTGCAGCGCGTCGGCGCCGACGGTCCATTCCTCGCGGCCGCGCTTCAGGCTCGCGCTTCTCAGCGTCTGCGCGTCGTACTCGCCGCGCGCCTGTGCGACCGGAGACGAAGCCCACAGGGCCGCCTCGGCCGCCGCCGGGTCGGGCAGGTAGTCGGCTCGGGCGGTGCTGGCCATGGCCAGAGCCAGCGCGAGGCTCAGGGTGTGCACGGCGTTCATGCACGCTCTCCTTTCAAGATGAACTGGCGGTACAGCAGCGGCAGCATCACGAGGGTCAGCATCGTCGCGCTGACCAGGCCGCCGATCACGACGATGGCGAGCGGGCGCTGGATCTCGGAGCCGGGTCCGGTCGCGAACAGCAGCGGCACCAGGCCGAAGGCGGCGATGCTGGCCGTCATCAGGACCGGCCGCAGGCGACGCAGGGCGCCGTCGCGCACCACGGCGTCGCCGTGCAGGCCCTGCTCGCGCAGCTGGTTGAAGTAGCTCACGAGCACGACGCCGTTCAGCACGGCGATACCCAGGAGCGCGATGAAGCCCACCGACGCCGGCACCGACAGGTATTCGCCCGAGATGGCGAGCGCGAAGATGCCGCCGACCAGCGCCAGCGGAACGTTCATCATCACGAGCACCGCCTGCCGCACGTCGCCGAAGGTGACGTAGAGCAGAAAGCCGATCAGCAGCAGCGCCACCGGCACCACGAGCATCAGCCGCGCGGCCGCACGCTGCTGGTTCTCGAACTGGCCGCCCCAGGCGAGCCGGTAGCCGGGCGGCAGCTTGACCTGCGCGGCGACCGCGGCCTTCGCGTCCTCGACGAAGCTGACCAGGTCGCGCCCCGACACGTTGGACTGCACCACCGTGAAGCGTGCGGCGTTCTCGCGCTTCACCGCGACCGGCCCGTTGGTGCGCTTCAGATGCGCGACCTGGTCGAGGCTGATCTCGCGGCCGTCGGCCAGCGTCAGGCGGATCGCCTGCAGCGCGTCGGGCGATTCCCGCAGGCTGGCCGGGCCGCGCAGCTGCAGCGGCACGCGGCGCCCCTGCTGCTGGATCACGCCGATGACCTCGCCCTCGAGCTGCGTGCGCAGGAGCATCGCGATGTCGTCGGCCGAGAGTCCGAAGCGGGCCGCGGCGTTGCGGTCGATCTCCGCCTGCAGGTACTGCACGCCGGCATTCTGCTGCGTGTAGACGTCGGTTGCGCCGGGGACCTTCTCGACGACGTTGAAGATCTCGCCTGCCAGCCGGTTCAGCGTCGCGAGGTCGGGGCCGAAGATCTTGATCGCGACGTCGCCGCGCGAGCCGGTCAGCATTTCCGACACCCGCATGTCGATCGGCTGGGTGAAGTTGTAGGCGATGCCCGGGAAGCCCTCGACGACCTTGCGGATCTCGCCGGTCAGCCACGCCTTGTCCGGACGGCGCCACTCGGCCATCGGCTTCAGCACCAGGAAGGTGTCGGTGTCGTTGAGGCCCATGGGATCAAGCCCCAGCTCGTCGGCGCCGACGCGGCCGACGATGCGACGGATTTCCGGAATGTTCTTCAGCAGCGCCTGCTGCACCCGGGTGTCCTGCCTGACCGACTGCTCGAGGTTGATCGACGGCAGCTTTTCCAGCTGCAGCAGGATGTCGCCCTCGTCCATCACCGGCATGAAGGTCTTGCCGATCAGCGGGTACACACCGGCCGCCGCCAGCATCAGCACGCCGGCCGTCGCGTAGACGAGCTTGGGCCGGGCCAGCGCGCGATCGAGCAGCGGCGTGTACCAGCCCTGGATCGTGCGCAGCAGCCACGGATCCTCGTGCGCGGCCTGCTTCAGCAGGAGCGACGCCAGCACCGGAATCACGGTGATCGCGAGCAGCAGCGACGCGCCCAGCGCGAACACGATGGTCAGCGCAACCGGCGCGAACAGCTTGCCCTCCAGCCCCTGCAGCGTCAGCAGCGGCAGGAACACGATGGCGATGATCGCGATGCCGGATGCGACCGGCTTGGCCACTTCCTGCACCGCCCACAGCACGCGCTGGACGGGCTTCACCTCGGTGTTGTCGGGATCGTGCGCCAGATGCGCAACGACGTTCTCGACGACCACGACCGCCGCGTCGACCAGCAGGCCGATCGCGATCGCCAGCCCGCCCAGGCTCATCAGGTTGGCCGACAGCCCGAACTGGCGCATCAGCACGAAGGTCGCCAGCACCGACAGCGGCAGGATCAGCGCGACCACGATCGCGGCGCGCAGGTTGCCGAGGAACAGCAGCAGCAGCACCACCACCAGCACGGCCGCTTCCAGCAGGGCCTTGCTGACCGTGCCGACGGCGCGGTTGACCAGCTGCGAGCGGTCGTAGAACGGCGAGATCGTCACCCCCTTGGGCAGCGTGGCCTGGATGTCCGCAAGCTTCGCCTTGACGTGCTTGATGAGCTCGCCCGCGTTCACGCCCTTCAAGCCGATCACCAGGCCCTCGACCGCCTCGCCCTGGCCGTTCTGCGTCACGGCACCGTAACGCGTCAGCGCATCCATCGTCACCTGCGCGACGTCGCCGACGGTGACGACGACGCCGCCGACGTTCTTGATCCCGATCCGGCGCAGCTCGTCGAGCGAGGCCACGCCGCCGTTGACGCGCACGACCCAGGCCTCCTCGCCTTCGTTGACGCGGCCGGCGCCGTCGTTGCGCGTGTTCTTCTCGAGTGCGGTGCGCAGCTCGTCGAACGTGATGCCGCGCGCGGCCAGCGCGGCCGGATCGGGGCTGACCGCGAAGGTGGCGACGCGGCCGCCGAGCGAGTTGACGTCGGCGACGCCCGGCAGCGCGCGCAGCTGCGGACGCACCGTCCAGTCGAGCAGGGTGCGCTTCTCGGCCAGCGAGAGCGGCCCCTCGATGGTGAACATGAACAGCTCGGACAGCGGCGTCGAGATCGGCGCCAGGCCGCCCGACACGTTGGCCGGCAAGTCGCCCTTGACGTTGGCGAAGCGCTCCGCCACCTGCTGGCGCGCCCAGTAGATGTCGGTGCCCTCCTCGAAGTCCACGGTGATGTCGGCCAGCGCGTTCTTCGACTGGCTGCGCAGGATCGTCTGGTGCGGAATGCCGAGCAGCTCGGCCTCGACCGGCTGGGTGATGCGCGCCTCGACCTCTTCCGGCGTCATGCCCGGCGCCTTCAGGATCAGCTTGACCTGCGTCGTCGACACGTCGGGAAAGGCGTCGATCGGGATCAGCTGGAACGCCCGCACGCCCAGCCCTGCCAGCACCAGCGCCAGCACCAGCACCAGCCAGCGGCGCGCCAGCGCAAATTCAGTGACGATGTTCAGCATGGCTTACTCCGCCAGCCACTGCGCCTTGAGGGCCGACACACCCTTGACCGCGACGCGGCTGCCCGCGGCGAGGCCGCCGATTTCGGCCTCGCTGGCGTTCTGCCGCACCAGCTGCACGGGCGTGGGCACGAAGCCCTGCGCCGTCTCGACGAACACGTAGGGCACGTTGATCTTCCACACCAGCGCGCTGGCCGGCACCCGCTGCGTCCGGGCGACGGCGGCTCCCGCAAGCGCCGCCTGAACCGACTGCCCCGGGCGCAGCAGGCTCCGGGGATCAGTCAGGCTCGCGCGCACCAGCACGCTCTGCGAGGCATCCAGCTGCGGCAGCACCGCGGTGACGCGCCCGCTCGCCGTGCTGTCCGCCACCGTCACGGATTGCCCGACCGCGACCTGGCGCGCCTGCGCGGTCGACATCGGAATCTCCAGCGCCAGCTTCGACAGGTCCGCGACCTTGACCAGCGCCGTCCCCGCATCGACGCGCTGCCCCGGTTCGGCCACGCTCTCGGTCACCACGCCGGCGATCGGCGCGGTCAGCGTGATCGCGCTGCCGGCGACCCGGCCGCTGCCCAGCAGCGCCAACGCCGCCCGCGCGGCGACGAGGCTCGCGCGCGCCGATTGCGACTCCGTCCGCGCGGCGCGCAGGCGCGACTCGGCGATCAGGCCTTCGCCGAACAGCTTTTCGTCACGGTCTGCATTGCCCGCTGCAAGCTGGGCGCGCAGCCGTGCCTGCGTCACGGCGTTCTGGGCGTCGGCCAGGCCGGGCATCGACAGGGTCACCAGCGGCGCCCCCCGCTTCACGCTGTCGCCTGCCTGGACGTGGAGCTGGGTGACGAGGCCGGCCCCGGCGGCAGCGATCACCCGCACGCTGGCAGGCGGCAGCGTCACCCGGGCCGGAAAGGTCAGCGCCGGGCTGGCCGCCTGCGTCGTGGCCGGGGCGGTCACGACGCCGAGATTCTGCTTCTGCGCCGCCGTCAGCGGCAGCACCTCAGCCGCGAATGCGGGCGCGGCGCCGAGCAGCGCCAAGGCGAAAATCCGAGTGATCACACCTGATCTCCATGAAAGGAATCGATTACGTCGGCGCGCATTCTGGCTTCCGATCCTTAAGCCTGGATTAAGGATCGGGAAGCCTGAGCCGATCCGTCCGGCGGATCAGACGGCGATAGCCATCGCGGCGGCGCCTTCGCGGCACGCGCCGCCTTAAGGTATTCCTAAGCTAGCACACGTAGAGTCCGCTCCAACATCCGCACAAGGAGACGCTCATGTCACATTCCCTGACCCATCCTCATCGTGTGTTCGATCCGCTCTTGCGCACGTTGCACTGGACGCTCGCGCTGTCGATCGTGGTTCTCGTCGCGACCAGCCAGCTCGCCGAAGCCTTCGAGCACGGCCCCTATGAAAAGGCGATTTGGAACGTCCACATCCTCTCCGGCTATGTCCTGACCGCCGGGCTGGTCACGCGCCTGCTGTGGGGCCTGGTCGGCCCCGCCAGCGCGCGCTGGCGCGACCTGTGGCATCCCGCCGTCTGGAAGGACAGCCTCACGCATCTGCGCCTGCCCGCGAAGCACCGCGCAGGGCACGATCCCCTCGCCAGTCTCGCCTATCTGTTCGCCTACGGCGTCATGGCGTTCATGGTCGTGACCGGCCTCGGGCTCGCCGCCGCCGAATACAACGCGGGCCCGCTCGCTGCCTGGTTCGGCAACGCCGACTGGCTGGAAGACGTGCTCGGCGAACCGCACGAAGCCGGTTTCGTGCTGATGCTCGGCTTCATCGGGCTGCACCTGGCGGCGCTGGCGTTCCATCAGTGGCGCGGCGAACGCGTCGCGCAGAGCATGATCACCGGCAAGCAGTACCACATGGTGGAGAGCGGGGTGCATCATGACTAAGCGCGTCGCCTTCATCGGGCTTGCCTGGCTTGCCCTCGCCGCCGGCGCGGCAGCGGCCGCCGACAGTCCCGCCAGCCTGATGGCAGGCTATGCGCACGAGGCAGGCGTGCCGGTCACGTCGCTGTCGGCGCAGCGCGGCGCGGCGCTCTACCGCACCGAGCACCCCGGCCGCAACGGCCAGGCGGTGAGTTGCGCCGGCTGCCACACGAGCAATCCCGCGCAGCCGGGGCGCACTCGCGTCGGCAAGCGCATCGAGCCCCTGGCGCCGGCGGCCAACCCGCAGCGCTTCACCGACGCGGCGAAGGTCGAGAAGTGGTTTCGCCGCAACTGCCAGGATGTCCTGCAGCGCGAATGCAGCGCGCAGGAAAAGGGCGATTTCATTGCCTGGCTGAGCCAGGCCCGCTGAGGAGCACATCATGAACAATTATTTCCTGCGCGGCATCGGCGTCGTCGGTGCGGTCGGCCTTGCGAGCCTGCTCGCCTTTTCGCTGCCGTCCAACGAGGCACGCGGCGACGGCGGCGGTCGTGTCCTGCCGCAGACCGTCAGCAAGGCCTGGCAACAGGAATGCGCAAGCTGCCACGTGGCCTACGCGCCCGCCTTCCTGCCGAAGGCGTCGTGGCGCCGCCTGATGGGCGGCCTCGACCACCACTTCGGCGAGAACGCGAGTCTTGATCCGGCCACCCAGGCTGATATCCTGCGCTTCCTGGAGACGAACGCCGCGGATTCCGGGACCAGCCGCATGGGCAGCCGGGTGATGCGGAGCCTGGGCGCGAACGATGCCCCGCTGCGAATCACCGAAACACGCTGGTTCGTCCGCAAGCACGACGAGGTGCCACACGCCGTGTGGTCGCGCAAATCGATCGGTTCCGCGGCAAACTGCGCGGCGTGCCACCGGCAGGCGGAACAGGGTCTATTCGACGAGGACGCGGTCAGGATCCCCAAATGATGGCCGGAGGATAAACCGGAGCGATGCGCATATTGCTGGTGGAAGACGACCGCCTGCTCGGCGACGGCCTGCAGGCGGGACTGACGCAGGCGGGGTACGCGGTCGACTGGCTGCGCGACGGCGAGGCTGCCGTGGCCGCGCTGTCCACCGAGGCCTTCGCCGCGGTCGTGCTCGACCTCGGCCTGCCCAAGCGCGATGGCTTGTCGGTGCTGCAATGGCTGCGCGCGCGCCACGATGCGACGCCGGTCCTGATCCTCACCGCGCGCGACCGGCTCGAAGACAAGGTGCGGGGCCTCGACCTCGGCGCCGACGATTACGTCCTCAAGCCGTTCGACCTCGACGAGGTCGCGGCGCGCCTGCGCGCGCTCGTCAGGCGCGCCCACGGCCGGCCGGAGCCGCTGCTTGCCGTCGGCGAAGTCGAGCTCAATCCCGCCGCCCGCACCGTGACGCGCGCCGGACAGGCAGTCGAGCTCACGCCGCGCGAATTCGACCTGTTGCATCTGCTGCTGCAGAACACCGATCGCGTGCTCAGCCGCCGCATGCTGGAGGAGCAGATCTACACCTGGAACGATGCCGTGGACAGCAACGCGCTCGAGGTGCACATCCATCACCTGCGGCGCAAGCTCGGCAACGACCTGATCCGCACGGTGCGCGGCGTCGGCTACATGGCGTCGTCGGGTGCGCCCGCGCCATGAGCCGACCCTATTCCCTGCGCCGGCGGCTGGTCTGGTTGCTGACCGGTTCGGTCGCGGCGATCTGGCTGTTGTCGGCGCTGATCGTCTATCAGCGCGCCCACCACGAGGCCGACATTCTGCTCGACGCCCAGATGACGCAGGTCGCCGACACGCTGCTGGCGATCGTCGCAGCGGGCGAAGTGGACGAGTTCGTCGAAGAACTGCGCGATCACAGCCGCCACCATGGCGTTCCGATCGCGTTCGAGGTGTGGCACGACAAGGACGGCCGGATGCAGCGCCTGGTGTCTTCGAGGGGCCGGCGCGGCTTCGACGCGGACCTGCCGGGAGGATTCAGCGAGCGTCCGTATCAGGGCGTGCGCTGGCGCTTCTATGTCGTGCAGGATGCCGACGACGAATACCGGGTGGTCGTCGGCCAGGCGCACGCCGCCCGCGAGGGGCTGGCACGCGAGATCGGCCTGTCGCTGCTGCTTCCCGCCGCGCTGGCGCTGCCGCTGATGGCCCTGGCCGTCTGGTGGGGCGTCGGCCGCAACCTGCGCCCGGTAGACGCGGTGGCGCGCCAGGTGGGCATGCTCGACCCGCAGGCGCTGACCGTTCTCGACGAGTCACCGGCGCTGCCGAACGAGATCGCGCCGCTGCGGACCGCACTCAATGCGCTGATCCGGCGCGTCACCGAGGCCTTCGAAAACGAGCGCCGCTTCACTGCGGATGCGGCGCACGAGTTGCGCACGCCGCTGGCCGCCCTGAAGGTGCAGGCGCAGGTCGCGCTGCGCGCGCAGACCGCCGACGGCCAGCGGCACGCGCTGGCGCAGGTCATCGAGGGCGTCGACCGGATGAGCCACCTGGTCGAGCAGTTGCTGACGCTGGCGCGCGTCGAACCGGCGCGCCAGGAAGCCACGCCGCAGCCACTCGACCCGGCAGGCCTCGTTGCGAAGGTATGCGAGGAACTGGCACCGCAGGCGCAGCGCCAGGGGCAGATCCTGAACGTCGAAGCGGCAGAGGGCTGCCGGATTGCGGTGACGCCCGCGTGGCTGCAGATCGCATTGCGCAACCTGGTGGACAACGCGGTGCGCTACGCCGGCCCGGGCGCACGGATCGACGTTCGCCTCGCCCGCGCCGCGCATGGCTGCGTGATCAGCGTCGCCGACAGTGGCCCGGGGGTCGCACCCGGCCTGCATTCGGAGCTGAGTGCCCGCTTCGTGCGCGGCGAGACGGATAGCGAAGGCTGCGGACTGGGGCTGTCGATCGTCGCCCGCGTCGCGGCGCTCTCCCATGCCCGGCTGGAACTGGGCGAGGGCCTGCCGCGCGCCGACGGCGGCCATGGCTTTGCCGCCACGCTTCACTTCCCGCCCGTCGCGCACCCGGCCTGAGCGGGCCCGGAATGCGTCGGGCCGGATCAGGGCCGGCGGACCAGCGGATCAGCAGATCAGCGGCGATAGCCGCCGGGACCCATGCCGCCGCCGGGACCCATGCCGCCGCCCGGGCCCATGCCGCCGCCGGGACCCATGCGCGAGCCAGGTCCCATCCCTGCCGGCGGCATGTCGGGCAGCGTCTTGCCCTGCGCACGCGCGCGCTCCTGCATCTGCTTGTGATGCTCGAGACGGAAGGCCTCGCGTTCCTGCGCCGTCTTCAACGAGCGCATCCGGTTGCGGTAATCCGTGCGCTCCTGCGGCGTCATCAATTCGTAGCCGTAGATCCGGTCGCGCTCCTGCGCCTGGACCTGGTCGCGGGTCTGCACCTGCGCTTGCGCGAAGGCCGGGACCGACACGCCGAGCGCCAGGGCCAGGGATCCAATCAACATCGACGGGTATTTCATCATGCTCTCCTCTATCATCGCGAACACGCCCGCGCACGCCGGCGAATGCACGCCGCAGGCCTCACGTTCACTCTAGTACAAAACCCCTAAGGCTTTGACTGCACGGCCTGCACCGCGAGTTCCCGCGGTGTCGCGCTTCGCGCCGTCAGGGCAGCCGCTCGATGCGGGTGAGGACGCTCATGCCGTCGCGCGTCTCGAGCTCGAAGCGCACACGATCGCCGGCCTTGATGCCGTCCATCAGGGCAGGTCTGGAGACGCGGTAGACCATCGTCATGGGCGGCATGTTCAGGCTCTCGATGGCGCCGTGCCGCAGCGTGACCTTGCCGGCTTCGCGGTCGACCTTGCGCACCACGCCCTCGGCCGTGGCCACGGCCATGCCGTGCACGTCGGTCGCCGGCATGCTCATGCCGTCATGCATGGCCTTGCCGCCGGCCCAGGCGGGCGCCAGCGGGGCCGCGAGCAAGGCAAGAAACAGCAGTCTGGATTTCATTCTCTTCGTCCTTTCATTCAATGGCCGGAATGGCCGGCCGGTTTGCGAACCGTCACTTCGATGTCTGTGTTCGTATCCGGGGCGTCGCCGGATGCCCGCACCGGGTCCGCCACCGCACCGGGCCAAAGCTGGGCGCGGGTGCCGGGTGGCTGGCCGTACCAGCCGGGGTCGGAATAATCGCCGCGCCGCTGGTCACGGCGCACCTTGAGCACCGTGAACATGCCGCCCATCTCGACCGGGCCGAACGGCCCGCGACCGGTCATCATCGGCAGGGTGTTGTCGGGCAGCGGCATCTCCATGCGACCCATGTCGGCCATGCCGCGTTCACCCATCGCCATGTAGTCGGGAATCAGCTTGGCGATCTTCTCGGCAAGCCCGTCCTGATTGACGCCGATCATGGTCGGCACCGCGTGGCCCATCGCGTTCATGGTGTGGTGGCTCTTGTGGCAGTGAAAGGCCCAGTCGCCTTCGGCATCGGCGACGAACTCGATCTGGCGCATCTGGCCGACCGCGATGTCGGTCGTGACCTCGGGCCAGCGCGCGCTCTTCGGCACCGCCCCGCCGTCGGTGCCGGTCACCTCGAACTCCATGCCATGCAGATGGATCGGATGGTTGGTCATCGTGAGGTTGCCGACGCGGATGCGCACCCTGTCGTTCAGCCGCACGTTGAGGCTGTCGATGCCGGGGAAGGCGCGGCTGTTGAAGGTCCACAGGTTGAAGTCGAGCATCGTGTTGACCGAGGGCGTCGCGCTGCCGGGATCGACGTCGTAGGCGTTGAGGAGAAGGCAGAAATCGCGGTCGACCGGATCGATCAGCGGATGAGGGCCTTTCGGATGCGTCACCCAGAACCCCATCATGCCCATCGCCATCTGCGTCATCTCGTCGGCGTGCGGGTGATACATGAAGGTGCCGGGGCGGCGCGCGACGAACTCGTAGACGTAGGTCTCCCCCGGCCTGATCTGCGGCTGGGTCAGGCCGCCGACGCCGTCCATGCCGTTCGGCAGGCGCTGGCCGTGCCAGTGGATCGTCGTGTGCTCGGGCAGGCGGTTGGTGACGTAGATGCGCACGCGGTCGCCTTCGACGACCTCGATGGTCGGGCCGGGACTTTGCCCGTTGTAGCCCCACAGGTGCGCCTTCATGCCGGGCGCGATCTCGCGCACCACCGGCTCGGCGACGAGGTGGAACTCCTTCACGCCGTTCCTCATGCGCCAGGGCAGCGTCCAGCCGTTGAGCGTCACCACCGGGTTGTAGGGGCGTCCATTGGGCGGGAGCAGCGGCGGGCGGGTATCGGCCCGGTCCATGCTCACGATCTCCGGCAGCGCCGCCATCGCCGCCGGGCTCACGCCGGCCGCCGCGACCGCTGCGCCGAGCTTGAAGAAATCACGTCTCGAGGTCATGGTGCCTCCTTGTCAGTGGGCGCCCGCCGCCGAGGCGGCGGATGCGGGCGAGAGGGGAGTCAGCACGGCGGGGCCGGGCGAGCCCGCCAGCGCCATCTGCAGGTCGGCGTCGGCGAGCCAGTAATCGCGCTGCGCCGCGATTGCGGCATTGACGGCGGCAATCTGCTCGCGCGCGTCGGCGAGCAGCTCGAACACGCTGATCAGCATGCCGTTGTAGCGGTACAGGTTCTCTTCCGAAATGCGCTGGCGCAGCGGCACGAGCTCGTCGCGCAGCTGGCGCGCGACGGCGTACTGGCTCTGCCGGATGGCACAGGCTTCGCGCACCTCGGAACGTGCGTCGACGGCGGTCTGGCGCGCGCGCTCGAGCATCTGGCGGTAGCGCGATTCGGCCGCGACGACGCGGGACTGCCCCCAGTCGAACAGCGGCAGTTCGAAGCTGATCTCGTAGCCGCGCTGTAGCGGGACCTCGTTCGACGCATTGCTGATGGCGCCCAGTTCGAGCACGTTGATGAAGCGCGTGCGGCGCGCCAGGCCAAGATTCTTCGCCAGCGCATCGGCCTGCAGCCGCACCATCTGCAGGTCGATGCGCGAGTCCATCGCCCGCTGCTCGACGTCGGGCAGCGACGGCAGGGCCGCGGGCAGATCGGGCAGCCGCTCGGGGAGTTGCAGCGTGTCGGGGTGCTCGAGCCCGAGCAAGCGCACCAGGCGTTCACGTGCCTGCAGCCTGCTCTGCCCGGCGCGCGCGACCGCCAGCGCGGCGTCGGCATGGAACGCCTGCTCGCGCGCCTCCTTCAGCTTGCTCCAGTTTCCGGCCCGCGCCATGCGCGCGGCCAGCTCGGCGCCGGCCGCGGCAGCGTCCATCGCCTGCCGCTGGTAGGCCTCGGACTGGATGGCCGCCACCGCGGCGATCCACGCCTTGCGCGTGTCCGCCGCCAGGCGCAGCACGTCCAGCACGAGGGCACGCCGCGTCTGCTCGAACAGGCGCGCCTCGATGCCGGCGCGCAACGGCATGGTCAGCAGCCACGCAAGATTGAGGTGCAGGCTGCGATCCCATTCGACCTCGCTGCCACGCGTGAGCCGCCCGATCGACACGCCCGGATTCGGCAGGCGCCGCGCCGCCACCCAGTCGGCCTCGGCGAGCCCGAGCGCGTTGAAGCGGGCCTGCAGGCCGGGGTTGTTCAGGAGCGCGATCTGGACCGCGTCGTCCGCGGACAGCGGGTGCGCCAGCAGGGCTTCGACGCGTGCGCGCGTTTGCGCCCGGGTGGCATCGTCGCGCGACCACACGACATCCCGCCCGGCGCGCGCCGCCGTTTCCGACTGGATGGCGCCGAAGCCGCCGTCGGGGGAAAACGTGGCGCAGCCACCGAGCAGGGACGCCGATGCCAGCGTGAGTGCCAGGAGTCGGCGGGAAACAGGACAGGCAGGCATGGCCGTCCCCTCAGTCGGCGTGCCGGCGCACGGGCCGCGCCGCACGGCAAAGTACAAACTTCTTCATGATGGTCCTCGCAAACATGCGGCGCTCTCGCCGCAGGCAAAATCGGGCGGCGCGCTGACGCCAGCGCGCGGTTCAGGCGAGGACGGCTCGGGGTGGCCGCTCGGGGCCGTCGGGAAAAAAGCCGCTGAACGCCGCGGCGGGCTGCGGCGAAAAGGCTTGCGGCATGGGGATGACCGGCATGCGTACCGCGACGTCGGCGGGAAGCGCCGACGCCAGGCCGCAGGCTGCGCAGAATTTGCAGTCGTGCTGGGTGGACGGGTGCTGTGCGGGCAATGATTCCGCATCGGCCATTTCGTGGCAGCTTGCCATCGCGTCGCCCGCCATCGCCATGGAATGCGTGGTCTGCATGGACGCATCCGGCTCGGAGAGGACGCATGCCTGCATGGCGACGTAGGCCATCGCCTGCATCGGCAGGGTCAGCATCAGCAGCGACAGCAGGAATCGTTGTAGTCGGGCGCGCACGCGAAAAGTGTAATCAAAAAAAAACGGGTCGCCAAAGCACGTACGGCAGGCAGGCTCGGCTCACGTCACGAGCGCCGCTTGCGCGGCTCGTAGTGAACCACCGCGCGCATGATTTCGGAGTACGGGAACGCAGCGGTCTCGCCATGGCGCGACCGGCCGGCAAGCACGGACGCGGCGACATCGGTCGCCTCGTCGCCGGCATTGCCGAGCGCTTCCGCCAGCCCGCGCACGCCTCCGCACTGGGCGCGGATCTCCTTGCCGAAGGGCCAGGGTGCGTCGGAATTGATCTTCAGCGCGAACTGCGCGTTGTCGTGCAGTGCCTGATAGAACGACTGGCAATGCGTGCGCACGTCGGGGTCGCCGCAGGCGATCGCCTCGCGCTCGGCGAGGTTGAGCTTGCGCGAGCGGCTGCAGGCGACGCAGCGCGACAGGAGCGCGCGCTCGAACGGGCAGCTGTATTCGATGTAGGCCTTGCGGGCCAGCTTGTAAGCGTCTTCGTTGTACTCAGCCATCGCAACTCGGAAACCTGGTGAAACTCGACGTGCCGTGGCACGTGCGTTCGGGAAGCCCGCGCCGGAGCAGATCCCGGGTGAATTACCAGTCGTCGCCGGAGAGCGACTTGTCCAGTTCGCGCTCGGCCGTGAGCGTTTCCTGCGCGACGATCTCGTTTTCGGCGAAGATCATCTTGTACTTGTCGCCGGACTTGGGGTCGAGCGTCTTGCGCAGCTCGTTGACGTGGGCGCGCGCTTCCTTGAACGTCGCCCACTCGCCCTGCTTCTCCAGCACCTTGAACATCCCGATACGGAAAACATAGTAAGGCATGGCGGAACTCCTCAGCTCAGTTTGCCGTGACACTGCTTGTACTTCTTCCCGGAGCCGCACGGGCAGGGATCGTTGCGGCCGACCTTGGGATAGGCCGTTTCCGGCTGGGGCAAAGCCGCTTCGCCCGCCCCCTCGCCGAAGTCCTTGCCCTCGTCGTACGCCTCGTGCTGGTACTGGACGTTGGACACGCCCTCGCTCAGCTCGACCGCTTCGACATCCTCCGGCGAGCGCACCTGCACGGTCGTGGTGATCTGCGTGACCTCGGCCTTGATGGCGGCGAGCATGGCTGCGAACAGCTCGAAGGCCTCGCGCTTGTATTCCTGCTTGGGCTGCTTCTGCGCGTAGCCGCGCAGGTGGATGCCCTGGCGCAGATGGTCCAGCGCCGACAGGTGCTCGCGCCAGTGGGTATCCAGACTTTGCAGCATCACCGCGCGCTCGAACTGGCGCAGGCTGTCGCCGCCCACCAGCGCCTCCTTCTCGCGATAGACGGCGTCGGCCGCCTCGAGGATCTTGCCGCGCAGCCCCTCCTCGTTGAGCGCCTTGTCTTCCTCGAGCCAGCGCTGCAGCGGCAGCTCGAGCGAGAACTGCGCGGCGAGCGTCTTCTCGAGGCCCGCGACGTCCCACTGCTCCTCCATGCTGCCGGGCGCGATGTGCAGGCTGAACGTTTCGTTCAGGACGTCGTCGCGCATCGCGCGGATCGTGTCGCCGATCTCCTCGCTCGCCAGGAGCTCGTTGCGCTGCTCGTAGATCACCTTGCGCTGGTCGTTGGAGACGTCGTCGTATTCGAGCAGCTGCTTGCGGATGTCGAAGTTGCGCTGTTCGACCTTGCGCTGGGCGTTCTCGATCGCGCGCGTCACCCACGGGTGCTCGATCGCCTCGCCCTCGGGCATCTTCAGCCGGTTCATGATCGCGGCGACGCGGTCGGAGGCGAAGATGCGCAGCAGCGGATCTTCCAGCGACAGGAAGAAGCGGCTGGAGCCGGGGTCGCCCTGGCGCCCGGAACGGCCGCGCAACTGGTTGTCGACGCGGCGCGATTCGTGGCGCTCGGTGCCGATGATGTGCAGGCCGCCGGCCGTTACCACGGCGTCGTGGCGCGGTTGCCAGTCGGCCTTGAGCGCATTGATGCGGGCGTCCTTGTCGCTGTCGGACAGGCTCTCGTCGGCACGGATCGCGTCGACTTCCTTCTGGATGCTGCCGCCCAGCACGATGTCGGTGCCGCGGCCCGCCATGTTGGTGGCGATGGTGATGCCACCCGGCATGCCGGCCTGCGCGATGACCTCGGCTTCGCGCGCGTGCTGCTTCGCGTTCAGCACGTTGTGCGGCAGCCCGGCCTTGCTCAGCTCGGCAGAAAGATGTTCGTTGGCCTCGATCGAGGTGGTGCCGACCAGCACCGGCTGGCCGTTGGCGTTGCGCGCGCGGATGTCGTTGATCACCGCCTGGTCGCGCTCGCGCGCGGTGCGGTAGACCTGGTCGTGCTCGTCCTTGCGGATCATCGGCCGGTGCGTCGGAATGACCACGGTCTCGAGGCCGTAGATGCTCTGGAATTCGAACGCCTCGGTATCCGCCGTGCCGGTCATGCCCGAGAGCTTCTGGTACATGCGGAAATAGTTCTGGAAGGTGATCGACGCGAGCGTCTGGTTCTCCTTCTGGATCGCCACGCCCTCCTTCGCCTCGACCGCCTGGTGCAGGCCCTCCGACCAGCGCCGTCCGCTCATCAGGCGGCCGGTGAACTCGTCGACGATGATGACTTCGCCGTTCTGCACCACGTAGTGCTGGTCCTTGAAGAACAGCGCGTGCGCGCGCAGGGCGGCGTACACGTGGTGCATCAGCATGATGTTGGAGGCGTCGTAGAGGCTGCCGCCTTCGGGCAGCAGGCCCATCTCGGTGAGGATGGCCTCGACCTTCTCGTGGCCGGACTCGGACAGCAGCACCTGGCGCGATTTCTCGTCGACCGAATAGTCGCCCTCGGACTCCTCGTCCTTCTGCCGCACAAGCCGCGGCGGCACCAGGTTCACCTGCTGGTACAGCGCAGTGTTCTCCTCCGACTGGCCCGAGATGATCAGCGGCGTGCGCGCCTCGTCGATCAGGATGGAGTCGACCTCGTCGATGATGCAGAACGCGAGCGGCCGCTGCACCTTCTCCTCCAGCTGGTAGACCATGTTGTCGCGCAGATAGTCGAAGCCGTACTCGTTGTTGGTGCCGTAGGTGATGTCGGCCGCGTACGCCGCCTGTTTGGCGTCGTGCGGCATCTGCGAGAGGTTGACGCCGGTGGAGAGGCCGAGGAAACCGTACAGCCGGCCCATAGCCTCGGCGTCGCGGCTGGCCAGGTAGTCGTTCACCGTCACCACGTGCACGCCCCTGCCCGGCAGGGCATTCAGATAGGCCGGCAGCGTCGCCATCAGGGTCTTGCCTTCGCCGGTGCGCATCTCCGCGATCTTGCCGTCGTGCAGCACCATGCCGCCGACCATCTGCACGTCGAAGTGGCGCATGCCGAGGACCCGCTTCGACGCCTCGCGCACCACCGCGAAGGCCTCGGGCAGGAGCGCGTCGAGCGTCTCGCCCTTTTCGAGCCGGGCGCGGAATTCGACGGTCTTGCCGCTCAGCTCGGCGTCGGAGAGCTTCTCGATCGCCGGCTCCAGCGCGTTGATCGCCCGCACCTTTTGCAGGTATTGTTTGACCAGCCGGTCGTTGCGGCTGCCGAAGACTTTCTTGAACAGGGATTGCAGCATGGGGAATCCGAAATATGCCCGCAGGACGCGGCAAACCGTTGAATCTTAACATAGCGCTGCGGGCTTCCCGTGGCGCGCTCCGCACGGCCTCGGGGCCTGCCGCCGGCGTCTGCGCGGGGCGCCCGTGAGCGCGTCCAGCCTCTCGGACCTGCTGGCGAGCCAGCTTCCGACCGGTCTCGCCGCGCGCGCCCGCGCCCTCATGAAGACCCAGGCCGCGCTGGAGCGTTCCCTGCCTGCGGCGCTGGCCGGCCACGTGCGCGCCATGCAGCTGGAGAACGGCACGCTGAGCCTCGCCTGCGACAGCGGAGCGGTCGCCAGCCGGCTGCGCCACCAGACCGACGCCTTGCTCGCCGGCCTCGGCAAACAGGGGATCGTCGCGGCAGCGGTGCGCGTCAGCGTCAACCCCGCCTTGCTGCCCCGCCATCCCGCGCCGGCGGAAAAGCACGGCCTGCCGCCCGCCGCACTGGACGAGCTCGCCCATCTGAACGCGGCGATCGAGGACGGCCCCCTGAAGGACGCGCTGGCCCGCCTGCTGCGGCATCACCGGCCCCCGCGCTGAGGCCCGGCGGCCAAGCGCCTATACTTGAACGCGAGCCGGCAGACGGGAAGCGTGCGGCTCGCCCCGTTGAACCGTTTCCGGAGCGCATTCATGCATTCACTGAGCAAGCTTGGCCTGGCGGGAACCCTGGCATGGACCGCCTCGGCCGTGCTGGCGGCCCCGCCGGCAATCGTCACCCAGGGCAAGGGTGCCGCGATCGCCTGCGCGATCTGCCATGGCGAAGAGGGCGGCGGCAATGCCCAGGCCGGCTACCCGGCGCTGGCCCGGCTGCCTGCGGCATACATCGCCAAGCAGCTCGCCGATTTCAAGGCCGGAACCCGCCGCAACGCGGTGATGTCTCCGATCGCGGCGGCGCTGCAGGCGGAGGACGTGGACGCGGCGGCGCGCTATTTCGCGGACTTGCCGCGCCCGAAGCCGGCGGCGGTCGCGGCCGATGCAGCGTTGGTCGCACGCGGCAAGGATCTCGCCAACAGCGGCGACTGGGGCCGCCAGATCCCTCCCTGCTTCAAGTGCCATGCGACCGACGGGACCGGCGTGCCGCCGCACTTTCCGCCGATCGCGGGACAGAACGCGCCCTACACCGAGGCCCAGCTGAAGGCCTGGCAGGCCGGCACGCGCGCCAACGATCCGCAGAAGCTGATGCGGACGGTGGCGCGGCATCTGACGGCCGACGACGTTCGCGCGGTCGCCGCATACCTGGCCACGCTTGGCCCGCAGGAGGGCACGAAATGAATCGACTCGCTGGCTACCTGCTGTGCACCTTCGCCCTGGGCGGCGTTGCGCACGCTTCCGACGGGCCGACGGCGCCACCGGGAAAAGATCCTGCCGCGCACGGAAAAGCGACGCCGCGGAAGGTCGCGCGCACGCCTGCCAGGCCCGCGCCGTCCCGCTTCACCCCGCCACCCGCGAATGCGATCCCCGACGACGAATTCGGCCGGACGGTGCGGCTGGGGCGGGACATCTTCGTCCACACGCAGCAGTACGCCCGCGACTATGTCGGCAACGGGCTGAACTGCGCCAACTGCCATCTCGACGACGGCCGCAAGGCGGATTCCGCGCCGCTGTGGGCCGCCTACGTCGTCTATCCTGCGTACCGCAAGAAGACCGGGCAGGTCGACACCTTCCAGAGCCGCCTCCAGGGGTGCTTCCGCTACAGCATGAACGGCAAGCCGCCGGCGGCCGACAGCAAGGAGATGACCGCGCTGGTCACCTACGCGTTCTGGCTCGCCCAGGGCGCACCGACCGGGACCCGGCTGCCCGGCCAGGGCTACGTCAAGGTGGCAACGCCGCCCCGCGCACCGGATCTCGCGCGGGGACGCGAGGTATACCGGAGCAACTGCGCGATCTGCCACGGTGCCGACGGCGAGGGGACGCAGGTCAACGGCGAATACGCGTTCCCGCCCCTGTGGGGCAAGGATTCGTTCAACTGGGGCGCCGGCATGCACCGCGTCGACACCGCCGCCGGCTTCATCAAGGCCAACATGCCCTATGGCCTCGGCGGCACGCTGAGCGACCAGGAAGCCTGGGACGTCGCCCTCTTCATGGACAGCCACGACCGGCCGCAGGATCCGCGCTTCAAGGACAGCGTGGCGAAGACACGCGACGCGCATCACGACGAGGACTGCCTCTACGGGCGCACGCCCGAGGAGCTCGCCGCGTCCCTGAAGAAGCGGGCGAAGAGCGGAAAGTAGCCTGTCCATTCAGGCGGCTGGCGCGGGCGCACCACCCTCGCCGTCGAATCCTCAACTTTTCCGACGAGATGCCGTAATGCCGAAATAGGCATCTTTTCGCCTGCTCGCAAACAGAACGGAATTCGGCACGCATCAGAGAAACAGGTGGCAGACGAACGATGAACCCCTTGACCCCCGCACGGCGTGCGTCCCGGCCGATACACGTTTCGCCTCGCCTGGTGCTGGAAGCCCGAATGCAATGCCTTTACCCGCTTCGCCGGGCGGTCGCACTGGTGCTGCTCGCCACCGGCCTCACCGGCTGCGATCCCATCTCGCTGACGGCCGCCTCGATCGGCGGCAGCATGGCCATTTCGCACACGCTCGGCGGCATCGTCTACAAGACCTTCACCGCACCGATGAAAACCGTCGAACACGGCAGCGTCGTCGCGATGCAGGACATGGGCGTGAAGGTCCTCTCGCGTTCCACCAACACCGACGGGGAACGCGTCATCAATGCCACCGCCAGGGATCGCGAGATCGAGGTGCGGCTGGAGCCGCTCACGCCGCGCACGACGCGCATGCGCGTCGTCGCGAACAACGGGCTGCTGAAAGACAGCGCGACAGCCCAGGAGATCATGCTGCAAACCGAACGGGTTCTTTCCAGAGGCTAAAAAGAAGGAGACAGACGATGACATTCCGCACGCTTTCACCCTTGCAGTCCGCAATGCTGGCGTGCTGTCTTGCCGCGATCGGGCCCGCGGCCCACGCCGACGAATCCGGCACGACCGCAACGACGACCACAGCGACCACGACGACGACGAGCGGCGCCGGCACGACCGTCGGCACTTCGACGACGACCGAAAGCAAGCTGGCCAACGAGTTCGCCACGTTCCTCGGCGGCACCGACCAGGCCGGCGCCGTCGTCACCGGGCTGCGCCAGGGCACGGCCTTCAGCCTCGACGGCACCAACGGCGCGGCGGGCAGCACGATCGATCCACCAACCGGGACCATGGGCTACGGCAACGTCCGCATCACCCTGCGCCTGGCGCAGGCGGAGCTCAGCTCGTTCGGCATCACCCAACCGACCTCCGACCAGTTGTCGGCCGTTCTGCTCGGCGGCAGCATCGACGGCACCCAGGTCGACGGCATTCTCACCTTGCGCGCCGAGGGCATGGGATGGGGCCAGATCGCGCAGAAATATGGTTTGACGGTCGGCCAGATCATGGGCAAGGGCGCCGGCCTGACCCAATCCTCACGCACGACTACGACGGGAACGACATCGGGCGCCCGCTCGGGCCACACGGCGAGCGCCACCTCGTCGCATACGCACGCGAACGGTTATATCCCCAGTTCCCCCAAGCCGACCTCCGCGACCGGGGCGCGATCCAACGGCTATATCCCCAGCGGCGGCAAGTCCGCCACCGCCGGCATGGTCACGGCGGCAGGCGGAAGTATCGAAGGGGTCGGCGAGACCGGCGGCAGGGGTCAGGGCCGCAGCGTGGTCGGTGCATCCGGCGATGGCGGCATGGCCTCCGCGAACGGCCCGCACGTTTCGATGGCGGGCGGCAACAAGCCGATGGACCCGGGGCGCGCCGGGAAGAACTGATTCCCCGGCCTCCCGCGCACGGAATCGGGGGCATGGGGCCTGCCCGGCAAGGGGCGCCGCAACTGCGGCGCCCTTTTTCATTGATGCGCTTTCGGCCCGGCGCTTCTAGCGCAGCACCACGCGCTCGAGCACCAGCAGCAATGCCCCAGCCAGCGCGACGACAACCGTGAACCGCAGCACCCGCCCGAGCAGGCGCAGGTAGCGGTGGTCTCCGGTGAACAGCCACGCCAGTCCGAGCGCCGCCACCGCGACGAGCAGGGCGACGACCAGCAGGCGCGCGACGATCATGCCGCGAGGGGATGCAGGCGGACGAAAGCGGGCGGAACGTCCTCTTCGTGTTCGAAGCTGACGAATTCCCATGACTCCCGATGCTGCAGCAGTTCGCGCAGCAGGACGTTGTTGAGCGCGTGGCCCGACTTGTAGGCCTGGAAGGCGCCGATGATCGGGTAGCCGAGGAGGTAGAGGTCGCCGATGGCGTCGAGTACCTTGTGCTTGACGAACTCGTCGTCGTAGCGCAGGCCGTCCTGGTTGAGCACGCGGTACTCGTCCATCACGATGGCGTTGTCGAGCGAGCCGCCGAGCGCGAGGCCCTGGTTGCGCAGGTACTCGACCTCGTGCATGAAGCCGAAGGTGCGGGCGCGAGCGACCTCCTTCGTGTAGGCGGTGTCGGCGAAGTCGATGCTGACCGTCTTGCCGCTCTTCTCGAAGACCGGATGCTTGAAGTCGATCGTGAACTCGACCTTGAAGCCGTTGTGCGGCACGAAGCGCGCCCACTTGTCGCCGTCGCGGACTTCGATCGGGTGGGTGATGCGCACGTAGCGCTTCGCCGCGTCCTGCTCGACGATGCCGGCGGACTGCAGCAGGAACACGAACGGCGCCGAGGAGCCGTCCATGATCGGGATCTCGGGGCCGGTGAGGTCGACCAGCAGGTTGTCGATGCCGAGGCCCGCGAGCGCGGACATCAGGTGCTCGACGGTCGACACCTTGGCGGGGCCCGACTCCAGCATCGAGCACAACCGCGTGTCGGTGACGAGATAGGGATCGGCCTTGAGCTCGGCGGGCGGATCGAGATCCATGCGCCGAAACACGATGCCGGTATCGGGACCTGCCGGGCGCAGGGTCATCTCGACCTTGACGCCGGAATGCAGGCCGACGCCCGTCGCCTTGACGGGCGTCTTGAGAGTGCGTTGCTTGATCATGCAGGCATTTTAACCGGTCGCGCGGACAGGCAGGCATGCGGGCGGTCCGAATGGGACCGGATTCCGCACGCCAAGGTTCCCGCGGTGCCGTCGGACGGCGGCACCGCAGCCCCCTCAGTCAGCCTGGCGGCGCAGGAACGCCGGGATGTCCAGGGTGTCGATGCCCGAGTCGGTCATCGCCTGGATGGTACGGGACCGCCGGCTGGTCATCACGCTGGGCAGCTCCTCGCTGGTGCCGCCCATCATCATCGGCGCGTCGTCGGTGCCGGTGCGGATGATCTGCATCGGCTTCGGCTGCTGGCGCGCGACGGGATTGCCCAGCCCGGTGGCGACCATCGTGACGCGCAGGCCGTCCTCCATCGAATCGTCGAGCACCTGGCCGACGATGACGGTGGCTTCCTCGGCGGTGAAGCCCTTGATGGTGTTCATGACCTCGTGGATCTCGCGCATCTTCACGCTGGAAGAAGCCGTGATGTTGACCAGCACGCCGCGCGCGCCGGCGAGGTTGACGTCTTCCAGCAGCGGGCTGGCGACGGCCTGTTCGGCGGCGATGCGCGCGCGGTTCTCGCCGCTGGCCTGCGCCGAGCCCATCATCGCCATGCCCATCTCGCTCATCACGGTGCGCACGTCGGCGAAGTCGACGTTGACGAGACCCGGGCAGTTGATGACTTCGGCGATGCCGCCGACGGCGCCGTGGAGCACGTTGTTGGCGGCCTTGAAGGCGTCGAGCATGGAGACGTCGTCACCGAGCACCTGCATCAGCTTCTCGTTGGGGATGATGATGAGCGAGTCGACGTGGCGCGCAAGCGCCTCGATGCCGGCGTTGGCGGCGCGCACGCGCTTGCCTTCGAACATGAAGGGCTTGGTCACGACCGCGACGGTGAGGATGCCGAGCTCCTTGGCGACTTCGGCGACCACCGGCGCCGCGCCGGTGCCGGTACCGCCGCCCATGCCGGCGGTGATGAAGAGCATGTCCGCGCCGTCGATCAGCTCGGCGATGCGCTCGCGGTCCTCGAGGGCGGCTTCGCGGCCGACCTCGGGGTTGGCGCCGGCGCCCAGGCCCTTGGTGATGTTGTTGCCCAGCTGCAGCTGGATCTTCGCCTGGTTGCGCTTCAGCGCCTGCGCGTCGGTGTTGACGGCGATGAACTCCACGCCGTTGAGGCCCGACGCGATCATGTGATCGACCGCGTTGCCGCCGCAGCCGCCCACGCCGATCACCTTGATCACTGCATCCTGGGTGTCCACATCCATCAGTTCAAACATGTTGCTCTCCTCTTTTTGCCCAATCAAAAAAACACACTCAAAAATCTTTGGCGTGTCTGCCGCGATGCGTTTCACGCGCCCCGGCACAACCACCAAATCCTGTTTCGACGCCGCCCGGGCGACGTCAGAAATTCCCCTTGAACCAGCTCTTCATGCGATCGAAGATGTCCTTGAAGTTGCCGCCCGAAAGCTTCGGGGCGTCGCGCCCGCGCGCCTCGAGGCCCGCCATCAGGAGGCCCATGCAGGTGGCGTAGCGCGGGTTGTGCATCACCTCCGCCAGCCCGCCTTCGTAACGCGGCCAGCCCAGCCGCACGGGCATGTGGAAGACTTCCTCGCCGAGTTCGACCATGCCCTGCATCGCGGCGGACCCCCCGGTGATGACGATGCCGGACGACAGCAGTTCCTCGAAGCCGCTGCGCCGCAGCTCGGCCTGCACCAGCGAATACAGCTCCTCCATGCGCGGCTCGATGAATTCGGCCAGCGTCTGCCTGGAGAGCGTGCGCGGCGGGCGGTCGCCGATGCCGGGCACCTCGATCATGTCGCGCGCGTCGGCCAGCTGGCGCAGCGCGCAGCCGTACTGGATCTTGATGTCTTCGGCCTCCTTCGGCGGGGTGCGCAGCGCCACCGCGATGTCGTTGTTGACCTGGTCGCCGGCGACCGGAATCACCGCGGTGTGGCGAATCGCGCCGCCGGTGAACACGGCGATGTCGGTGGTGCCGCCGCCGATGTCGACGAGGCACACGCCGAGCTCCTTCTCGTCCTCGGTCAGCACCGCCATCGCCGAGGCGAGTGGCTGCAGCACGAGGTCGCCGACCTCGAGCCCGCAGCGGCGCACGCATTTGATGATGTTCTGCGCCGCCGACACCGCGCCGGTCACGATGTGCACCTTCACTTCAAGGCGCACCGCGCTCATGCCGAGCGGGTCGCGCACGTCCTCCTGGCCGTCGACGATGAACTCCTGCGGGATGGTGTGCAGGATCTGCTGGTCGGTCGGGATGTTGACCGCGCGCGCGGTCTCCACCACGCGGTCGACGTCCATCTGGGAGATTTCCTTGTCCTTGATGGCGAACATGCCGTGCGAGTTGAAGCTCTTGATGTGGCTGCCGGCGATGCCCGTGTACACCTCGCGGATCTTGCAGTCCGCCATCAGCTCGGCCTCCTCGAGCGCGCGCTGGATGGCGTTGACGGTCGCCTCGATATTGACCACCACGCCGCGGCGCAGGCCACGCGACGGATGCGTCCCCATGCCGATGATGTCCAGCACGCCCTCGTCGTTGATCTCGGCGACGATGCAGACGATCTTGGACGTGCCGATATCGAGGCCGACGACCAGATTCTTGGGATCTCTTGGCTTACTCATCTTGCGTAGCACTCATGTTTCACTCGGTTTGAAGGGGATCACGCCGCGCGGCATGCGCACGGCAAAGCCGTCGGTGTAGCGCAGGTCGACCATCAGCGGCGCAGGCGGCGTCGCGGGCGGCTGGCCGGCCTTCCCGGGCCGGGCGCCGAACAGGCGCGGATACAGGCTGACGAAGCGCGCGAGGCGCACATCGGTCTGCGCGCGGCCGAGCGCGAGCACCATGCCGTTGTCGAGATGGATGCGCCAGGCCCGGCGCGGCGACAGCCGCAATTCGGCGATCGTCATCCCGAGCGGCGCGAGCGCCGCCTGGTAGCGGCGGAAGGCCTCCACCACCTCGGCACTGCTGCCCTCCGGCCCGGCGAGCCGCGACAGCCGGGTCGACACGGCCGCCACGAACACCTCGCCCGCGGCGTTCACCAGCGCATCGTCGTTCCAGCGCGCAAGCGGCACGTATTCGGTGAGCGACACGACGAGCGCGTCGGGCCAGCGGCGCTCGACCCGCGCTTCGCGCACCCAGGGCAGTTTCTCGAGGCTGTTGCGCACCCGCTCGAGATCGACCGTGAAGAAGGTGCCGCGCACCTGCCGCTCGGCGACCAGGCGGATCTGCGCCTCGGTGACATGCGCCACCGGCGTCCGCACCTCGATGGTACGGAGCGCAAACCACGGTTGCGCCGCGAGCCAGCTGACGCCGCCGTAGGCCAGCAGCCCGAGCGAGCCCCAGGTCAGCACGCGCGCGACCTGCGACAGCGGATGGGCGGCGATTTCCGAAGACGTCACAGCGTCTGCTCCAGAATCTTCAGGCACAGCGTGTCGAAGTCCATTCCCGCGACACGCGCCGCCATCGGCACCAGGCTGTGGTCGGTCATGCCGGGTGAGGTGTTCGCTTCGAGCAGGTAGGGGTTGCCGGCGCGGTCCGTCATCACGTCCACGCGTCCCCAGCCGCGTCCGCCGAGCAGGCGGAAGGCATCGAGCGCGAGCTTCCTGAGCGCCATTTCCTGCGCCTCGGGCAGGCCTGCAGGGCAGTGATAGCGGGTATCGTTGCGCAGGTACTTGGCCTCGAAATCGTAGAAGGCCTTGTCCTGGGCGGGCTCGAGGCGGATCAGCGGCAGCGCCGTGTCGCCGAGGATGCCGACGGTGAACTCGGCGCCATCGATGAATTTTTCCGCCAGCACCAGCGCGTCGTGCTCGACAGCGGTTTCGAACGCAGCCTTCAGCGTGCCCGGTTCGGCCACCTTGCTCATGCCGATGCTCGAACCCTCGCGCGCCGGCTTGACGAAGATCGGCAGGCCGAGCTTCTTCTCGACCGCGGCGAAATCGCTGTCGGCGGTCAGGATCTCCCAGTCCGCGGTGGGCAGGCCGGCGGCGCGCCACAGCAGCTTGGTGCGCCACTTGTCCATGCCGATGGCGGAGGCCATCACGCCGCTGCCGGTGTAGGGGATGTTGAGCAGTTCGAGCGCGCCCTGCATGCAGCCGTCCTCGCCATAGCGCCCGTGCAGCGCGATGAAGACGCGGTCGAATTCGCCGGTGATGAGGTCGCCCAGATTGCGGGTGGCGGGGTCGAAGGCGTGTGCGTCGATGCCCTGCCGGGTCAGCGCAGCCAGCACCGCAGCGCCGCTGTTGAGGGAAACGGGCCGCTCGGCCGAGGTGCCCCCCAGCATGACGGCGACCTTGCCGAATTTCTTCGCCGATTCGATTGCACTCACTGCCGTTCTCCAATGATCCTGACTTCGCGGATCAGCCGCACGTTGGTGCGCGCCTCCACGGTGTCCTCGACATGCTCGATCAGGCGCTCGATGTCGGTCGCCGTCGCCTGCCCGAGGTTGACGATGAAATTCGCGTGCTTCTCCGACACCTGTGCGTCGCCGATGCGGAAGCCCTTCAGCCCGCAGGCCTCGATCAGCCGGGCGGCGTGGTCGCCCGGCGGGTTGCGGAACACCGACCCGGCGTTCGGCTGGCTCAGCGGCTGGGTGGCGATGCGCTTCTTGAGCAAGGCCTTGATCGTTTCGCGCGAGGCGGCGCCGTCGCCGCGCTCGAGGCGGAACCAGCCGCCGATGAACCATTCCGGATGCGGCAGCTTCAGCGCCACGTGCCGGTAGCCGGTGACGTATTCGTCGGGCAGGCGCTCGTTCAACTGGCCGTTGCGGTCGAGCGTCTGCACCTGCACCAGCTTGTCCCAGGTTTCGCTGCCGTAGCAGCCCGCGTTCATCGCGATCGCACCGCCCACGGTGCCGGGAATGCCCGCCCAGAACTCGCCGCCGACGAGATCATGGTTGGCAGCGAAGCGCGCCAGCTTGGGCGAGGCGACGCCGGCCTGGGCATAGACCAGCGCCGTGTCGACGTCGGGCGGCGCCGGGGGCAGGCCGTGGGTACGGCTTTCGATGGCGATCCGCGTCAGCACGCCATGCAGCAGGATCACCACGCCGGACACGCCGCCGTCGCGGACCAGCAAATTGCTCCCCAGACCGACCATGTGGATGTCGTCATGGGCGGGAATCGACCGGACGAGCCAGGTCAGGTCCTCGAGATCGGCCGGAATATAGACGCGCTGTGCCGCTCCCCCGGCGCGCCACGACACGTGCGTCTTCATCGGCTCGTTGTAGAGGAAGCGGCCGCGCAGCACCGGTCCGCCGCCGCCCGCGACGTCGATCTCGCTCATGCGGTAGTCATGCCGCATCGTCGCTTCTCCCGGCGCCCCGGCCTTCCGTCGCGGCCAGAGCGGGCGCGACGTGTCCGATGCTTCCCGCGCCCATCACCAGCACGACATCGCCGGCCTGCGCGAGGTCGCGCACTGCCGCCGGCACGTCGGCCACGTTTTCGACAAACACCGGCTCGACCTTTCCCGCCACCCGCACCGCACGGGCCAGCGCGCGGCCGTCGGCGGCCACGATCGGCATCTCGCCGGCGGGATAGACTTCGGTCAGCACCAGCGCATCGGTTTCCGAAAGCACCTTGACGAAGTCCTCGAAGCAGTCGCGCGTGCGCGTGTAGCGGTGCGGCTGGAACACCAGCATCAGGCGCCGCCCCGGGAAGGCGCCGCGCGCCGCCGCCAGGGTGGCAGCCATCTCGACCGGGTGGTGGCCGTAATCGTCGATCAGCGTGCAGTGTCCGCCGTCCTTCGTCGGCTGCTCGCCGTAGCGCTGGAAACGACGGCCGACGCCGTGGAACTCGGCCAGCGCCTTGACGATGGCCGCATCGCTCGCGCCGACTTCGGTCGCCACCGCGATCGCCGCGAGCGCGTTCAGGACGTTGTGCATGCCCGGATGGTTGAGCACGACATCGAGGTCGGACATGCCTTCGCGCTTGACGGTGAAATGCATCTGCCCGTGCTCGAACCGGGGATTCACCGCCCGCACCTGGGCGGACTCGTCGAAGCCGTAGGTCGTGATCGGCTTGGTGATGCGCGGCAAGATCTCTCGTACGTGCGGGTCGTCGATGCACAGCACCGCCATGCCGTAGAAGGGCAGGCGCTGGCAGAAATCGACGAACGCAGTCTTCAGGCGCTCGAAGTCATGGGCATAGGTGTCCATGTGGTCGGCGTCGATGTTGGTGACGATGGCGATGACCGGCGTCAGGTAAAGGAAGGAGGCGTCCGATTCGTCCGCCTCGGCGACCAGGAAGTCTCCCTTGCCGAGCCGCGCATTGGTGCCGGCGGCGGTGAGCTTGCCGCCGATGACGTAGGTGGGGTCCATGCCGGCCTCGCCGAGAATGCTGGCGACGAGGCTGGTCGTCGTGGTCTTGCCGTGGGTGCCGGCGATCGCAATGCCGCGCTGCAGGCGCATCAGCTCGGCCAGCATCAGCGCACGCGGCACGATCGGGATCTTCTTCTCGCGCGCCGCGACGACCTCGGGGTTGGCGTCCTGCACCGCCGTCGAGGTGACGACCGCGTCGGCCCCGGCGATATTCTCTGCCGCGTGGCCGCGATGGATGCGCGCCCCGAGCCGCGCCAGCCGCTGCGTCACGGCGTTGTCGGCAAGGTCGGACCCGGACACGGCGTAGCCCAGGTTGAGCAGCACCTCGGCGATCCCGCTCATGCCGACGCCGCCGATGCCGACGAAGTGAATATGTTTGACAGCATGCTTCATTTCGCCAGGGCCTCGCAGATATCCGCGACCTGCCGGGTCGCGTCGGGCCTGGACAATTGCAGCGCGCGGGCCGACATCGTCGCCAGGGCGGCGCGGTCGAGGCCGCCGATGAGGTCTGCCAGCTTTTCCGCGCTGAGGTCCTTCTGCTGCACCAGCCAGGCAGCCCCCGCGTCGGCCAGGAACGCGGCGTTGCCGGTCTGGTGGTCGTCGACCGCGAACGGGAAGGGAACCAGCACCGCCGGCACGCCCGCGCACGCGAGTTCGGCCACGGTCATCGCCCCGGCACGGCAAATGGCGAAGTCGCAGTCGCGATAGGCCGCCGCCATGTCCTCGATGTAGTCGCGCACCTCGGCCTCGACGCCGGCGGCGGCGTAATTCGCGCGCAGCGTATCGAGATGCTGGCGGCCGGACTGGTGAACCACATGGGGGCGCTTGTCGGCCGGCAACAGGGCGAGGGCCTGCGGTACCCGCTCGTTCAACGCCTGGGCGCCGAGACTGCCGCCGACGACCAGCAGGCGCAACGGACCGCTCCTGCCGGTGCGCGGTTCGGCGGCGAGTGCCGCGATGTCGTCGCGGACCGGATTGCCGACCCATTCGGCCGCGACCTTGCGGCAGGGGATGGGCTTGTCGTGCGGATGGGTGAACACCTTGGGGAACGCGGTCAGCACGCGATCGGCCAGACAGGCGAGCACCCGGTTGGTGAGGCCGCCGATCGAGTTCTGCTCGTGGATAACCAGCGGCCGGTCGAGCAGGCTCGCCATCATGCCGCCGGGGAAAGCGGTGTAGCCGCCCATGCCGAGGACGACGTCGGGGCGCCGCCTCAGGATGGCGCGCAGGCTCTGCCAGAACGCGACCAGCAGCACCATCGGCAGCAGCAGCTTGCGCAGGGCGCCCTTGCCGCGCACGCCGCCCATGCTGACCCACACCATGTCGATGCCGGCGGCCGGCACGACGCGCGCCTCCAGGCCGGCACGCGTGCCCAGCCAGAACACGTCCCAGCCGCGCGCGCGCAGGGCGTCCGCGACCGCGAGCGCCGGGTAGACATGGCCGCCCGTGCCGCCGGCCATGACCATGAGGGTACGGTTGAGTCGATTTGGACTCGGCGTTCGCCCCCTCTCCGCCCGGGGGAGAGGCTTGGGGAGAGCAGAGGGTGCCTGCATGGCGAGGGCGTCAAGCATCAGAACGTCTTCCCCCGCATCGCGAATCGGTTTGGGCGCGCGCAACGCACCTTCGGCCCCTCGCCCGCAAGCGGGAGAGGGCTCGGGAGAGGGCGGATGATGCGGTTCCAGTCCATCATCAGAACGTCTTCCCCCGCATCATTTGCCGATGCTCCCAGTCGATGCGCAGCAGCAGGGCGACCGCCAGGCAGTTGGCGACGATGCCGCTGCCGCCGAACGACAGGAAGGGCAGCGTGAGGCCCTTGGTCGGCAGCAGGCCGACGTTCACGCCCATGTTGATGAGCGCCTGCACGCCGATCCAGATGCCGATGCCCTGGGCGACCAGCGAGCAGAAGTTGCGCTCGAGCTGGGCGGCGCGATGCCCGATCAGGAAGGCCTTGACGATGAACCAGGCGAACAGCGCCGTCACGGCCAGCACGCCGACGAAGCCGAATTCCTCGGCGATCACGGCCATCAGGAAGTCGGTGTGGGCCTCGGGCAGGTAGAACAGCTTCTCGATGCTGCCACCCAGCCCGAGGCCGAGCCATTCGCCGCGCCCGAATGCGATCAGCGCGTGGGACAGCTGGTAGCCCTTTCCGTACGGATCGGCGAAGGGGTCCATGAAACCCAGCACGCGCTGCAGGCGGTAGGGCGAAGTCAGGATCAGCAGGACGAAGCCGACCAGCAGCACGCCCACCAGGCCGATGAAGACCCGCCCGTTGAGGCCGCCGAGGAACAGGATGCCCATCGCGATGGAGATGATGACGACGAAGGCGCCGAAATCCGGCTCCCGGAGCAGCAACGCACCGACTACCAGCATCACCGCCGCCATCGGCAGGAAGCCCTTCTTGAAGTCGTGCATGAAGGCGGCCTTGCGCGTCGTGTAGTCGGCCGCGTAGAGCACCGCAAGAAACTTCATCAGTTCCGAGGGCTGCAGGTTGGCGAATCCCAGCGGAATCCAGCGCCGGCTGCCGTTGACCTCGCGTCCGAGGTGGGGCACCAGCACCACGACCAGCAGCATCAGGCCGACGAGAAACAGGTAGGGGGCGGCCTGCTGCCACACCCGCATCGGAACGCGGAAGGCGGCGACGCCGACCGCGACGCCGCCCGCGATGAAAATGCCCTGGCGGATCAGGTAGTACTCGCCGTTGTGGCCGGTGTAGCGGGCCGCCTCGGCAATCGCGATCGACGCCGAATAGACCATGACCAGGCCCGTCGCCAGCAGCGCGATGGCGAGCCACAGCAGGCCGAAGTCTAGCTCGGCGCTGGGCTTGGGGACGCGGGCGGTGTAGAGCATCAGGTCCCCGCCCTTTCCGCGGCGAGCCTGCGCACCGCCGCGATGAAGACTTCGGCGCGGTGCGCGTAGTTGCGGAACATGTCGAAGCTGGCACAGGCCGGCGACAGCAGCACCGCGTCTCCGGGCCGGGCGAGGCGGTGCGCCTGCCCGACGGCCTCGTCGAGGCTGGCAACGCGCAGGCTGTCCACGCCGCTGCCCGCGATCGCGGACTCGATGAGCGGCGCATCACGGCCGATCAGCAGCACGGCGCGCGCGTTCGCCTGCACCGCCGCCTTGAGCGGACTGAAGTCCTGTCCCTTGCCGTCGCCGCCGAGGATGACGACGGCCTTGCGGCTGCCCATGCCGTAGAGCGCGGCCTCCGTGGCACCGACATTGGTGCCCTTGGAATCGTCGTAGTAGGTGACACCGTCGATCTCGAGGACCTTCTCGACCCGGTGCGGCAAGCCCTTGAAGTGCACGAGCCCGCGCAGCAGCGCCTCCATCGGCAGCCCCAGCGCGCGGGTCAGTGCGAGCGCGGCGAGGGCGTTGGCGGCGTTGTGCAGGCCGGCGACCGGCAGGGCGGACAGCGGCATCAGCATGTCGCCGCCCAGGCACAGCTCGTCCTCGCACAGGCCGAAGTTCTCGTTCTGCGGGCAACGGTCGAGGCCGAAACTCACCACGTGCCGCCCCGGCAGCGCCATCGCCAGCGTGCGCGCGTCGTCGCGGTTGAGCACCTGCACGCCGGTCCCGCTGAAGATGCGCGCCTTGGCCGCGGCATAGGCGTCCATGTCGGGATAACGGTCCATGTGGTCTTCCGACACGTTCAGCACGGTCGCCGCATCGGCATTGAGGCTGCGCGTCGTCTCGAGCTGGAAGCTCGACAGCTCGAGCACCCAGGCCTGCGGCGCGGGCGCACGTCCCTGCTCGATTTCCAGCAGCGCGTCGAGCACCGGCAGGCCGATGTTTCCCGCGACGCAGGTGGTCAGGCCGGCCATCCGGCACATGTCGCCGCACATCGCCGTGACGGTGCTCTTGCCGTTGCTGCCGGTGATCGCGATCACCCGCATCGGATGCTCCCGCCGGGCATTGAGCGCATTGAGCGCACGCGCGAACAGCTCGACGTCGCCGACGGCTTCGACCCCCGCGGCGAGTGCGCGCGCGACGGCCGGGTCGGCGAGCGGGATGCCCGGGCTGACCACGAGCATGTCGGCCGCCTGCAAGCGGGCGCCGTCGAACGGGCCGGTGTGCAGCGCGACCTGCGGGAGCAGTTCGGCAAGCCGTGCCGCATGCGGAGGCGTCGCGCGCGTGTCGGCGACGCTCACCCGCGCACCGCGCGCCGCCAGCCAGCGCGCGCACGACAGCCCGGTATCGCCCAGGCCGAGTACCAGAACCTGCTTGCCGGAAAGATTCAGGCTGTCGTAGTTCATCTGAGCTTCAGGCTCGAAAGGCCGATCAGCACCAGCATCATGCTGATGATCCAGAAACGCACGGGCAGGTTCTGGTGTCGCCCTAACGTGCCGGCTGCGCCGACACGTGAGTCTCCCCCCAACCTTCCCGCTGTGCGTTTCATCATGGTTGCGCTCATCGCAGTTTCAGGCTCGAAAGGCCGATCAACACCAGCATCATGCTGATGATCCAGAAACGCACGACGACCTGGTTCTCCTTCCATCCCTTCAGTTCGAAGTGATGGTGGATCGGCGCCATGCGGAACACCCGCTTGCCGGTGAGCTTGAACGAGGCGACCTGGACCATCACCGACAGGGTCTCCACCACGAACACGCCCGACATGATGAAGAGGATGATTTCCTGGCGGACGATGACCGCGACGACCCCGAGCGCGGCGCCGAGTGCCAGCGCGCCGACGTCGCCCATGAAGACTTCCGCGGGGTAGGCGTTGAACCACAGGAACGCCAGGCCCGCGCCGGCGATGGCGGAGCAGAACACCGCCAGCTCGCCGGCGCCCGGCACGTGGGGCAGCCCGAGGTACTTCGAGAACACCGCATTGCCCGCGACGTAGGCGAAGATGGCCAGGGCGGATGCGATCATGACCGTCGGCAGGATGGCCAGTCCGTCGAGGCCGTCGGTGAGGTTGACGGCGTTGCTCGAGCCGACGATCACGAAGTAGGTGAGGGCGATGAAGCCGACGGCAGACAGCGGCACGGTGGCCTGCTTGAGGAAGGGGATGATGAGCTCGGTATGGGCGGGCAGGCTGGCGGTCTGCCACAGATAGGCCGCGACCGCGAGGCCGATCACCGACTGCCAGAAGTATTTCCAGCGCGAGGGCAGCCCGCGCGAGTTCTTTTCCACGACCTTGCGCCAGTCGTCGACCCAGCCGATGACGCCCGTACCAAGAAGGGTCAGCAGCGCCACCCAGACGTAATCGTTGGCCAGGTCGGCCCACAACAGCGTGGTGATGGCGACCGACACCAGGATCAGCGCGCCGCCCATCGTCGGCGTCCCCGCCTTGACCAGATGCGATTGCGGGCCGTCGGTGCGCACCGACTGTCCGATCTTCAGCGCGGTGAGCTTGCGGATCACCGCCGGCCCGACGATGAAGGAGATCGTGAGCGCAGTCAGCGTCGCCAGCACCGCGCGCAGCGTCAGGTAGCCGAAGACATTGAAGGCGCGGACGTCCTGGCCCAGATGTTGAAACAGCCAAAGCAGCATGTCAGTGTCCCTTCGCTCCGGCGACGTCGCCGGCAGCTTCCGTAAAGCTTCTGACCACGCGCTCCATCTGCATGAAGCGCGAGCCCTTCACCAGCACGGTCGTGTCGGGCGTCAGGTCGTTCTCGAGTTCGGCGAGCAGTTCCTCGATCCGCTCGAAGTGCATGGCGCCGGCACCGAAGGCCGCGACGGTGTGCTGGGTAAGCTCGCCCAGCGCGAGCAGCCGGTCCACCCGGGCCGCGCGTGCGGCGCGCCCGATGTCGCCATGCATGTCCGCCGCGTCGCTGCCCAGTTCCCCCATGTCGCCCAGCACGAGCAGCTTCTTGCCGGGCTGCTGCGCGAGCACCGCCAGCGCGGCCTTCACCGAATCCGGGTTGGCGTTGTAGGTGTCGTCGATGAAGATCGCGCCATGCAGCCCGGGTTTCCGTTGCAGGCGACCCTTGACGCCGGTGAAGCCGGACAGTCCCGTCACGATGCTGCGGTGGCTGACGTCGAGCGCGAACGCGGCCGCCGCGGCGGCCAGCGCGTTCATGACGTTGTGCTCGCCGGGGACCTGCAGCGTGATGTCGAGCGTCGCACCGGGGAGCACCAGCGTGAGGGCGGAGCCGAAGTCGAGGGGACGATATTGCCCGCGCACCGCGGCGGGATGCACGAGGCCGAAGTCGATCACGCTGCGGCGTGCATTCGCATCCCGCCACAGGTGCGCGTGCGCATCGTCGGCATTGAATACGGCGATGCCGGCATCGGACAGGCCGTTGAAGATCTCCCCCTTGGCACGCGCGATGTTCTCGACCGATCCGAGAAAGCCGATGTGCGCCGACAGGGCATTGTTCACCACCGCGACGTCGGGGCGCGCGAGGCGCGTCAGGTAGTCGATCTCGCCGGCGTGGTTCATGCCCATCTCCAGCACCGCGAACGCGTGCGACTCGCGCAGCCGCAGCAGCATCAGCGGCAGGCCGATGTCGTTGTTGAGGTTGCCCTCGGTCTGCAGCACCGCGGCCTCGTTCCCCGCTTCGGCACGCAGGATCGCCCCCAGCATTTCCTTGACGGTCGTCTTGCCGTTGCTGCCGGTGATCGCCACGATGGGCAACGCGAAGCGTCGACGCCACGCGGCGGCCAGCTGCCCCAGCGCCAGCCGCGTATCGTCGACGCGCAGTGCCTGCGCGATGGCGGGCGCCTGGGCATGGTCGAGCACGACGCCGACCGCGCCCTGCCGGAGCGCGTCGGCCGCAAACGTGCCGCCGTCGAATTTTTCGCCGCGCAGCGCGATGAAGAGATCGCCCGGCCGGATGCTGCGGCTGTCGGTGCAGACGCGGAGCACGTCCGCGTCGCCCCCGGCATGCGCAAGGCCGAGCATCGCGGCGGCTTCCGAAAGACGCATCATCTGCGCGCTCATGCCCAGGCCTCCAGTGCCTTGCGCGCGACCGCGACGTCGGAGAACGGCAGCCGCTCGCCGCCGCTCTCCTGGTAGTCCTCGTGCCCCTTGCCGGCGATCAGCACGACGTCACCCTGGCGGGCGCCGCCGATGGCCTCGAAGATGGCACGCGCGCGGTCCGGCTCGACGTGAGGCCTGGCGTCCGCTCGGGCGCCGACGCCGGCGAGAATGTCGTCGATGATCCCGCGCGGATCTTCGTTGCGCGGGTTGTCGCTGGTGACCCAGACTTCGTCGGCGCCCTGGGCGGCCGCCTGCCCCATCAGGGGACGCTTGCCGCGGTCCCGATTGCCGCCGCAGCCGAACACGCAGATCAGGCGTCCGCTGGCGACGATTTCGCGCAGGGTCGCAAGCACCTTTTCCAGGGCGTCGGGCGTATGCGCATAGTCCACCACGACGAGCGGATGGGCGTCGCCGCCGAGTGTCTGCATGCGGCCCGGCGGCGGCTGGATATGCGGAAGGGCCTGGCAGGCATCGTCCAGCGCCACGCCGGATACCAGCAGCGTCGTCAGGACCGCCAGCACATTGGCGGCATTGAAGCGTCCGAGCAGGGGCACCGCGAATTCCGCGCGCCCCCAGTCCGTCTGCACGTCGAGCGTCAGCCCCGCCTGCGACAGGCGCAGGGACTGCGCGACCACGGCGCCGCGATGGAATCCGTAGCCCGCAACCCGCGCCGGCCGCGTCTCGCTTTCGAGCTGGCGGCCGAACGCGTCGTCGACGTTCAGAACGGCCCATTCCAGGCCGGGCCACGCGAACAGGCGCGCCTTCGTGTCGGCGTAGCGCTCCATGTCGCCGTGATAGTCGAGATGATCGCGCGACAGATTGGTCAACACGGCCACGTTGAAGCGGGTGCCGTTGACGCGGCCCTGCGCCAGTCCGTGCGAGGAGACCTCCATCGCGCAGGCAACCGCGCCGTCGCGGCGGTAAAGCGCCAGGCGCTGCTGCAGTTCGATCGCATCGGGCGTCGTGTTGAGGGCAGGCGTGAGCGCGCCGGGCTTGTCGCCGACCGGGGGGAAACCGTTGCCGACGGTTCCGATCACCGCAGTCTTGCGTCCCAGCCGCGTGAAGGCCTGCGCGATCCAGTGGGCGACCGAGGTCTTGCCGTTGGTGCCGGTGACGCCGACCATGTGCATCGCGCGCGAGGGCTCGCCGTAGACGTGGGCGGCGATTTCGCCGATGCGCGTCCTCAGCCCTACCACGCCGGCATTCGGCACGCCGAGCGCCGGATCCCACTGGTAGTGGTCGGCCTCCCACAGCACGCCGTCGGCGCGCTGCGCTACCGCCTGGGCGATGAAGTCGCGCCCGTCGCGCGCTTCGCCCGGATAGGCTGCGAACACCGTGCCCGGCATGGCCTTGCGGCTGTCGCTGGTCAGCTCGGCCGCCGCCACGCCCAGCCGTTCCAGGATATGCGGCACCGATTCGTGGATTCCGTGGGCAGGGGCGACAGGTGTCCGCTGGGTCTTTGCCATCACGCCCCCCCCTTCGCGGCCGAAGCATTCTCGGTCAGTTTCGTCTCCGTCTCCGGCGCGTCGGGCGGCAGGCCCAGCAGGCGCAGGCACGCGGCCATCACCTGGGCGAACACGGGGCCGGCGACGCTGCCGCCGTAGTACACGCCATCCGACGGCTCGTCGATCGCCACCGCGACGATGAGACGCGGATTCGAGGCCGGCGCCATGCCGACGAACGACGCCAGGTAGCGGTCCGACGCGTAATGGCCGTTGACCAGCTTGTGCGCGGTACCGGTCTTGCCCGCCACGCGATAGCCGGGCACGCGGGTCAGGGTGCCGGTGCCCCCGTCCTGCGTGACCGCTTCCATCATGGCGCGCACCTCCCGCGCCACGGCCGGGGAGAACACGCGCTCGCCGACGATTTCCTGCGGCTCGCGCTTGAGGAAGGACAGCGGCATGACCTCGCCGTCGTTGGCGAATGCCATGTAGGCGCGGGCCAGCTGCAGCAGGCTGACCGACAGGCCGTAGCCGTAGGCCATCGTCGCCTGCTCGACGGGCTTCCAGGTCGCGGGGTCGCGCAGCCGTCCGGCGGTCTCGCCCGGGAAGCCCGAGCCCGGCAGCTCGCCGAAGCCGGCGCGGTGCAGCACCTCCCAGTGCTGTTGCGGCGTCAGCGTCATCGCCATCTTCGCCGCGCCGATGTTGCTCGAGATCTGGATGATCTGGGTCACCGTCAGGTGGTCGTGGTGATGCTCGTCGCGCACCAGCTTCGGCCCCACCCGGAAATTGTCCGGCGTCTCGATCACGCTGTCGGGTCGGAAGAGCCCCCGCTCGAGCACCGCCGCCGCCACGAAGGGCTTGACGGTCGAGCCCGGCTCGAAGGTGTCGATCACCGCGCGGTTGCGCATCACGTCCGGGCGGAAGTTCGCACGGTTGTTCGGATTGAAGGTCGGCTGGTTCGCCAGCGCAAGGATCTCGCCGGTCTTGGCGTCGAGAACCACGATGCTGCCGCCCTTGGCCTTGTGCTTTTCGATTGCCGCGGCGAGCTCGCGATGCGCCAGGTACTGGATGCGCAGGTCGAGCGACAGCGTCAGGTTGCCGCCCATCTGCGCCGTCTTGATCGGCGCCAGATCGCGAATGGTGTTACCGTGGCGGTCGCGCAGGATCTGGCGCTCGCCCGCGCGACCGGCGAGCCAATCCTGATAGGCGCGCTCGACGCCCTCCTGGCCCTTGTCGTCGACGTTGGTGAAGCCCACCACCTGCGCGGCCACTTCGCCGGCGGGATAGTAGCGGCGGAACTCGCGCTGCAGCGACAAGCCCGGAATGCCCATGGCGGCGATGTCCGCGGCCTGCTCGGGCGTCACCGGACGACGGACGGCGACCTCGCCGCGCGTCCTGCGACCCAGCAGCGCGTCGAGTTCGGGGCGCGGCATGGCGAGCAGCCGGGCCAGGTGCGCATGCTGTGCATCGCTCATGCGAACTTCGGCGGGGCGCGCCCAGAGCGACTCGACCGGCGTGCTGATCGCGAGGAGCTGGCCGTAGCGATCCGTGATCTGCCCGCGATGCGCCGGCAGCGTCAGGTTGCGGTTGGAGACGGCGTCACCCTTGCCCTGCAGGTAATCGGTATGCAGGCCCTGCAGATAGAACGCACGGCCCGCGACGACCGCCAAGCCCGCGAGCAGCAGCCCGCCCACCGTCGCCATGCGCCAGGGCGCCAGATTCAGCTTGAGGAGTCTGCGCGAGTGATAGTTCATGGCGCGGACACGCTCGGCAGCGTTTCGATGCGCACGCGGTCATGCGGCGGCGCGATCAGCCCGAGCTGGCGGCGCGCGATCGTGTCGATGCGCGCCGGGTTGGCCCAGGTGCCCTGCTCCAGCTGCAACTGCCCCCACTGCTCGTCCAAGCCACGCGCCTCTTTCTTCAGCCGTTCCAGTTCCGCGAAATAGGTGCGCGCGCGGTTCTGGGCCTGCACCACGCCGAGCGCACACGCCACCAGCACCAGCGCGAGCACGATGTCGAGGCGATTCATGCGGCGGCCTCGCCCACGCGCTCGGCGACCCGCAGCACGGCGCTGCGCGCGCGCGGATTCGCCGCCACTTCGGCGTCGCTCGCGTGCTGCGCGCGCCCGACCAGCCTCAGCCGGCCCGGCTTCAGCATGGCTGCCGGGATCGGCAGGCGCGCCGGCGCCTGCTCGCCCCTCGCCTCGTCACGCATGAAGCGCTTGACGATGCGATCCTCCAGCGAATGGAAGCTGATCACCGCCAGGCGCCCGCCCGGTTGCAGCCTGTCCACGCATTGCGGCAGCACGGCGCTCAGCTCTTCAAGCTCGCGGTTGAGATAAATCCGTATAGCCTGGAAACTGCGGGTCGCCGGGTGCTGCCCCGGCTCGCGCTTCTTGACCGCGGCGGCGATGAGGTCCGCCAGCCGCCCCGTACTGCGGATGGCTTCCTTTTGCCGTGCCGCAACAAGCGCGCGCGCAATCGATTTAGCAAACCGCTCTTCCCCGTAGGTGCGGATGACTTCACTGATCTCCCCCTCTTCGGCCGTTGCCAGCCAGTCCGCCGCCGACATGCCGCTGCCCGGATCCATGCGCATGTCGAGCGGCGCATCGAAACGGAAGCTGAACCCGCGCGTCGCGTCGTCGAGCTGCGGCGATGACACGCCGATGTCCAGCAGCACGCCGTCGACCCGCGCCACGTCGAGCGTGTCGAGCACGGCGCCGAGACGCGAGAACGCGCTGTGCACCAGCGTCAGGCGCGGGTCGCGCAGCGCGGCGCCGGCCTCGATGGCATGCGGATCGCGGTCCAGCGCGATGAGGCGCCCGGTGGGGCCCAGCCCGGCCAGGATCAGCCGGCTGTGTCCGCCCCGCCCGAAGGTGGCATCCACGTAGATGCCGTCGGGCCTGATCGCCAGCGCCGTCACCGCCTCGTGTGCCAATACGGGCACATGGGCGGGCTCACTCACAACGTGAACCCCTCCAGTTCAGGCGGCAGCGCGTCGTCGCTGAAGGTCAGGGCTTGCGCCACCTGGGCCTCCCAGCGCACCTCGTTCCACAACTCCACCTTGCTACCCTGCCCCACCAGCACGACGTTCTTGTCCAGTTCGGCGAACTTGCGCAGCATCGGCGGCAGCAGCACGCGGCCGGCGCTGTCCATCTCCATGTCGTGCGCGTAGCCGACGAGCAGTTGTTTGAGGCTGCGGGTACGGGGATTGAAATCGGAGAGGCCGTTGAGCTTCTTCTCGATCGGCTCCCATTCGGGCAGGGGATAGAGCAGCAGGCACTGGCTCGGGTCGGCGGTGACGACCACCCGACCGCCGCCGTTCACCAGCAGGGCGTCGCGATAGCGCGCCGGCACCACGAGCCGGCTCTTGCTATCCAGGCTGACCGTTGCGACCCCGCGAAACATGCTCTCCCCGTATTGAAATTGATCGTGATCGGACGGGCGCATTCTCCCACAACTTCCCACCAATCACCACTTCGCCCCACTATAGGGGATAGTTTTGGGGGGGTCAAGACGGCAGACGCAAAAAAACCCCTACATCTCAATGACTTAGGGGTGGATACGGGTTGTGGATAAGTTTCTGGAAAAACCGATGCTTAGCCGCGTTTTCTGGCCAGGCTTTTAGGAAAATCGGCTAACTTATTGAATTGAATGAAAAGTGGAAGAGCGGGCCGATAAGCCGGGTTCTGTCGTGGGCAACCATTCCTCTAGACCGGCCATTGCTGGCCGGTTCAAGCCACCTACCCGCAGACTCGGCGAGCCGCGTCATCGTCTGCCTATTTGGTGTTGCTCCGGATGGAGGTTACCGCGTTTCACCGTAACTTAATACGCTCGTCTCTGTGGCCCTGTTCCTCGCCTCGCGGCGTCCGGCCGTTAGCCGGCATCCTGCTCTGTGGAGCCCGGACTTTCCTCTCCCGCTTGCGCGGCAGCGGTTGCCTGACCCGCTCTTCCACTTGCCATTATAAAACTTTCACTTGACTGCCTGCGCCGATTTGCTAATCCAAGATACTCGGGTCGGACTCGACCCCACCAGGAGCCCCATCATGAGAAGGCGACTGTATTTCACAGTACCGAACGTGGCGAGCGCCCGCCGGATTCGCGACGAACTCCTGCTCGCCCGCATCGAGGACGCACACATTCACGCGCTGGCCAAGGACGACATCCCGCTCGCCGGCCTGCACGAGGCCTCGATCCTGCAGAAGACCGACTTCGTCCACGGTGCCGAGACGGGGCTCGCCGTCGGCGGCGGCATCGGCATTCTCGCGGGCCTCGTCGCGGTCTTCTTTCCGCCCGCCGGCGTCGACCTGCAACTCGTCACCATCCTGCTCACGGCCCTGATCGGCGCTGCCTTCGGCGCCTGGGTGGCGAGCATGGTCGCGAGCGCGCTCCCCAATTCGCGGCTGCGCGCCTTCGAGTCCGCCATCGCCGCGGGGCACGTGCTGATGATGGTCGATGCCCCGGCAGGCCGCGTCGACGAAATCCGCCGCCGCGTCGCCGCGCATCATCCCGAAGCCACGAACTCCGGAGTCGAGCCGACCATCCCGGCCTTCCCCTGACCCCCTCCTCCCGCGCAGTGCAACGCTGCGCGATTAGGAAGCTCCCCCTCGCTTCCGCCGCGGCAGACTCCCCCTGGCCTGCCGCGTTTTCTTTTGTCAGGCCACCCGCCAGCGGATCGCTTCGCCCGCCCGCAGCGGCACGAGTTCATTGTCGCCCAGCGCGAGCCGCGCCGGCGCGATCCAGTTCTCGCGGCGCAGGGTGATCGTGTCGCCATGACGCGGCACGCCGTAGAAATCGGCGCCATGGAAGCTCGCGAAGGCCTCGAGCCGTTCGAGCGCGCCGGCGTCCTCGAACGCCTCGGCGTAGAGTTCGATCGCGGCATGCGCCGAATAGATGCCGGCGCAGCCGCAGGCGCTCTCCTTGGCCCCGACCGCATGCGGCGCCGAGTCGGTGCCGAGAAAGAACTTCGGGCTGCCCGAGATGGCCGCCGCCACCAGCGCCTGGCGATGCGCCTCGCGCTTCAGCACCGGCAGACAGTACATGTGGGGACGGATGCCGCCGCGGAACATCGCGTTGCGGTTGTACAGCAGATGGTGCGCCGTGATCGTCGCCGCGACCTGGGCGGGCGCGGCCGCGACGAATTCCGCGGCCTGCCGCGTCGTGATGTGCTCGAGCACGAGCTTCAGCCGCGGAAAATCCTTCAGCAGCCGCACCAGATGGCGCTCGATGAACACGGCCTCGCGATCGAACACGTCGATGTCGGGATCGACCACTTCGCCATGCAGCAGCAGGGGCAGCCCGGCCTCCTCCATCGCCGCGATCGCCCCGTAGGCCTTGCCGAGCTCGGTCACGCCCGAGTCGGAGTTGGTCGTCGCGCCGGCCGGGTAGTACTTCACCGCGTGGACGAAACCGCTCGCCTTGGCGCGGCGGATCTCGTCGGGCGACGTGTTGTCGGTGAGATAGAGCGTCATCAACGGCTCGAATGCCGTGCCTGCGGCGGCGGTCAGCAGCCGCTCGCGATACGCGGCGGCATCGGCCACGGCGACGACGGGCGGCTTCAGGTTCGGCATCGCGATCGCGCGGCCGAACACGCGCGCGGTGTCGGGAACGACGCTGTGCATCGCGGCGCCGTCGCGGAAATGGATATGCCAGTCGTCGGGGCGGGTGATCGTCAGGGTATCGGTCATTTGCGTGCGAGCGTCATCTGGTACAGCTCGGCCTTGGTCCGGCCGGTAATTTTAGCCGCGAGCTTGGCGGCGAGCGGCGGCGGCAGGTCGGCGGCGAGGATTTCGAGCACGCGCAGCGCTTCCGCGTCGCTCGCTGCCGTTGCGGCCGCCGGCGCGTGCACGACGACGACGAATTCGCCGCGCACATGGTTGGGGTCCGCCGCGAGCCAGGCGGGCGCCTCGCCGAGCGGGAGCGTGACGATGGTCTCGAACCGCTTGGTCAGCTCGCGCGCGAGCGTCACCTGCCGCGCATCGTCGAATACCGCCGCCATGTCGGCCAGCGTCTCCTCGATGCGGTGCGGCGCCTCGTAGAACACCAGCGCGCACGGCAGCCTTGCGAGCGCCTGCAGCTGCGCGCGCCGCGCGCCCGCCTTGGGCGGCGGGAAGCCATGAAACAGCCAGTCGCCCGACTCGATGCCGGCCACGGACAGCGCGGCCGTGACCGCCGAGACGCCGGGGATCGGCACCACCCGCAGGCCCGCCGCGCGCACCGCCGCGACGAGGCGCGCGCCGGGATCGGAAATCGCGGGCGTCCCGGCGTCGGACACGTAGGCGATCGCATCGCCCGCCACGATCCGCGCGATCACGCCCTCCGCCGCTTCGCGCTCGTTGTGCTCGCGCACCGACATCAGCGGCCTGGAAATGTTGAAGTGCGCCAGCAGCTGGCCGGACACCCGCGTGTCTTCAGCCGCGATCCGATCGACGCGCTGCAGGATATCGAGCGCGCGCAGGGTGATGTCGCCGAGATTGCCGATCGGCGTGGCGACGACATAGAGCGCAGGAAACAGCGGGGTATGATGCGTGCTTTCGTTCATCCCCGCATTGTCGCAGATGTTGAAAGCCCTGCTCGGCCAGACGGCGGAAACGCGCGCGGCGTCCTTCCTGCAGGCGCACGGGCTCAGGCTCGTGGCGCGCAACTGGCGCTGCCGCTTCGGCGAGATCGATCTGGTGATGCAGGATGGCGCGACGCTGGTGTTCGTCGAGGTCCGGCTGCGCACCCGCAGCGACTTCGGCGGAGCCGCCGCCAGCGTGACGGCCGCCAAGCAGCGGAAGCTCGCGGCCGCCGCGCGCCAGTACCTGTCCGCGCTCAAGACGCTGCCGCCGTGCCGCTTCGACGTCGTCGCCCTGGCCGGCGAGGCGCCGCCCGAGTGGATCCGGAACGCGTTCGACGATATGGGATAATCCGGCCAGAATGCTCCATCCATTGCACGCGGCCGCGCGCGCATCACGCGAATTCATGCAGCACCCGAGCTAGCCATGCCCCTACACGACAGAATCCTCGGCCATTTCAAGGCGTCGGCGCAGACCAAGCTGGATGCGGCCGATGCGCTCGCTCCGGCGATCGAGGCGGCGGCGCGGCTCCTCGTCCATTGCCTCGCGCAGGGCGGCAAGATCCTCGCCTGCGGCAACGGCGGTTCGGCGGCGGATGCACAGCACTTTGCGTCCGAGATGATCAACCGCTTCGAGCAGGAGCGCCCCGGCCTCGCCGCCATCGCGCTCACCACCGATACATCGACGCTGACCTCGATCGCCAACGACTATGCCTACGAGCAGGTCTTCGCCCGCCAGGTGAAGGCGCTGGGCCACCCCGGCGATGTCCTGCTGGCGATCTCGACCAGCGGCAACTCGCCCAGCGTGCTGCAGGCGGCCGCCGCCGCCCGCGCCCGGAGCATGCACGTCGTCGCCCTGACGGGGCGCAGCGGCGGCGGCCTCGCGGAACAAATGCAGGATGGCGACGTCTTCCTCTGCGTGCCGGCCGAATCGACGGCGCGCATTCAGGAAGTCCACCTGCTGACCATCCATTGCCTGTGCGATGCGGTGGACAGCGTTTTACTAGGAGTCGAGGAATGAGCAAACTGACCTATGCCGCGCTGATCGGCGTGACCCTTTCGCAACTGGCGGGTTGTGCAGCCGTCGCCGTCGGCGGCGCCGCGGCGGGCACCGCCGTCGCGGTCGACCGCCGCACCGCCGGCGTCTACGTCAGCGACCAGGAGATCGAAGTGCGCGCGCTGGCACGCCTGCGCGACGCGTTCCCGCTGCAGAACGAACACATTTCCGCGACCAGCTACAACCGCCAGGTGCTGCTCACCGGGCAGGTGCCGGACGAAGCCACGCGGGCACGCGCTGCCGAAGTCATCAAGGGAATCCCCGACGTGCGCTCGGTGTTCAACGAGCTGACGCTGTCGGGTGTCACGTCGCTGACGTCGCGGGCGAACGACGTCTCGATCACCGGACAGGTCAAGACGCGCATGCTGCGCGACGACCGCGTGCCCGCGACCAAGGTCAAGGTCGTCACCGAAGCCGGCGTGGTCTACCTGATGGGCCTGGTCTCGAAATCCGAGGCCGAGGCCGCGACGGAAGTGGCCCGCACCACGTCGGGCGTGACCAAGGTCGTCACCCTGTTCGAATACCTCGACTGATGGCGCAACCGGCCTTCGAGCGCAAGCTTTGCGAGCCGGCCGACCTGCCCGGCCGGCTGGCGCAACTGCCACGCCCGCGGGTGTTCACCAACGGCTGCTTCGACATCCTGCACCGCGGCCATGTGACCTACCTCGCCGAGGCGCGCGCGCTCGGCGCCTCGCTCATCGTCGCGGTGAATTCGGACGCCTCGGTGAAGCGCCAGGGCAAGGGCGACGACCGTCCGGTCAACCCCTTGCAGGATCGCATGGCGCTGCTCGCCGCGCTCGAGGCGGTGTCGCTGGTGACCTGGTTCGACGCCGACACGCCGCTCGACCTGATCCTCGCGATCCGGCCCGACGTGCTGGTGAAGGGCGGCGACTGGGCGGTCGAAAACATCGTCGGCGCGGCGGAAGTGACCGGCTGGGGTGGCAGCGTGCATTCGATTCCGTTCCGCCACCACACGTCGACCACCGCGCTGCTCCAGCGCATCCGTTCCTGACCGGCCACACATGATCTACCGCGACCTGCGCGACTTCATCGCGCAACTCGAAAAGAGGGGGGAACTGAAGCGCATCGGCGTCGAAGTCGACCCGCATCTGGAAATGACCGAGATCGCCGACCGGGTGCTGCGCGCCGGCGGGCCGGCGCTGCTGTTCGAGAAGCCGAAGGGGCACAGCGTTCCGGTGCTGGCCAACCTGTTCGGCACGGTGAAGCGCGTCGCGCTCGGCATGGGAGAGGAGGACCCGGCCCGCCTGCGCGAGGTCGGCAAGCTGCTCGCCTACCTGAAGGAGCCCGAGCCGCCGAAGGGCCTGCGCGACGCCTGGGAGAAGTGGCCGGTGCTGAAGCAGGTGCTCAACATGGCGCCGAAGGAAGTGAAGGGCGCGCCGTGCCAGGAAGTCGTGTGGGAGGGCGCCGACGTCGACCTCGCGCGCCTGCCGATCCAGCACTGCTGGCCGGGCGACGTCGCCCCGCTCGTCACCTGGGGCCTCACCGTCACGCGCGGCCCGCACAAGAAGCGGCAGAACCTCGGCATCTACCGGCAGCAGGTCATCGGCCGCAACAAGCTCATCATGCGCTGGCTCGCGCATCGCGGCGGCGCGCTCGATTTCCGCGAGCACAGCCTCGCGCATCCGGGCGAGCCCTTCCCGGTCGCGGTCGCGCTGGGCGCCGACCCGGCGACCATCCTCGGCGCGGTGACGCCGGTGCCGGACACGCTGTCCGAATACCAGTTCGCCGGGCTGTTGCGCGGCGCCAAGACCGAGGTGACGCAATGCCTCGGCAACACCCTGCAGGTGCCGGCGTCCGCCGAGATCGTGCTCGAGGGCGTGATCCATCCGAACGAGACCGCGCTCGAGGGCCCGTACGGCGACCACACCGGCTACTACAACGAGCAGGAGACCTTCCCGGTCTTCACGGTCGAGCGCATCACGATGCGGCGCGACCCGATCTACCACAGCACCTACACCGGCAAACCACCCGACGAGCCGGCGATCCTCGGCGTGGCGCTGAACGAGGTGTTCGTGCCCTTGCTGCAGAAGCAGTTCCCCGAGATCACCGACTTCTACCTGCCGCCCGAGGGCTGCTCGTACCGCATGGCGGTGGTGTCGATGAAGAAGGCCTACCCCGGCCACGCCAAGCGGGTGATGTTCGGCGTATGGAGCTTCCTGCGCCAGTTCATGTACACCAAGTTCATCCTCGTCACCGACGACGACGTCGACGTGCGCGACTGGAAGGAAGTCATGTGGGCGCTGACCACCCGCGTCGACCCCGCGCGCGACACGCTGCTGGTCGAAAACACGCCGATCGACTACCTCGACTTCGCCAGCCCGGTGTCGGGGCTCGGCAGCAAGATGGGCATCGACGCCACCAACAAGTGGCCCGGCGAGACGACGCGCGAATGGGGCACCCCGATCATGATGGACGCGGCGGTCAAGGCGCGTGTCGACGCGATGTGGAACGACCTCGGGCTGTAGGCGAAGCATGAGCGAGAAGCCCGCCGGCCGCCGCACCTGCCTCTATGCCCCCGAGCAGCTGGAGCTCATCGTCGACGACATGGCGCGCCGCGCCGCCGGGCTCCTGACCGGGCGCACCCGCGTCGCAATCGTCGGCATCCTGCGCCGCGGCGCGCCGCTCGCCGACCGGCTTCATGCGCGCCTGCAGGCGCAGTGGGGGCTGGCCGACTGCGTGCGCCTCGACCTCCAGATCAAGCGCTACGCCGACGACCTCACGCTGCTGCATCCCGATACCCGCCTCACCGAGAACCCCGCGCACGCGGCGATCGATCTCGCCGACCATACCGTGCTGGTGGTCGACGATGTCATGTACCGCGGGCATTCGCTGCTGCGCGCGGTGCAATACCTCGCCGGCAGGCAGCCGGCGGAGATCCGCACGGTCGTGCTGGTCGACCGCGGCGTCGCGCGGCTGCCGGTGCGGACCGACATCGTCGGCGTGCGCCTCGACGTCGCGCCGTCGGACATCATCGAGTGCAACGTCCCGCCCTACGAGGCAAGCTTCCGCATCGACCTGCTGCAGCCCGATTAGTCCCCGCCCCGGGAACTCGCGGCGGGAAATCCTATCCTTCGATAGGCACTTCATGCCGTCCAGTTCAATTTTCGGGAGATCCATCATGAACAAGTCCATGCTGACGGGCATCGTTGCCGGCGCCGTGGCCGTGACTGCGGTGGGGGGCTTCGCCGGCTACAAGGCCATGCATCCGGCGCCGAAATTCGCCGACGTTCTCGCCGTGAAGCCGGTCGTCGAGACCAGCAAGATGCCGCGGCGCGAGTGCCATGACGTCGTCGTCACCGAACAGGCGCCGGTGAAGGACACCAACCGCATTGCCGGCACCGCGATCGGCGCGGTGGCGGGCGGCCTGCTCGGCCACCAGATCGGCGGCGGCAGCGGGCGCGACCTGGCGACGATCGCCGGTGCGGCGGCGGGCGGTTACGCCGGCAACCAGGTGCAGAAGAACATGCAGCAGAAGGACACCGTCAACCGTACCGAGACGCGCTGCAAGACGGTCTACGACAAGCATACGCGGACGATCGGCTACGACGTGCGCTACCGGCTGGGCAAGGAGGAAGGCCAGGTGCGCATGGATCATCGGCCCGGTACCCGCATTCCCGTGAAGGATGGGAAGCTGCAGCTGGCGGCACCGGCCGAGTCCTGATCGGGCACGCATCGCTCAGCAGCGCGGCGGCCAGCGCCTGAGCGTTGCCTCCCAGTCCGGCGGCGGCGCCGTCTGTCCGAGCCGCTGGATGCGGCCGACCTCGTTCTCGTACCAGCCGCGGTCCTGCTTGTTGGGCTCGGCCTCGTAGGCCCACCAGGTGCCGTCGGCGTCCTGCGCCAGCCACGCCGCCCACTCCGGCACCTTATCGAATTCCATCCGCCCCGCCGCCTGCCTGCCGCCCGCCGGCCTCGATCCACTCCAGCAGCGCGCGCTGCGCAGGCTCGCTGCGGCGCGCATTGGCGTGGTTGACCAGCATCACGAAACTCACGCGCCGGCCATCCGCGCCGTCCACGTAGCCTGCCAGCGCACTGACGTCGCGCAGCGTGCCGGTCTTGAGATGCGCGGTGCCGGCGAGCGCGCTGCCGTTGAAACGGCGCTTCAGGGTGCCGTCTAGGGCGGCGACCGGCAGCGCCGATTCGAATTCGGCGAACCACGCGCTGCGATAAGCGGCGAGCAGCACGCGGTTCAACGCGTCCGCGCTGATGCGCTCGATGCGCGACAGCCCGGAGCCGTTCTCGAGCACCAGCTTGCGCGTGGGGATGCCATGCCGGCCCAGGGCGGCGCGCACCGCACGGGCGCCCTTGTCGGGCGTCGCCGGCGGACCGTAGGCCGCCGCACCCAGCGTGAGGAACAGGTTGCGCGCCATCAGGTTGTTGGAGTATTTGTTCATGCGGGTGAGCGCGACGGTCAGCGGCTCCGACGCGAACTGCAGCAGCGGCGGGCCGTCCGGTGCGCCGCCTTCCACGGTGGCGCCGGTCAGCGTGCCGCCGCCTTCCGCCCACAGCCCGCGAAAGATGCGATCGAACGTCGCGGCAGGTCCGAACAGATTCAGCGCGATCGTCTGCTCTCCGCAACTGCGCGGATAGGGCCCGCTGAGCACGACGCCAGGCCGTCCATCGGGCGGCGCCGTCGGCTCGATCGCCTCCTTCCAGCCGTTGCACGGCGCGCGCTCGTCGATGGCCAGCTGCGAGACCAGCTCGACGCCCGGCAGGGCGATGTCCGGGGCGACCCCGACCTGCTGCCCGTCCGGCTTCAGGCGCAGCGTCGTGGCGTTGTAGTTGGCGACCAGCGCGCCCGGTGTCGCGTTGTACAGCGCCAGCGGTTCGCCGTCGAATGCGCCGGGGTCGGCCTCGGGCAGTTCGAACGCGCTCGGGTCGAGGACGAGAGCGCCCTCGATGCGGCGGATCCCGCGCGCGCGCAAGTCACGCTGCAGCAGCCACATGCGTTCCAGCGTGAGGCCCGGGTCGCCGTGCCCCTTGATGACGAGGTTCCCGTGCAGGACGCCGTCCGCCAGCGGGCCGTCCGCCCACACGTCGGTCGTCCACCCGAAGTCGGGCCCCAGCAGGTCCAGCGCCGCGAAGCTCGTGACGAGCTTCATCACCGATGCCGGATTGAGGGCGGCCTCGGCATTGTGGCTCAGCAATGGTGCGCCGCCATCGACGGGCTGCACCACGACGGCGACGTGGTCGAGCGGAATGCCCGCCTGCCGGAGCGCATCGGTGAAGGCCCCGGGAAGCGCCACGGCCTGCGCCGACGCGGCGAACAGCGCGAGTGCGAGGCCGGCGAGAAAACGGAAGCAGGCGGAGGCCGAGAACATGCCGCCATTATGCCGAAAGCTGTAGCGGCCCCGTGCGGCCGCTACAGCGATTGCCGGATCGCCAGCACCGCCTGGTTGCGCAGCGACTTGAGCAGCGACAGTTCCTTCTCCGGAATGGTGATGCCGCCGGCTTGCGCGCGGTCGGCGTAGATCAGGCCGACCGTCCTGCCCTTGACGCTGAGGGGAAACAGCACGAAGGTGCGCGCTGGAATCTGCTTGCGGTACCACGCCGGAATCCGCGTCGCGATCTTGGGGTCGTCGATGTCGGAAATGAGGATGTCGGCGTTGTTCTGCAGCGCGACGAGGAAGACATCGGGCTGGCCCGCCAGCGAGAAGTCGAACACCCGCACCAGCGACTGCACGTCCTCGCCGAAGCCGAACTTGCCGCTCATCGCGTTGCGGCGCGCGTCCTTGATGCACAGCACCGCGTGCTCGAAGCCCATCGCCGTGTACATCGCCTCGAGGATCATGCGCAGGATGTCGTTGATCGACACGGCGTCGTCGATCAGCGAGTTGCTGACGTCCTGCAGGCCCGACGCCAGGATCGACTGGATCTCCTCGGAACTGCGCTGGACGCTGGCGCCGGCTTCGGCCTCGAGTACCGGCGCATGCTCGTGCAGCACGCTGTCGTCGAGCGCGGCCAGGGTGCCTGACTCCGCCTGAGCATGGCTCGCCGCCTCCTCCGCGGGCGCCATCGTCATGCCCGCCCACTTCGAAGCGCGGCGCGCGAAGTCGCTCTGCTTCAGGTTGACGTTCACCACCACCGCAAACTGGGCGATGTCCTGCATCGAGCGCTCCATGACGCCGGACAAGTGCTCCACCGTCACGGGAACGGTGTCGCCGAAGCGCGCGGTCAGCTTTTGCAGGGCCTGTCGGCGGTCCGCGTCGGGCGTCTGCAGGATGATTTCGCACAGCTCGTTGGAAAACCCCGCCAGGGCACGCAGGCGGTCGACGTCGCTTGCGCTCTTGCGGAGCCGCCCGTCCGGCAGCGTCTTCATGCTCTGCACAAGCCGATCGGGAAAGCCCCAGCTGCGCGCGATGCCGATGCCGAGGTTCTCGAACGACACGCCGAGGACCTCGAGCGCCACCCGCGACTCGCTCTGGCCTTCGGCCTCGACGCGCTGGGCGATGTCGGCCATTTCCGCCGGAAAGTAGAACATCGCCAGCATGCGGCCCAGCTTGTGCAGCATGGCGCCGATGAAGGCCTCCTCGACATCCTTCACCTGAGCGCTGGCGGCCATCTCGCGCGCCAGCATGCCGGCGTACAGGACCTTGACGAATTCCTCCTTGAGCAGCTGGGCGTGCGCCTTGTTTTCCAGGTTGTCGAACAGGATCAGGCTCAGCGCGATCGAGCGCACGGCGTCGAACCCGAGCACGACGACGGCGCGCGAGATCGTGCTGATCGAGCCGCCGCCGACCTGGTTGTAGAAAGCGACGTTGGCGAGCTTGAGCAGCTTGTTGGTGAGCGCAAAGTCCTTGAGGATGTGATTGGAAAGCTCGTTGACACCCTCGCGATCGGACGAGGCGATCCGATTGATGTCGCCGATGGCCTCCGAGAGCGCGGGGAAATCGCTCTCCGCCTTCATCTGCCGCAGGAGCACGTCGAGCGCGTTCGGGCGTGCGGCGCCTCCGGCTTCGGCCAATTCGTCGCGCGTCATCGCCCCGCTGCCTCAGCCGAGATCGCGTACATACCAGTCCATCGCCTCCGCCAGCCCCTCGGCGATCCGGTGCGTCGGTTCGTACCCGAGCCGCGTGCGCGCCTTGCCGATGTCCGCCAGCGAGTGGCGCACGTCGCCGGCGCGGAAGTCGCGGTAGACGGGCTTGAAGCCGGCGAGGTGCGGATAGCGCGGTGCCAGCAGCCCGCGGATGATCTCGAACAGCTGGTTGAGCGTGGTGCGGTCGCCGACGGCGACGTTGTAGACCTGGTTCGCCGCCTCGGCATGCGTGCTCGTGGCCGCGAGCAGGTTGGCCTGGATGACGTTGTCGATGTAGCAGAAATCGCGGCTGGTCTCGCCGTCGCCGTTGATGTAGACGGGTTCGTTGCGGATCATGCTCGACACCCACTTCGGCACCACGGCGGCATAGGCGCCGTTGGGATCCTGGCGCCGGCCGAAGATGTTGAAGTACCGGAGGCCGATCGATTCCATGCCGTAGCAGCGGCCGAACACGTCGGCATAGAGCTCGTTGACGAGCTTGGTGACGGCATACGGCGAGAGCGGCTTGCCGATCACGTCCTCGACCTTGGGCAGCCCCGGGTGATCGCCGTAGGTCGACGAGGACGCCGCGTAGACGAAGCGTTTGACCGTGGCGTCGCGCGCGGCGACGAGCATGTTGAGGAAGCCGGTGTTGTTGGCGGCGTGGGTCGTCAGCGGGTCCTCGATCGAGCGCGGCACCGATCCCAGCGCGGCCTGGTGCAGGACGTAGTCGACGTCCTTGCACGCAGCGTGGCAGGTGATGAGGTCGCGGATGTCGCCGCGCTTGAACGCGAAATTCGCCCAGCGCTCGGGTCCGACGCTGGCCTGCACCTGGGCCAGGTTCTTCTCGTGCCCGGTGGCGAAGTTGTCCAGCCCGACAACGCGCTGGTCGAGCTGCAGCAGCGCCTCGACGAGGTTGCTGCCGATGAAACCGGCGGCACCGGTGACGAGCCAGGTCCGGGGTTCCGCCGCCAGGTTTTCCTTCAGCGCCGCAAACGCCGTCATCAGAGCCTCCAGAGCGCGAAGCCCGCGGCCTTCACGGCGGACGGATCGTAGGCCGACTTGACGTCGGTGAAGACGCCGCCCTGCTTCAGGCTGGCGGCGAGCTCGGCGAACGGCTTGTCGAGGTAGCTCGCGTGCGAGACCGCCGCCACCAGCGCGTCGCATTGCGGCAGCTCTTCCCACCGCGTCAGGCGGATGCCGTATTCATGCTCGGCCTCGCGCGGCTCGCCGAGCGGATCGTGCACGTGGACGTCGCAGCCGAAGCTCTGCAGTTCGCGGATGACGTCGACGACCTTGGAGTTGCGGAGATCCGGGCAGTTTTCCTTGAAGGTGAGGCCGAGCACGTTGACCCTCGCGCCCTTCACCGGCACGCCGTTGGCGATCATCTTCTTCACCGTTTCCTGCGCCACGTAGGCGCCCATGCCGTCGTTGATGCGGCGGCCGGCGAGGATGACCTGCGGGTGGTAGCCGAGCATGCCGGCCTTGTGGGTGAGATAGTAGGGGTCGACGCCGATGCAGTGGCCGCCGACGAGGCCCGGGCGGAAGGGCAGGAAGTTCCACTTGGTGCCGGCGGCCTTGAGCACTTCCAGCGTGTCGATGCCGAGGCGGTGGAAGATCAGCGCGAGCTCGTTCATCAGCGCGATGTTGAGGTCGCGCTGGGTGTTCTCGATGACCTTGGCGGCCTCGGCGACCTTGATGCTGCTGGCGCGGTGCACGCCGGCGGTGATGACCGAACCGTAGAGCGCGGCCACCCGTTCGAGCGTCGCGGCGTCGTCGCCCGACACCACTTTCATGATCTTCGTGATCGTGCGTTCCTTGTCGCCCGGATTCACGCGCTCGGGCGAGTAGCCGACGTGGAAATCCTGCTTCCACTTCATCCCGGATTCCTTCTCCAGGATCGGGATGCAGACCTCCTCGGTCGCGCCGGGGTAGACCGTCGACTCGTAGACGACCGTGGCGCCTTTCTTCATGTGGCGGCCGACCGTGGTCGAAGAGCCGACCAGCGGGGAGAAATCGGGAATATGCGCCTCGTCGACCGGCGTCGGGACGGCTACGATGATGTAATCGGCCTTGGCCAGCTCGGCAGGATCGGTCGTCACGGCCAGCTGGGTGGCGGCCTTGAGGTCATCCGTTGATACTTCGCCGGTGGGGTCGCAGAATCGACGGTAGTGCTCGATTTTTTCAACCGAGAGGTCATAGCCGATGGTGGTCGTCTTCTTGCCGAATTCCACCGCCAGCGGCAGACCCACGTAGCCCAGCCCGACAACCGCAACAACGCTCATGCTTGGATTCCCCTATGGATAGAAAGTCTTTGCTGCCGCCCGGATTGTATCGAATTTGCACGCCGCTGCCCGGGCCGATCGGGCGGCGCTGCGCCCGTTTGGCCAGCAAGCCGCATACCAGTCCGGTGCCGCGTGGCGGCGCGCGGTCCGCGTGGCGGCTGGCGCTGGCCCTGCTTGCCGCCTCGACGGCGATGACGGCGCGTGCCGACGTCGCCGACACGCTGCCGCTGGTGAAGCCCGGCGTGGTCGGCGTCGGCACCATCATGCCCACGGGCCGCCCGCCAGCCAGCCTGCAGGGGACGGGCTTTGCGGTACTCGACGGCCACTACGTCGTGTCGTGCGCGCACATTTTCAGCAAGCCGCTCGACAGCGAAAAGATGGAGCGCTACGCGGTCTTCATCGGCCGCGGCCGGCAGATTTCGGTGCGCTCCGCGACGCTGGTCGCCACCGACAAGGCCCACGACCTCGCGGTGCTCCGCGTCGCCGGCGACCCGCTGCCGCCGCTGAAGCTGGGCGACTCCGATCATGCGCGCGAAGGCTGGCAGCTCTATTTCACCGGCTACCCGATCGGCGCGATCCTCGGGCTCAACGCATCGACGCATCGCGCCGGGCTTGCCGCCATCATCCCCATCTTCAATCCGGTCGCCGCGGCCTCGCAACTGACGCCTCACGCAATCAAGCAGGCGGGGGTGGCGTACGAAGTATTCGAGCTCGACGCCGTCGCCTACCCCGGCAACAGCGGCAGTCCGGTGTGGCATCCCGACACCGGCGAGGTGCTGGGCGTGGTCAATTCGGTCTACGTCAAGGGCACGCGCGACGCCGCGCTGTCGGCGCCGAGCGGGCTCACCTATGCGATCCCGGTCAAGTACGTGCATCGCCTGCTGGAAGAGGCGGTGCCGAACGCGCCCTGACGCCTACATGCCCTCGGTCAGGCTGACGCCGACGCCGAGCGACTGCTGGCGGAAGTTGTAGTCGATCAGCGATTCGCCGTAGCCGTTGAAGTACTGCAGGTAACCCTTCAGGCGGCCGTAGAGCGGGAAGCTCCAGTCGAGCTTCAGCGCGCCGCGGTTGCCCGGCGACCTGAGGTTGTTGCGCAGCAGCAGCGAGTAGGCGTTTTCCCCCTTGCGGTAGACCAGCTGCAGGTCGCCATGGCCCATGTACTTCTGGATGTCGGGGTTGTCGTCGGTGGCGGCGCTTTCGGGAATGCGATACCACGGGCGCACCAGCAGGGAGAGATTTCCCCGCTCGAAGCCGAACTGCGCGTAGACGCGGTTCCAGCTGCGCGACAGCGCGGCGCCGCGGCCATTCGACTGGTGCGCGAACCCCAGGTTGATCAAGCGCCCGCGCCAGCCGCCGAGTGCATAGTTGGTGCGGAACACCAGCATCGCTTCCGGCTCGTAGTTGGTTTCGCGGAACGGCGACGAGATGCTGCGGTTGTAGGCCTGCCAGAACGAGGTCGCGGTGTAGCCGAACCAGAGGTCGACGTTGTCGTGGCCGAACACACCCTGCATGGCCTTGATCTTGAAGCTCAGCTGCAGTTCGGTCTCGACCGCGTCGAGCCCCAGGTCGGGCTGCGTGAACGTCCCCTGGAAGGGCGTGTTGTTGGGCGCGCGGCTGTATTTCAGCGGCAGGAAGTAGTTGGCGTGGTGCGGGCGGAACAGGAAGGCGCCCTGCTTGGCCGCGTCGTCCAATTCCCACTGCCGCGACAGCGCGGACAGCAGCTCAGGCTCGGCCGCAGCGCGTTCCGCCTCAGGCGGCGCAGGCACGGGTTCGGGCCGGGCCACGGCCGGCGGCGGCGCCTCGGGCTGCGAGCGGCCGGACACGCGGTCGTAACAGGCAAGGCGCTCCGCGTCCGCCGGAATGGCGCTGCACGCCTCCCAGTCGGCCAGCGAGGGCGCAGCCCGCACCGGCCCCGCCAGGCTCGCGAGCAGCCCGGCAAGCAGCAGGCGACCGCCGACTGTCTGCACGCGCGGGCCTAGTCGAGCAGCACGCTCTGGCCTGCGCTCGGCGCCACGGCGTTCCAGCCGAATTGCGTCTGCAGGTCCGCGGCGAAGCCGTTCGCGACGACATCCTCGCCGTGCACCACGAAGACCCGCCGGGGCGCGCTGCGGAAATGGCCGAGCCAGGCGAGCAGGGCGCTGCGGTCGGCATGGGCCGACAGCCCGCCGAGCGTATAGAGATCGGCGCGGACGGGGATGTCCTCGCCGAGCAGGCGCACGCGCCTGGCGCCGTCGACCAGGCGGCGGCCGAAGGTGCCCGCCGCCTGGAAGCCGGTGATGAGCACGGTCGACTCGCGGCGCGGCAGGTTGGTGCGCAGGTGGAACTTGATCCGGCCCGCTTCGCACATGCCGCTCGCCGAGATGATGACCGCGCCGCCCTTGATGCGGTCGAGCGCCTTCGATTCCTCGACGTCCTCGACGAACTCGAGCTTGCGGAAATACTGCGCGCCGCCGTGCCGGCCCATCAGGGCGTGCGTTTCGGCGTCGAGCAGTTCCATGTGCCGGTAGGTGATCTCGGTAGCCGCAGTGGCCATCGGCGAGTCGACGTAGACCGCGAGCTTGGGCAGGCGCGCCTGCCGCGTCAGGTCGGCCAGCAGGTACAGCATGTCCTGGGTGCGCCCGACGGCGAAGGCCGGAACGATGACGTTGCCGCCCTTGCGTTCGAGCGTGTCGGTGACCGCCTCGACCAGCTCGTCCTGCGTCGCTTCCATGCTCTTGTGGTTGCGGTCGCCGTAGGTCGATTCGACGAGCAGGTAGTCGGCGTCGCGGATGGGCGTGGGGTCGCGCAGCAAGGGGCGCGCCGGCTGGCCGAGGTCGCCGGAGAACACGATCTTGCGCCGGCGTACGCCTTCGCCCACCCACACCTCGGCGATCGCCGAGCCGAGGATGTGGCCGGCGTCGCGCAGGGTGAAGCGCACCTGCGGATGCGGCGCGATCTCGAGGTCGTAGTCGACCGGATTGAGGCGCTTGAGCGACGCCTGCGCCTGCGCCACCGTGTAGAGCGGCGCCGTGTCGCGCGCACCCGCGACGCGACCTTCGCATTCCCCGCGCCGCGCCATGCCCTGGCGGAAGCGGTTGAGGTTCTCGTATTCCGCCTCCTTTTCCTGGATATGCGCGGAATCCGGCAGCATCACCGCCAGCAGGTCGCAGGTGGCACGGGTGGCGTGGATCGCGCCCTTGAAGCCGAGCGCGACCAGCCGCGGCAGCAGTCCCGAATGATCGATGTGGGCATGCGTGAGGATGACGAAGTCGATCGTGCGCGGGTCGAAGCTGAACGCGCGGCAGTTCTTCGCGCGCGTCTCCCGCCCGCCCTGGAACATGCCGCAGTCGACGAGGAAGCGCAGGCCGTCGGCCTCCACCAGATAGCTCGAACCGGTCACCTCGCGTGCTGCACCGAGAAAGGTCAGTTTCATGTCGGGCGTGCTTCCTCCATCTTGGTTTTTCAGTCTTGCCGGGGCCCGTCGGCAGGCGAGATCCGGAATCGCTCAGCGATCGAGGCCTGCCGCAGTCGTGGGTATCTGGTAGGCCGCGTGACAGGCGACGCATTTCTGCAGCGTAGCCGACAACTGGCCGAGGCTGTGGCTGACGTCCTTCAGCGACTCGGCGTCGAGCGCGATCTGGTCGAAGTCACGGTGCACCGAGAAGCCCAGCTGCCTGAATTCCAGCGGCAGCTTGGCACGCAGCGCGGGCGGCACGTCGTGCGTCATGCGCATCCCCATGCCGCGCGCCGCCGCCGCCGCGGCATCCATGTCCTGGCGACCGAGCGCGCCGGTCATCTTCTGCACGCCATCGAGAAACAGCCGCATTTCCTCGAGGATCGCGGCGCGCTCGGCGGCGTCCAGCTGCAGGATGGCGCGGCCGTCGGCCGCGGGCGCCGGGTGCGGCATGCCGTCCATCGCGTCGGCGTGCGCGAGGGCGGTCCCGAAGGCGAGCGACAGGGCGGGCAGAAGGCGGATGAGGCACATGGTGTTGTCTCCAGGCGGGGTTGCGAACACGGATCAGATCGCCGGATCGTCGAGGCAGGCCTGCACGGCCTGCGCCAACCCGCGCATCTCGTCGGCCTGCGTGACGTAGGGCGGCATGACGTAGACGCTGCGGCCGATCGGCCGGATGAACACGCCGCGCGCCAGCGCCGCGTGGTGGAAGCGGGCGGCGAACCCGGGCGCGGCGTCGGCGACGTCGAACGCCCAGATCATCCCCAAGTGGCGGAAGTGCCGCACACGGGGGTGAGCGGACACCTCCGCCAGGACGGCCGTGAATTCGGCCGCCTTCGCACGGTTGGCGGCGAGCACGTCGTCCTGCTCGAAGATGTCGAGCACCGCCAGCGCCGCACGGCAGGCGAGCGGGTTGCCGGTGTAGGAGTGCGAATGCAGGAAGCCGCGCGCGGTGTCGTCGCCGTAGAACGCGGCGTAGACCTCGTCGGTCGTCAGCACCGCCGACAGCGGCAGATAGCCGCCGGTTATGCCCTTCGACAGGCAGATGAAGTCGGGGCGGACCGTTTTGATGCCCGCTCCCGCGAGCGCGAGCGGCGGCGCCTGCTCGAACGCGAACAGGGTGCCGGTGCGGCCGAAGCCCATCGCGATCTCGTCGGCGATCAGATGCACGGCGTAGCGGTCGCACAGTTCGCGCGCACGTTGGAGATAGGCCGGGTGGTACATCGCCATGCCGGCCGCGCCCTGCACCAAGGGCTCGACGATGAAGGCCGCGGTCGTGGCGGCGTGTTCCGCCAAATACGCCTCGAGGGCGTCGGCGCACCGCAGCGCGAAGGCTTCGGCGGATTCGCCCGGCTCGGCGAGCCGCGCGTCGGGCGTCGGCACCTGCACGCTAGGGCGCAGCAGCGGCGCGTAGGTCGTCTTGAACAGCGGGATGTCGGTCACCGAGAGCGCGCCGACGGTTTCGCCGTGATAGCCGTTCTTCAGGCTGATGAAGCCATTTTTCTGCGTCTGGCCCTGGCTGCGCCAGAAGTGAGCGCTCATTTTCAGGGCGATCTCGGTGGCCGAGGCGCCATCCGAGCCATAGAAGGCATGACCCAACCCGGTCAGTTTCGCCAGCCGCTCGGACAGCTCCACCACGGGCGCGTGCGTCGCGCCGGCCAGCATCACGTGCTCGATCCGCCCGAGCTGGTCGGTGATCGCGGCGTTGATGCGCGGGTTGCAGTGGCCGAAGAGATTGACCCACCAGCTCGAAATGGCATCGAGGTAGCGCCTGCCGTCCGTGTCGATGAGCCAGGGGCCTTCGCCGCGCGCGACGGGCAACGGGGGGATGGCTTCCAGCTCCTTCATCTGGGTGCAGGGGTGCCAGACGGCGGCACGGGTGCGGCTCAGGAGATCGTTGTCGGTCGCCATTAGATTCGATAGTCCACTTGCCCGTCTTTCAAGGGATCCGGATGACTATCGCCATTCCCAAAATCCGAGAAATTGACGCCAATTCCGATAGTCGTCGTGGTTTTCGAGATTAAAGACGATAGTGCCAGTAAGGAGCACCCAATTCTAGCCGACCGCGCTGCCGTTCGGTTTCGGTGGCTTCGTGCGGTCGACGCTCCATGAGTGCGAGATCCTGTGGGTCACGCTGCTTACGATGGCCCCATGACCGAAAAGCTTGCCGTACTGCTAGCGAGAACGGCGCAACTTCACGAAGCCGTTCACGAACATTTTCAGGGATTGATTCCGGCGGAAGGTGCTCGCCAACTTGTGGCCTGCCAGGCGCAACGGCGTGGAACTCGGATGACTTCCCCCATCCGGGTGAAGGCCGGGCACAGATCGTCTTTGAGGGCGGATCGAGTGGCGCAAGTCAGTCCGAGAAGCTGAGGATGGGATTGGTGGCCAGGGGGATCGACCCCATCGTCAAACCGGCGCCGGAAGGTACAGGCGTCAATGGCTTGCTGATGAAGCAGGCCGCATAACCCAACCACCCCACCCGAACGCAAGTTCGGGTGGGGGTTTCGCATTAGATGGCCGAGTACGGCGTAAATTGATTGCTGTCGCGCGTAAGCAACTGCATGAGCCTCGGATGAATGAACAGCTTTTCCTTGCCCGCGTTCACTTCGCTCAGCACGCCAACTTCCACCAACTGCTTGAGATATAGCGAAGCCGTCTGGCGTTTGGCGATGCCAGCCTCGGTCAAGTTGCTGATGCGGCAATACGGCAGTCTGAACAACAGGCTCACCAGTTCGTGGCTATATACCTTGGGCAGGCTCGCGCGCACATACTCCGTAGTTTGATCCGACAAGGAGCGAATTGCCCCAATCTTCCCCGTCGTCCAATTCGCCGTTTCTTCCACCCCTCTTAGGATGTAGAGCAACCAGGCTTCCCATGCCTGCTCGCGCGTCACCTGCAAGAGCAGCCGGTAGTAATCGGCCTTGTTCTGAATGATGTAGCGGCTCAAGTAGAGGATGGGCAAGGTCAGCAGATTCTCCTGGATCAGGAACAGGCTATTCAGGACACGTCCGGTACGCCCATTGCCGTCGTTGAACGGGTGGATCGCCTCGAACTGGTAATGCCCCACGGCCATGCGGATCAGCGGATCGACGTCGGTTTCCTCGTGCAGATAGCGCTCCCAGTTCGCCAGCAGATCGCGCAGGCGCGTCTCGCCCTCGGGTGGCGTATAGATCGTTTCACCGTTCGCATCGTTCTTCAGCGTCGTGCCGGGCGTACGGCGGACCGACATCTCCACGCCCTTGATCGCGGTGCAGATCTGCTCGGCCGTGCGCGTGCTGAGCTGGGTTTGCTTGAGCGCCGTGAAGCCATCAAACAGCGAGCGGCTGTAGCGCAACGCCTCCTTGGTGGCCGAATTGGCTTGTGCCTCGTGTCCAACATGCCGGAACAGCTCGTCCGTGGTCGTCACGATGTTTTCGATCTCCGAACTGGCGCGCGCCTCCAGCAATGGCAAGGTGCTGATCAGCATGGCCTGGTTGGGAATGAGCTCCGCCGCCTGCTTCAGTTCGGCCAGTGCCGCGCGGGCCGTGATGCATTGCTTCAGCACGGCACGGGTCTCCAGCTCGACCGCGGGGGGCAGGAGCGGCAAGTCGTTGTATGGGCGGTCCGGCCTCCAGCTCGCGTTGTTCATGTTCATCTTTGCTGAAAACTTCGACACAACCGAACTCTATGTACGCGGCTTCGACACGTCAAGAAAATGTGTCGATATTTTCCGTTTTCATCGACACATTATGCCGACGTGTCGATCGCGCGAACAGGCTCGACTGAGGGTTGTGCGCGAGAACCCCGTCAAAGCCGAAGGGGATTAGCATGCGATGCATGCCCTGGCTTTATCGACGGGAGTGTCGACTTTGGTGGCAAACCTATCAACTCTAATGGCGACCGACAATCGTCCATGGACTTGAAATTGAAACCTTCCGCCCCTACCATTAGCACTCGATGGCGGCGAGTGCTAACAACACCTTCGCCGCCTCCTTATTTATCGGGCAGCCCGGCTGCCGGTTATCAACGTACCGCAATGGAGACTTTGCAATGAAAATCCGTCCTCTGCACGACCGTGTGATTGTCAAGCGCATGGAAGAAGAGCGCAAGACCGCTTCCGGGATCGTGATCCCCGACACCGCGACCGAGAAACCCGACCAGGGTGAAGTCGTCGCCGTCGGCGCCGGCAAGAAAGACGACCAGGGCAAGCTGATCGCGATGGACGTGAAAGTCGGCGACCGCGTGCTGTTCGGCAAGTACGCCGGCCAGACCGTCAAGGTCGAAGGCGAGGAACTGCTGGTGATGCGCGAAGAAGACATCATGGGCGTGATCGAGAAGTAAGCCGCCCCCCCGCAAGAATCCAACCGAATTCAAATTTAGGAGTTTAAGAATGGCTGCAAAAGACGTACGTTTTGGCGATTCCGCGCGTCACCGCATGGTGGCTGGCGTCAACATCCTGGCTGACGCCGTCAAGGTGACCCTGGGCCCGAAGGGCCGCAACGTGGTGCTCGACCGTTCCTTCGGCGCCCCCACCGTGACCAAGGACGGCGTGTCGGTCGCCAAGGAGATCGAACTGAAGGACAAGCTCGAGAACATGGGCGCGCAGATGGTGAAGGAAGTCGCCTCGAAGACCTCCGACGTCGCCGGTGACGGCACCACCACCGCGACCGTGCTGGCCCAGGCCATCGTCAACGAAGGCATGAAGTTCGTCGCCGCCGGCATGAACCCGATGGACCTCAAGCGCGGCATCGACAAGGCTGTCGTCGCCATCACGGGCGAACTGAAGAAGATTTCCGTGCCCTGCACCAGCAGCAAGGAAATCGCCCAGGTCGGCTCCATTTCCGCCAACTCCGACGCCTCGATCGGCGACATCATCGCCGCCGCGATGGACAAGGTCGGCAAGGAAGGCGTGATCACCGTGGAAGACAGCTCGGGCCTCGAGAACGAGCTCGACGTGGTCGAGGGCATGCAGTTCGACCGCGGCTACCTCAGCCCCTACTTCATCAACAACCCCGACAAGCAGATGGCGGTCCTCGAAGATCCGTTCATCCTGCTGTTCGACAAGAAGATCTCCAACATCCGCGACCTGCTGCCGGTGCTGGAACAGGTCGCCAAGGCCGGCAAGCCGCTGATGATCGTCGCCGAAGACGTCGACGGCGAAGCGCTCGCCACCCTGGTGGTCAACAACATCCGCGGCATCCTCAAGACCTGCGCGGTCAAGGCCCCCGGCTTCGGCGACCGCCGCAAGGCGATGCTGGAAGACATGGCCATCCTGACCGGCGGCACCGTGATCGCCGAGGAAGTCGGCCTCTCGCTCGAGAAGGCCACCCTGCAGGACCTCGGCCGCGCCAAGCGCATCGAAGTCGGCAAGGAGAACTCCACCATCATCGACGGCGCCGGTTCCGCTGACGCGATCAAGGCGCGCATCGCCCAGATCAACAAGCAGGTCGAGGAAGCCACCAGCGACTACGACAAGGAGAAGCTGCAGGAACGCAAGGCCAAGCTGGCCGGCGGCGTGGCCGTGATCAAGGTCGGCGCGGCGACCGAAGTCGAGATGAAGGAGAAGAAGGCCCGCGTCGAAGACGCGCTGCACGCCACCCGTGCCGCCGTTGAAGAGGGCATCGTTCCCGGCGGCGGCGTCGCGCTGCTGCGCGCCAAGTCCGCGGCCGCCGCGATCAAGGGCGACAACCACGACCAGGACGCCGGCGTGAAGATCGTGCTGCGCGCGATCGAGGAGCCGCTGCGCCAGATCGTCAAGAACTGCGGCGAAGAGTCCTCGGTCGTCGTCAACAAGGTGCTGGAAGGCTCGGGCAACTTCGGCTACAACGCCGGCTCCGGCGAATACGGCGACATGGTCGCGATGGGCGTGCTCGACCCGACCAAGGTCACCCGCACCGCGCTGCAGAACGCCGCGTCGATCGCCGGCCTGATGCTGACCACCGACTGCATGGTCGCCGACCTGCCGGAAGACAAGGCGGCTGCAGCCCCGATGGGCGGCGGCATGGGCGACATGGGCGGCATGGGCATGATGTAAATCGCCACCACGGCTCCCTGTAGCCAGAAAAAGCCCCGCTTCATGCGGGGCTTTTTCATGGCCGCGCGCGGCAAGTTATTGGCGCGAACACCCGACTCCGCCGCGGCAAAGCCGCCATCCGCACCATTGACTCGCCGCCACATTGCTCCTACGCTCCGTCCCATGTTACGGAAGCAGACACGGCGCCTGATCGCCTTCCTGTGCACCGCGATCCTGGTATGGAGCCAGCTCGCGGTCGCAGCGTACGCCTGCCCGCTGGACTTGCCCGTCGCCGCCCCGCAGTCGGCCGGCATGCCGGCCGACTGCGCCGACGGCATGGACGCCAAATCGCCGCCGCTCTGCAAGGCGCATCACGCGCCCTCCGTGCAGGCCGACCATCGGCCCTCGCTCGACATTCCGCCGCTGGTCCTGACGAGCGCGGCGCCCGCCTCCCCGGTCGGCCTCTCGGTACCGCCCGCTGCTCGCGCCCGCCCCGTCCGCCCGGGCTGGCTGGCTGACGCATCTCCACCCCTTCGCATCCAGTACCAGGTCTTCCGCATTTAGCGCTTCCCGGTCGTCGAGCGCGTGCCTTCTCGGCACGCTGTCTTGTTCAACCGAAGGAAGACCATCGTGTTTACGTTTACCCGTTGCTTCACGTGCGGGCACATGGCATTGACCATGCTGCTTGCCGGCCTGAGTTCGCCCGGCCACGCGCTGACGTTCGACGAGGCGCTGCGCCTCGCCGAAACGCATGCTCCCCAGCTGAAGGCCAGCGAGGAAGGCGTCGCCGCGGCCCGATCCCTGCGGGTTCCTGCCGGCGCCCTGCCCGACCCCAAGCTCGTGCTGGGCATCAACAACCTGCCGATCGAGGGCGCCGACCGCTACAGCCTGACCCGCGACGCCATGACCATGCAGCGCGTCGGTCTCATGCAGGCGTTTCCCAACGCCGCCAAGCGCGAAGCGCGCGTCGCCGCGGCGCAGGGCCAGGTCGCCCTGAGCGAGGCCGAGGCCCGCATCGTGCGGCTGACGGTGCTGCGTGCGGTCGCGGATGCCTGGATCGCTCGCCAGAGCGTCGAGCGCCAGCTGGCGTGCATCGATGACCTCGCAGCGGAAAACCGGCTGTTCGCGGCCGCGGTCCGCGCCGAACTCGCCGGCGGCAAGGGCTCGGCGACGGACATCGTCGCCCCCCGGCAGGAGGCCGCCCTGATCGACGAGCGGCGCGACGAATTGCGCGCCCGCCAGGAGCAGGCGATCGCATCGCTGCGGCGCTGGATCGGCGCTGCGGCCGACGCCCCCCTCGAGGGCGGCGTGCCCGAATGGCCGATCGCACACAATCTCCTGGAACACCGCCTGCATCGCCACCCGGAACTGCTGGCGTTCGATTCCCGGGCACGCGTGCTCGACGCCGACATCGCCGAGGCGCAGGCGGCGAAGCGGCCCGATTGGGCGCTGGAGATGGACTACCAGCGCCGCGCCCAGCAGTACGGCGACATGATGTCGGTCCAGGTCAGTTTCGACCTGCCGGTCTTCCCCGGCGCGCGCCAGGACCCGAAGATCGCCGCCGCGCGTGCCGAACGCGCGCGCCTCGATGCGGAGCGCGCCGCCGCCCTGCGCGAGCATGCCGCGATGCTGGCGAGCGACTTCGCGGATTACCAGCGGCTCACCGCCGCCGTCAATCGCCAGCACAACGTCCTGCTGCCGCTGGCGCAGGAGAAGGTCGACCTCGCGATGGCCGCGTGGCGCGGCGGCAAGGGCAGCCTGACCGGGCTGATCGCCGCACGCCGCGAACGCATCGACACCGAGCTCAAGTCCATCGCCCTGGAAGGCGAGCAACTTCAGGTCGCCGCGCGTTTGCACTACGCCTACGGCGACGATGCCGACCCGCACACGGGGGACCACGAATGAAGCCGATGATCAAGGTACTGGGCGCCGGCGTCGTTGCCGGCATGTTGCTGGGGCTGGGGGCGGGCGGCGGCTGGTGGTGGGCCCAGCGGGCCGCCGCAGGCAAGCCGACTGCCGCGTCCGCGCCGGCAGCGGCGCCGGACGGGCGCCGGGTGCTGTACTGGTACGACCCGATGGTGCCGCAGCAGCATTTCGACAAACCGGGGAAGTCGCCCTTCATGGACATGGCGCTGCTGCCCAAGTACGCCGACGAGACGACGGGCGACGGCGGCGTCAGGATCGACCCGGCCGTCGTCCAGAACCTCGGCGTGCGCCTGGCGAGCGTCGAGCGCCTGCCGCTGTCCACGCGGATCGACGCGAGCGGGCTGATCGGCTTCGACGAACGCGACGTCGCCATCGTGCAAGCCCGCACCGGCGGCTTCGTCGAGCGCGTGTGGCCGCTGGCGCCCGGCGACGTGGTCCGGCCCGGGCAGCCGCTGGTCACCCTGCTGGTGCCGGAATGGGCCGCGGCGCAGCACGAGCTGCTGGCGATCCGCTCGGCGGGCGACGCCGCGCTGCTGGCGGCGGCACGCGACCGGCTGCACCTCCTGGGCATGCCGGACGACCTGATCCGCCGCGTCGAGCAGCGCGGCGTGCCGCAGCCGGGGTACACGGTGGGCCTGCCGCGCGGTGGCCTGCTGCAGTCGCTCGACGTGCGCGCCGGCATGACGGTCGCCGCCGGGCAGACACTCGCGCGCGTGAACGGGTTAGGTACGGTCTGGCTCGACGTCGCGGTGCCGGAGGCCTACGCGGCCTGGGTGCGTCCCGGCGTCCGTGCCGAGGTCCAGCTGGCCGGCTTCCCAGGCAAACCCATCGGCGGCCGCGTCAGCGCGATCCTGCCCGCGCTCAACGACGCGGCGCGCAGCCTGCAGGTGCGGATCGAACTGCCGAACCCGGACGGCCGCCTGCGCCCCGGGCTCTCGGCCCAGGTGCGGCTGGTGTCGGATCTGCAAGGCAACGCGCTCGCCGTGCCGACCGAGGCGGTCATCCGCACCGGCAAGCGCGCACTGGTCATGGTGGCGGACGGGAACGGGCGCTTCGCGCCGGTCGAAGTCACCCTCGGTCCCGAAGTCGGCGACCGCACGGTCATCGCTTCCGGATTGGAGGACGGTCAGAAGATCGTCGCCAGCGGCCAGTTCCTGATCGACTCCGAAGCCAGCCTCAGCGGCCTCATGGCCCGCGCCGGGCGCGAAGCAGCCGCTGCGCCGGCGGGCGTCGTCCTGCATCCCGCCGAGGCGAAGATCGACGAGATCGGCGCCGGCGAAGTCACCCTGACCCATGGGCCGTTCAAGACGCTGTCGATGCCGGGCATGACGATGGTCTTCCCGCTCGCCCGACCGGATCTGACCAAGGGCCTGAAGGCCGGCGACCACGTCACGGTCTTCGTCCGCCAGACGGACGAGGGCCTTGTCGTCGAGCGCCTGGACAAGGCGGGAGCCCGGCCATGATCGCGAAGCTCATCCGCTGGTCGGTCGCCAACCGCCTCCTGGTGCTGCTGGCGGCGCTGTTCGCGACCGCCTGGGGCGTGTGGGCAGTCAAGACGACGCCGGTCGACGCGCTGCCGGACCTGTCCGACGTGCAGGTCATCATCCGCACCAGCTACCCCGGCCAGGCGCCGCGCATCGTCGAGAACCAGGTCACCTATCCGCTGACCACGACGATGCTGTCGGTGCCCGGGGTGAAGACCGTGCGCGGCTTTTCCTTCTTCGGCGACAGCTTCGTCTACGTGCTGTTCGAGGACGGCACCGACCTCTACTGGGCGCGCTCGCGGGTGCTGGAGTACCTCAACCAGGTGCAGGGCCGCCTGCCCGCCGCGGCGAGGTCGAGCCTGGGCCCGGACGCCACCGGGGTCGGCTGGATCTACGAATACGCACTGGTCGACCGCACCGGCCGGCACGATCTGTCCCAGCTGCGCGCCCTGCAGGACTGGTTCCTGAAGTACGAGCTGAAGACGCTGCCCAACGTCGCCGAGGTCGCCACCGTGGGCGGCATGGTCAGGCAGTACCAGGTCGTGCTGGATCCGGTGAAGCTCGCGAGCCTCGGCATCACGCAGGCCATGGTGCGCGAAGCGATCCAGGCAGCCAACCAGGAAACGGGCGGCGGCGTGCTCGAACTGGGCGAAGCGGAGCTCATGGTGCGTGCAAACGGCTACCTCGCGTCGCTCGACGATTTCCGCGCAATCCCGCTCAAGCTCGTCGGCGGCGTGCCGGTCACGCTCGGCGATGTCGCCCGGATCCAGCTCGGGCCGGAAATGCGGCGCGGCATCGCCGAGCTCGACGGCCAGGGCGAGACGGTCGGCGGCGTCGTCATCCTGCGCTCCGGCAAGAACGCGCGCGCAACGCTCGCGGCGGTGCACGCCAAGCTCGACACGTTGCGGGGAAGCCTGCCGCAGGGCGTCGAGATCGTGCCGACCTACGATCGCAGCCAACTGATCGACCGGGCGGTGGAGAACCTCAGCCACAAGCTCATCGAGGAATTCATCGTCGTCGCGCTGGTCTGTGTCGCCTTCCTGTGGCACCTGCGCTCGTCGATGGTCGCCATCGTGTCGCTGCCGCTCGGCGTGCTGGTCGCTTTCGCCCTGCTGCACTATCAGGCCATCAACGCCAACATCATGTCGCTGGGCGGCATCGCGATCGCAATCGGCGCGATGGTCGACGCGGCCGTGGTGATGATCGAGAACGCGCACAAGAAGATCGAGGCGTGGCACCGCGCCCATCCCGGCGAGGTCCTGGCCGGCGAGGCCCACTGGCGCGTCGTGACCGAGGCCGCGATCGAGGTGGGGCCGGCGCTGTTCTTCTCGCTGCTCGTCATCACGCTGTCCTTCATCCCGGTGTTCACGCTGCAGGCGCAGGAGGGCCGGCTGTTCGGACCGCTCGCCTTCACCAAGACCTACGCCATGGCGGCGGCGGCCGGCCTCTCGGTCACGCTGGTGCCGATCCTGATGGGCTACTGGATACGCGGCAGGCTGCCGGAAGAATCGCGCAACCCCCTGAGCCGCCTGCTGATCCGTCTCTACCGCCCGATGCTCGACGCCGTGCTCGCGCGGCCGAAGCTGACCCTGCTCGCCGCCGCACTGGTATTCCTCACGGCAGCGTGGCCCGCGAGCCGCCTCGGCGGCGAGTTCCTGCCGCCGCTCGACGAGGGCGACCTGCTCTACATGCCGAGCGCGCTCCCGGGGCTGTCGGCGCAGAAGGCGAGCGAACTGCTGCAGCAGACCGACCGCCTGATCAAGAGCGTGCCCGAAGTGGCGCGCGTGTTCGGCAAGGCCGGCCGCGCCGAGACCGCCACCGACCCCGCCCCGCTCGAGATGTTCGAGACCACGATCCAGTTCAAGCCGCGCGACCAGTGGCGCCCCGGCATGACGCCGGAAAAGCTCGTCGAGGAACTGGACCGCACCGTCAGGGTGCCCGGCCTCTCCAACATCTGGATTCCGCCGATCCGCAACCGCATCGACATGCTGGCCACCGGCATCAAGAGTCCGATCGGCGTCAAGATCGCCGGCACGAACCTGGCCGAGATCGACCGCGTCGCCCGGCAGGTCGAGCGCGTGGCGCGCACGGTTCCCGGGGTGTCGTCGGCGCTCGCCGAACGGCTGACCGGGGGACGCTACCTCGACGTCGACATCGACCGCGCCGCGGCTGCACGCTACGGGCTCAACATCGCCGACGTGCAGGAGGTGGTGAGTGGCCTCATCGGCGGCGAAAACGTCGGGGAGACCGTCGAGGGGCTGGCACGCTTTCCGATCAACCTGCGCTACCCGCGCGAATGGCGCGACACCGTGCAGCGCGTCACGCAACTGCCCATCGTCACGCCGGCGGGCGCCCAGATCACGCTGGGCATGGTCGCACGGGTCGTCGTGACCGACGGCCCGCCGATGCTCAAGAGCGAGAACGCGCGCCCCAGCGGCTGGGTCTACGTGGACGTGCGCGGGCGCGATCTCGCGTCGGTGGTGGCGGACCTGCGCCGCGCCGTCGCGCGCGAGGTCAGGCTCGAGCCCGGCATGAGCCTCGCGTATTCCGGCCAGTTCGAATTCCTCGAGCGGGCCAACGCGCGGCTGAAGCTGGTCGTGCCGGCGACGCTGCTGATCATCTTCGTGCTGCTCTACCTCACGTTCGCACGCCTCGACGAAGCCCTGCTGATCATGGCGACGCTGCCGTTCGCACTGACCGGCGGGGTGTGGTTCCTGTACTGGATGGGATTCAACCTCTCGGTCGCCACCGGCGTCGGCTTCATCGCGCTGGCCGGGGTGTCGGCGGAGTTCGGCGTGATCATGCTGGTCTACCTGAAACAGGCGTGGCAGAAACGGCTCGACGCCGGCGAGGAGAGCCGGCCCGCGCTGATCGACGCCATCCGCGAAGGCGCCGTGCTGCGCGTGCGTCCCAAGGCCATGACGCTGGCGGTCATCATCGCCGGCCTGCTGCCCATCCTGCTTGGAAGCGGCACCGGCAGCGAGATCATGAGCCGCATCGCCGCGCCCATGGTGGGCGGCATGATCACCGCGCCGCTGCTGTCGATGTTCGTGATCCCCGCCGCCTACCTGCTCATGCGCGGGCGTCCGATGAACTCCTCCTCCAACCTGAAATCAAAGGAAGCATCATGAAGAAGACCCTCCCGCTCACGCTCGCAATCATCCTGTCCCTGGGCGCCGGTGCTGCATGCGCCGATTCGGTCATGCCGGGCATGGACATGGGCGGCCAGCAGGCCAAGCCCGGCGCCTCGCACCAGGCCGTCGGCGTCGTGAAGAAGGTCGACGCCAAGGCCGGCAAGATCACCCTCGCCCACGGGGCCGTCAAGAGCCTCAACTGGCCGCCCATGACCATGCCCTTCAGAATCAGCCGCGGCCAGGCGGAGACGGTCAGGGCCGGGCAGCGGGTGAACTTTGAATTCGTCGTGTCGGGAATGGACGCCACGATCACGAAGATCGAGCCGGCCCATTGATGGGCCACGGAAAGCCCGACGCAGCGGTCGAGAAAGTCCTGTGGCGTCGATTCGCCCGCGGCATGCGGCGAGGGGCGCCGGTGATGCCTCAACCATGAAGGAAGCAGCCAAGTTGAACGACGTCATCCTGCAATCGACGCTGACCTGCCCGGTGTGCGGCCACGCCCGGACCGAGACGATGCCCACCGACGCCTGCCAGTGGTTCTACGAGTGCGCGCAATGTCACACGGTGCTGAGACCCAAGCCGGGGGACTGCTGCGTCTTCTGTTCCTACGGCACGGTGCCGTGCCCGCCGATCCAGATAGCCGGCAAGGGCAGTTGCTGCGGGTGCTGATCGGGCATCCCGAATGCGGCCGCGTCATTGGCCGGCGAGGCCGACGCGTCCAGAACGAAGGCCCCGGAACACGACTGGCCCGTCCGTCTGATCGATGCCATCATCGCAGCTCGATCCGCGCCGACGTTCCCGACGATGCCTGCCGCCCTGCCTCACCCCCTGCGCGCGCTGCGCGCCCGCGATTTCCGCATCTATTTTGCCGGCCAGCTGATCTCCGTCGCCGGCACCTGGATGCAGCAGATCGCGATGGCCTGGCTCGCCTACAAGCTGACCAACTCGGCACTGGTACTGGGCCTGCTCGGCTTCGCCAGCCAGATCCCGATCCTGCTGTTCGCGCCGCTCGGTGGCGTGTGGTCGGACCGCACCGACCGGCGCCGGCTCATGATGACGACGCAGGCGCTGGCCATGCTGCAGGCCCTGGCACTCGCCGTGCTGGCCTGGCAGGGCTGGGCGACCCCGGCGCTGCTGCTGGGCCTTGCCTTCGTGCTCGGCTGCATCAATGCGGTCGACATTCCCGCACGGCAGTCGCTGGTCGTGCACCTCGTCGGCGACCGCGCCTTGCTGCCCAACGCCATCGCGCTGAACTCCTTCATGATGAATTCCACGCGCTTCGTCGGCCCCGCGCTCGCCGGACTGATCGTGGCGCGCGCGGGCGAGGCGGTGTGCTTCCTGCTCAACGCCGCCTCCTACCTCGCCGTGCTGGTCGCGCTGGCCGCGCTGCATACGCGTCCGGGCGGCGGCGCGTCGAAGCCGGCCCTGCACGCCCTGCGCGAGGGGCTCGCCTACGCGTTCAGCCATCGCGACATCCGGCTCTTCCTGCAGCGGGTCGCGGCGGTCAGCCTGCTGGTCGCCCCTTACGTGGTGATGCTGCCACTCTATGCCCGCACGATTCTCGGCGGTGACGCGCGGACTTTCGGTCTCCTCGTCAGCAGTGTCGGCGCGGGCGCCCTGCTGGCGAGCGTGTTTCTCGCGTCGCACGTCTCGATCGACGGCCTCGCGCGGCGGGTGGCGCACGCAGTCAGCCTGGCCGGCGTCGCACTCCTGCTGTTCGCGCTGAACCGGACGAGCTTCCTCGCCTATCCGCTGCTGATGGTGCTCGGATTCTCCGTGGTGCTGGTCGCGGCCGGAAGCAACACGCTGCTGCAAAGCTGGGTGCGCGACGACATGCGCGGACGCGTGATGGCCATTTTCTCGGTCGCCTTTCTCGGCATCGCGCCGCTCGGCAGCCTGGCGATGGGCAGCCTCGCGCACGCCATCGGCATCCGCCCCACGCTCGCCGTCTTCGGCGCCCTGACCGTCGTCGCAGGGCTCGCGCACCGCCCCGCCCCGCACCAGATCGCCCGCGACGCCTGAGCGCGGGGCGTTCCGCGTCAGCCGCCGACGAGATGGTAGCGGTTGCCTCCCGCCTGCTTTGCGACGTACATCGCGCCGTCCGCCTTTTTCATCAGCTCGCGCGCATCGTCTTCTCCGCCGACCGGATAGATTGCGATCCCGATGCTGGTTCCGATCTCGATCCGGTGAGGGCCGATTTCAACCGGCACGGCGAGGGCCCCGACGATCTTCCGGGCCACGCGCACGGCGTCGTCCGGGTGGCCGATTTCGGTCAGCACGATGATGAACTCGTCGCCGCCGGGGCGCGCCACGATGTCGCCGCGCCGCACGGCGGCGCCCAGCCTTGTCGCCACGACCTGCAGCAGGCGATCGCCGAAGTCATGGCCGAGACGGTCGTTGACCTGCTTGAAGCGGTCGAGGTCGAGAAACATGACCGCGAGCGATCGGCGGTGGCGCTTGGCCTGGGTCAGGGCCCAGTCGAGCTTTTCGAGTAGAAAGCGGCGGTTGGGCAGATCCGTGAGCGTGTCGTAATAGGCGAGCTGCCTGAGCTGTTCCTGGGCCCCCACGCGTTCCGTGATGTCGCGCGACAGCACGATGAAACGCTTGTCCGGCGTGTCCCCGCCCTGCTTTTTCGCCACCGACAGCTCGAACCATTTCATGCCCTCGGGCAGCGGCAGCGGCATCACCATGCCGAACGAGCGCCCCTTTTCATCAGCTTCACGCAGCGAGGCGGCTGCCACGGCAGCGGAATCCGGGGGCAGGACTTCGTCCAGCGTGCGCCCGAGCAGGGCCGTCTTGGGCGCCGCGAGCAGCTCCGGCGTTTGCGCCCAGATGTTGAGGTAGGTGCCTCTCTCGTCGACCTCGAACAGCAGGTCGGGAATCGCATGGATGACGCTGTCGGCCAGTTCCAGTGCCTGCCGCAGCCGCTGCTCCGACGCCTTGCGGTCCGAGATGTCCTCGATCTGTGCGATGAAATGCCGGGGCGCGCCCGCCGCATCGCGTAGCACCGAACCGGTGAGCTGGATCCACACGATGCCGCCGTCCTTGCGGACATAGCGCTTTTCCATCTTGTAGAACGGAATCTCGCCATCCAGCAGGCGCGTCACGTTGTCGAGATCCGACGCCAGATCGTCCGGGTGCGTGATCTGCTGGAACGTCATCCGCTCGAGTTCGTCCTTGTCGTACCCGACGATCTCGCACAGCGAGCGGTTGACTTCGAGGAAGCGCCCTTCCATCGAGACGATGGCCAGACCGATCGGCGCATGCTCGAGGATGGCCCGCAGATTCGCCTCGCTGTCCCGCAGCTCGCGCTCCATCTGCTTGCGCCGCGTGATGTCGCGCGTCACGCCGCGGTAGCCGGTGAGCCTTCCCGCGCCGTCGATGAGCGGCAGCCCGCTGGTTTCGACGATGACGGCGTGCCCGTCGCGGTGCAGCCGGTTCGACTGGACCTGGTCGAGCGGCGCCTTCGCCGCGACGATCTCGCGGACGAGGGCGTCCTTCGCGTGAATCTCCTCCTCCGGCATAAGGTCGAACGGCGTCTTGCCGAGCAGCGCTTCCGGCGCGTAGCCGAGCATGGTGCGCACGCCCGGGCTTACGTACACGTAGCGCAGCGCAGCGTCCGTCTCCCAGATCCAGTCGGTGGTCGTCTCCACGAGATCCCGGAAGCGCTTCTCGCTTTCGTGCAGCGCCGTCTCGATGCGGCTGCGCTCGGTGACGTCGCGAACGATGCTGTAGTAGGTCTCCTGGCCGTCGAGCTCGAGCCGGATGGTGCTGATCTCGACCTGGATCACCGAGCCGTCCTTGCATACCTGCGCCGACCCGTAAGTCGCCTGTCCCTCGCGGCTCACGCGCGCGATCCGCTGCGCAACCGCCTCCGTATGCTCCGGCGCGACGAACTCGGCCGCATGCCGCCCCAGCATTTCGTCCTTCGCGTAGCCGAGACGCTTGTGGGCGATCCGGTTGAGGTCGAGGATCCGCCCGTCGCGGGAAAGCAGAAACTTGGAATCCGTTCCCGCCTCGAACAGGCGCCTGAAGCGTTCCTCGCTCCGCTTCAGGGCATCGGTCTGCTTGCGCCGCGCCAGCACGATGCCGATCAGGGAGGCGGCGATTTCCATCAGCCGCTGCTGGAACGCGGATGGCATCCGCTTTTCGAAACCGGACAGGGCGAAGGTTCCGATCACCTTGCTGTCGCGCGCGTGGATCGGGATCGACCAGCAGGACTGCAGCCCGGACGCCTCCGCCAGATGCCGCAGCCCGCGCCATCTCGGGTCGGTGAGCGTGTCCGCAACGAAGACCGGCTCCCGCCGATAGACCGCATTGCCGCAGGAGCCGGCCTCCGGGCCGGGGCGCAGTCCTTCGAGGTAGTCGGTCAGACCGGGGCTCGCATTCGGGGCGGCGTGCACATTGAGCACGCCGGTGTCGTCGAGCAGCATGACCGTGGCGACCGAACCGGGCACGAGGCGCTCGCCGAAACGGCAGATGCGATCGATCATGTCCGGATCGTCATGTCCCAGCGCGATGTCCTCGAGGAGGGAACCCTGGAACCCGATCAGGGCCTCCATCTCGTCCGGGCCGGCCGTGCCCGGGCCGTTCGGGCCAGGGTGGCCCGTTGCCGATGCATCGCTCGTCATGCTCGTTCTTTATTGGAAGGAAAAGTTTTCCGCTATTTTTAGAATAGCGCGGATGGCGCCATCCTTGCACACCGGCCCACGCGTCACGGCCGCGGCGAGCAGGTTTCACGCCCCTCCTGCAAGCTGCAGTGGCCGCCTTGCGGAATGCGCCGGCCCCTGACGATAATGACCGGCAAATAGAACATGCCGAAGGGGAGCCGATGCCGGATGCCGCCAATTCGCTGATTCAGGCAGCCATCGACCATCTGCGCCGGTTCGCGCCATGTGTCGGCGCGACCGCATAAGCAGGGTTGGCGCCTGGCCAGGCTGAGCACACCCGCCAAGATATCCACACGTCAGGGCTGCCGCTCGTGATCTGGCGTTTCCGTCCCCGCCCCGCCCTGGACACGACACTCGCGGCGCGCCTGCAGGAAGTCACGGCACGCCCGGTTCGCGAGCAGGGCCTGAACGAGGACTGGATCGTGGTCGACGTCGAAACCGGCGGCCTCAATCCGCGCGTCGACCCGCTGCTCGCCATCGGCGCGGTCAGGGTGACCGGCGGCGCCATCGCCGTGACGCCCGCGTGCGAGCTGCGGTTGCGGCAGCACGAGGCGACCACCGGCGACAACATCCTCGTGCACGGCATCACCACCGGCGAACAGCTCGCCGGCGCCGAGCCCGCCGCAGCGCTGCTCGACTGGCTGGCATTCGCCGGCGGCCGCCCACGGCTCGCGTACCACGCGGCGTTCGACCGCGTTGCGCTGGAGCGTGCGAGCATGGCCTGGCTGGGACTGAAGGATTCCGCCGTATGGCTCGACCTCGCGCTGCTCGCGCCGCTGCTGCTGCCCACCGGCCCGGGATTCAACCGGCCGCTGGACGACTGGCTCGCGCACTTCGGCATCCCGGTCTACCAGCGCCACGGTGCGCTCGCCGACGCCTACGCCACCGCGCAGCTATGGCTGGCGCTGCTGCCGCTGGCGCACGCCCGGGGCCTGACCCAGCTCCGGCAGCTGCTGCGTTTTTGCCGTCAGGCCCGCTGGCTCAAATCCGCCCCCGTCTAGCGCAGGCACCGCCTCCAAATAAAAAGCCCCCGGGCCGGAACCCGGGGGCTTGACGGTACGCCGTCGAAGGCGACGTCAGTGGGCGGTTGCGCCCTCGGCGTGGATGCCGGTGTTCTGGCGCACGTAGAGCTCGTCCCACATGTCTTCCGCGCGCTTGTCGCGGAACAGCAGGGAGCCGAGGATCACCATCAGGAAGCCCAGCGGAATCGAGATGATGCCGGGGTTCTTCAGGCGGAAGAAGGGCTTCTCGATGCCGACCAGGTTGGTGGTCTGGCCTTCGAACTTCTTCAGGTCGTCCTGCGCCTTCTTGATGTCCTTCTCGAGCTTGCCGGCTTCCTTCTTGGCCTTGTCCAGCTCCGCCGGGTCGCTCAACGCCGCGATCTTTTCGTTCAGCTTGGCGAGGTTCTCGATCGCGCCGGGCTTCGCCTCGGCGGCCGGCTTGGCGGCCTCGGCGTTCTGGCACACCGCGAAGAGTTCGCAGACGAAGCCTTCGCTGGCCTTGGCCGGCACCGCATCCTTGGCCGGGGTACCTTCGAGCACGGCCTTGGCTTCCTTGATCACCGCCTGCGGATACGTCAGGTTGGGCGAGACCATCACCAGGGCGATCGCGGAGAACGAGCCGACCAGCATACCGAGCACCACGCCGCCGGTGTTGCAGCGCCTCCAGTACAGCGTCAGCAGGACGGCGGGCAGGTTGCCCGACGCCGCCACCGCGAAGGCCATGCCGACCAGGTGGGCGACGTTCTGGCCCTTGGCCGCGATGCCGATGACGATGGCCACGACGCCGACGATGACGGAGGCGACGCGCGCCGCCTTCACCTGCTCATCGGGCGTGGCATGGTCGCCGCGGATCACGCCGACGTAGATGTCGTGCGCCATCGCCGAGGCGGAAGCCAGCACCAGGCCCGCGACCACCGCGACGATGGTGGCGAAGGCCACCGCGGCGACGAAGGCGAGGAAGAAGTTGCCCATCATCGAATCGGCGCCCCCACCCAGGTACTGGGCGAGGATCGGCGCGGCCATGTTGCCGCCCTTGTCGAGCGCGACGATGTTGGCGGGACCGACGTTGAGCGCCGCGCCCAGGCCCAGGAACAGGGTCAGGACGTAGAAGCCGCCGATGATGACCATCGCCCACACCACCGACTTGCGCGCTTCCTGTGCGTTCGGCACGGTGAAGAAGCGCATCAGGATGTGCGGCAGGCCCGCCGTGCCCAGCACCAGCGCCATGCCCAGCGAGATCTGGTCGATCGGGTTCTTCAGGAACAGGCCGGGCTCGAGGAAGCGCTGGCCCAGTTCCTCCGGCGTCATGTTTGCCGCGGCGGTGCCGAGCAGCTTGGCGACCTGCTTCTGGATGCCCTCGTCGTGGACCGCGTGGTCCAGGAAGCCGGGCAGCGAGAAGCCGTAGGGCGCCCACACCAGCGCGACCATCACCAGCGAAGCGACCACCAGCAGGATCGCCTTGACGATTTGCACCCAGGTCGTCGCGACCATGCCGCCGAACACCACGTAGGCCAGCATCAGCACGCCGACGCCGATCACCGACACTTCATAGTCGATGCCGATCAGCGTCTTGATCAGCACGCCGCCACCGACCATCTGCGCGGTCAGGTAGAAGATCGACACGGTGATGGTCGAGACCGCGGCGATGGTCTTCGCGGCCTTGGGGTTGTTGCGGAACGCCAGGATGTCGCCGAGCGTGTACTTGCCGATGTTGCGGCAGGGCTCGGCGATGACCAGCAGCACGGTGATGTAGGCGACCAGGAAGCCGACCGAGTACATGAAGCCGTCGTAGCCGTACAGCGCGATGAGGCCGGCGATGCCGAGGAAGGACGCGGCCGACAGGTAGTCGCCCGCGATCGCCCAGCCGTTCTGGAAGCCGGAAACGGAACGTCCGGCGGCATAGAACTCACTGGTGGTGTGCACGCGCTTGGCGGCCCACCAGGTGATGTACATGGTCAGCGCGATGATGCCGCCGAAGACCGCGAAGGTCAGCCACTTCCATTCGTCGGCGACCGCGCCTTCGCCTGCATGGGCGAGCCCGGAGGCGAAGAGCGCCGCGGCGCCGGCAAGATAGGGTTTGAAGCGTCCCGTCATTATTTGCTCCCCTTGATGTTGTGGGCGTCACGGGCGATTTCGGCCGCCATGGCGTCGAACTCCCGGTTGGCGCGCTTGGCGTACACCGCTGCGATCACCCAGGCCACGACGAACTCGGAGAGCGCGAACAGCAGGCCCACGTTGAGCGGGCCCCATACCTTGACCTTGAACAGGTCCTGGAAATAGGCGGCCCCGAAAGGAAGCAGAAAATAGAAGACGATGGAAAACACCATCAAACCCCACAGGAAGGATGATTTCTTCTTGTGGAGCGCCTGGAACCGCGGATCCCGGTCGATCGCGGCCCAATCCGGTTGCGGACTTGCCATGGAAGCCTCCTTGAAACATGGTCGAGAGTTGTTATTACGCTCCGCACCCAGTGTCCCCTCGGGCACGGAACCAGCGAACCTTAGCCCAAAAGCCAAGTGAACAGAAGGCGACTGGTAAAAATGACCTAGTGCACACCTGCCACGTCCTCAGAATTCGAAATAACGCCCCATCACGGCCTGCAGCTTGCGGGCCTGGCGGAAGGCTTCCTTGAGGATGCGACGGTCGAGCGCGTTGAGCCGCTCGGGATCGATGCGGTTGTCGACCGACTCGCTTCGGGTCTGCGCCTCGTGCTGGTGGCGCAGGCGCAGCAGCTGGATGAAATGGAAGCCGGCGATCCAAGCCTCGACCTCGTCCGTCGCCAGGTTCCACGCGCGGGCAGCCCCGCGCAGCCGCGCCACGGTGCCGGAGGCGCCCACGCCGGCGTACAGCGCGAAAATGCGCGCCGCGTCGACGAAGGGCGTGATGCCGTTGACCTTGAGATCCAGCGTGTGCGGCTGCGCGCCGCCGGAGGCGACCACGAAGTCCCGCACGAGCCCGAGCGGGGGCCGGTTGGCGAGCGCGTTCTGGGCCATGTGGCGGAGGAACGGACGGTTGTCGCGCGCGGCCGTGTTGAGCCAGGATCGCAGCTCCTCACTCAGCGCCGATGCGCCGTACAGCGGCCGGAAGTCGAAGAACACGCTGGCATGCAGCAGCGCCGGCGCATCGCCGCGGTGGATCCAGTCGGCGAAGGTGGCGCGCCAGCCGTCGACGCTCTGGCACCACTTCGGATTGCTCGCCATGATGCCGCCCTTGCAGAGCGGAAAGCCGCACGCGGCGAGGCGGTGGTTGACCCGTTCGGCGAACGCGAGCAGCGCGGCGCGCTGGTCGGCCGTGGCAGCGCGGAAGATCAGCGCGTTGTCCTGGTCGGTCGCCAGCGTCTGCTCCATGCGCCCCTCCGAGCCGAGCGCGAGCCAGCACCATTCGACGTCGGGCAGCCCGGCGGCGCGCGCCTCCAGCTCGATCACGCGCTGGCTCAGCTTGTCGTTGAGGCTGGACAGGATCGCGGTCAGGCTTTCGGCATTCATGCCCTGGGCCAGCAGGTTGCGGGCAAGCGCGCCGATGTCCTGGGCCAAGGGCGGCAGCAGCGCCGCATTCTCGGTGCGCGCGATCGCACCGGTGATGCCTTCCATCGACAGCCGCCGCAGCGTGAAGACGTCCTTCTCGGAAATGACCCCGACGAGCCGTCCGGCCTCGACCAGCGGCAGGTGGTGCACGCCCTGCCGCGCCATCACCAGCAGGGCGTCGGCGACCGGGGCGGCGGCCTCCAGCGTGGCAGGGGCAGGCGTCATTACGCTCGCGACCGTTTCGCCGAGCGGCATCTTCGCCAGCGTCACGCGCCGCAGCACATCCTTCAGCGTCAGGATGCCGACCGGGCGGTCATCGGCGTCGACCACCGCGACCGAGCCGACATGGGCCGCGTCCATTGCCGCCAGCGCCTCGTCCAGCGGGGTGTCGCGAAGCGCGGTCACCGGCGCGCGCTGGACGAGGCTGCGCACCGGGCGCGAGAAGCGGGTCTCGTCGTCGAGCGCCAGCGCGTACTCGGCCTGGACGGCGCGCTGGGACTCTTGCAGCAGATTGGCGATGCGGCGCGTGCAAAAGTCGCTGAACGCGCGGCTGCGTCCGAGCAGGGCCTGAAAGTCCGCAGCGGCCAGGCGGTAGCAGAAGGTATCGCTGGCCGCGACGTAGCGGTTCACCGCCGCGCGGCCGGTCAGCAGCGCACCGAGCGGAAACATCTCGCCGCTCGTGAGCTGCAGCAGGCGCGTCGCGTCCGCGCCGGGTGCAACGCCCTCCACCACACCCTGCTTGATGATGAACAGCGCGTCGGGCGGCGGACCGCCGGCGTCGAGCAGCGTCGCCCCCTGCGCGTGATAGACGACCGCAAGGCGCTCCACCAGCCAGACCAGATCAGCCTCGGCCATGCCGGAAAACGGCAGGTGTTGGCGCAACGCTTCGACGGTCGCACGCGCGAGGCTGGTGACAGAGGAAAGCGGTTGGACCATGCCGCCATCTTAGAGGATCCGGGCCCGGCCTGTCGGCCCGTGTTTCGGCCGCGCCAGCGGCCTTCCGGCGCCTCCACCCGGGCCCGCCAGTTGACTTGGCGCACGGCTCAGGGTTTAATTGCGCGCTTTCCGCCTGCAACGGGCGGGAAAAGTCGAAGCAATTCCACCGGCCAGGTAGCTCAGTTGGTAGAGCAGCGGATTGAAAATCCGCGTGTCGGCAGTTCGATTCTGCCCCTGGCCACCAGATTTCTAGCGGCTCCCAGCGATGGGGGCCGTTTTCATTTGGCGGCACCGTGACTGAATCGTGACAATTCGATCACGCCGTCCTTTGCGGCTGATTCAATCCGCGACGCAGCGGCCGCCAGGTGCTCCGTCGCAAACTTCGCGTATCGGTCCACCATGCTGCGAGTTTTCCAGCCGCCCAAGTCTTTCAACTCGTCGCAGCTAGTCCCCGACTGCCTGTGCCAGGAGGCCCAGGTATGACGCAGGTCGTGAAAACGGAAATCCTCCAGCCCCGCCTTACTCAACGCAGTGAACCAAGCGTGGTTTGATACGTTCCGCTTAATCGGCTCACCCCGATAGGTAAAACAGAACTGGGAATGCTTGCCAATCTGCTCCCGCAGCACGGTTGCGGCATCACGGTTCAACGGCACGCCTCGCGGCGTTCCATTCTTGGTCTGGTTAATCCAGGCAGTTTTGCGGGGCAAATCCACCCGGATCCATTCCAAGCCCAATATCTCCCGCGCGCGGCACCCCGTAGCCAAGGCAAAGCGCACAACAGCCGCCAGATGATCCGGGCAGAAACGAATCAGTCGATCCGCCTCTTCCCGCGTCAGCCAGCGGTCACGCTCGACCTCGCCGCCCAACATGCGGACTTTCGGGATGCTATCGATCCACTGCCATTCATCCCGCGCCATCCTCAAGAGGCTGCGCAAGGTAGCTAGGTACCGATTCACGGTTGCCGGGAGGTTGCCCTTCTTGAGTTCGCCCTGAACAATGGACCAAATCACGTCGCCGTTAATCTGGTCCAAGGTCAGATCGCCCAAATAGGGGTGAAGCCCCCGGCAGATCTGCCTTACATCCCGAATGCTCCGCAAGGAGGCTTTGACTTCGAGATACCGCACGACAGCTTCCTGCCAAGTCCGGGGCCGCTTGATGCCGAAATGGTGTTCGCGGAAGGCTTCCAGCTTAAGTTTCGCTAGCAGCGCTTCGGCTTCCTCTCGGCTTTCAGTCCCAGAGCTTTGACGTACTCGCTTGCCGTTCGGGAGGGTTGCGTTAATCCACCAGTAGCTAGAATCCGCTCGCCGGTAGACTCCAGTTTCACGGGCCATAAGGTTTTCTCCTTTCCGGCCCGCCCTTGCTCGCGGGATTTATACTCATCCAGCCAGGTATCCAGGTCAAGCTTGTCGTACAGACAGCGGCGACCCAGCTTGATGAAGGGGACACCCAGCTCAGAGAGCAGGGTCACCCCTATGCCGAGATAGTCCGCAGCTTGTTCCTTGTTCAAGCAACGCGCAGCGGGCAAGGGCAGGGCGGCTTCCTCTCTCATTACCCGCCCCGTGACGCCCTGAGGTACTGGCGTGCCTCTTCGTCGTAGTCCGGCGCTTCATCCTCACGATTGAGGATGGAATTAAAGCGCCGCGCCTTTATCCGGACCTTTTCCTCGACGTACTGCCTAGGGTGTACGCCCTCCCACATGCTGAGGTTGTGGAGGTGATTGTCCAGCCGGAGGCGCAGGCCGTCCCAAGCCGTGTCCAGGCAGGTATCGCCATTCAGGGCCATCAGGGTGGTGATGGACGAGAGCAGGCGCGATACCACCTGCTTTTCGTTGGGTGCGCTGACCGAGGAAAACCGATCCAGCAGGGGGCCACCATCGCCGCCCCAATCGACGGAGGCGAGACAGGCCCACAAAGGATGTATCGGCCAGCGGGAGCGGGTGGCGTCGTCCTCGTTGGGAAGCGTCAGCCGCAGCCATTCGTCGGTAGCATAGGCCCAGAGACCACCCAGGTGGCGCAGCGTTTCACGCAGACCGGATACGCCCTTTTGCGTTAGCACCTCGCGATGGAACTCGAACTCAAGACGCCAAACGGGCGAGATGCCATCCCAGCCCGCCCGGAGCCAGAGTTCTTTCAGATACTCCTTGCCGCTGCTCTCGATTTCGAGGGTCTTGTTATACAGGCGCGCAGACATGACCCCGCCGAGGCCGATGGACCAGCCGGAGAATTCCCCCTTCACGGCATGGGTGCCGACCTTGTGAGCGCGGGTCACCCACGCATGGCGGTTCCAGCTTTCCATGTCCACGCAGCTTACGAAATCGACGTACAAATCGACGCGGCTCACCTTGGCCGGTTCGATGTCACCCAATTGCAGGAGAACATCGCTCAACATGGCTTCCGCTCGCTGGGGCGAGAAGGCCGCGAGCAGCTGGCTCGACACCTGGACATAGGCCATCGGCAATGCTCCGCCCTTGGGACGTGAGAGCGAGATGCGAAAGGCGTTATCCCGCAGGACGAAGGGGAACATGCCCGCGCCCTTGTCTTTGACCTCGAAGACGTGATCGCCGACGCAGTATTGCGCCTTGGCTTGTTCGGCTTCGGCTTCGGATTGGGCGGTTTTTTTAAGGGCTTCCAGCTTCCGGGTGACCGAATCGGCCAGCATGCCGGGGTAAGAGAGATAGAGACTGTCTACGCCCCAGCGCAATGGAATAAACCCTATCTCCTCACAATTGCAGTTATTGGATGCTGTGTTACTAGGCGTCGCATCCTTATCCAACTCCGCGCGTTGGTCGGCCGCGCAAGCGCGGTCCGACCCACACGCGTCGTCGGACTGTTTCTGGTTCGAGGGATGCAGCTGACTGCAGGTTTCCATTTGAAGCTCCTTTGCGGTTGAGGGAGCTCGCAGAATGGTCGCCGCTGACGGACAAAAAAATTAGGTGTAGACGGATAAAAATGGAGCTAAAGCGAGGCGAGGATTTTTCTACCGCGCCCGCACTTGCTTACCGGAATCCGTGTCAGTCGTCTTCGACGGGGGTTTTCTTGGGAGGGCGCCCCCTTCTTTGGCTGACCTCTGGCGGAGCTACCGCTCTCACCCAGCTTCTAACAGTGTCTTCTTCGTAGTGGGCGCCACCACCATATTTCAAGATGAGTTCATCCTTACACATGGAGGCGATAGTGCGCGTGGGCTCGTCTTTCCAGATCGCGGAAGCGATCTGCTGTGCGGCGATGCAGGCGCGCTGGCCAGGGCGGAGTCCCTTAGGAGTCACTTTGTCATCTAACTCAGAGGAACCGGAAACGGATTGGCCCCCTTCTTCCTCCACACCATCATCGGATGGCCATTTGTAGCTAACGCGCCAGCCCGGTGGGAACCAGAATTCGGGTGGAGGGGCGCCGCGTCTTTCACACCAATCCAGGAAGTCGAACCTTCCGATGAACGCATGTTTAAGCAACCGTCGATCGAACCTCTTTCCGCTGATACAGGCGTAAACCTCATCTAACCAGTAACGGATATGAAGAGAAGCCTCTTCTCGGTTGTCCCCGTCATATTTTTCGAGCGATAAGGAATCACTGGCTAGGTGCGCCTCAAGGACCGCGCTCAAGAGCACGCGAAAATTGTCACGCACGGCAAGGGGAAGACGGACCCAGAGGCCTTCAGGATCATGTCCTGCCCATCTAAAACCGATCTCCCAGACGCTCAGCTGGTCGTTAAGCAAAGCCATGACGCCAAGCCCCCTAAATCGAGGCACCCTCTATGGAGACAAACCAGGTGCACAGTTGCTTCAGGCGTCGTTGGCGCGATTTGCTGAAACTACCCCAGACTTCGCCGTGATGCGGGTTGTCATCCAAAGGATCAAATCCGACTTGATAACCTTCTGCGCGAAGCACGCCGGCCTCAAACCGTACAGAGCCCAACCAAGGCGGAGTAGTGACATAGTCCACGGCGGACAATCCGGCTTCCTCTATCTGGGCCTGCAGATCGACGGACATACCTCCGTTAACGCCAGAGGAAGGATTAAAAGCAGCTGAAGAAATCCTCATGGCTCCCAACTTCTCGTCGAAGATCAGTTGTTGGGGAGAAATACGCCGGATTACGCCGTCCTGTGGATTTATTCCGTCGTGGTCATGTGGCTCGACCTCGCCATTCTGATCACGCGGCGGTGGCTGCAAAGGCAATCGGAGGCTCCGTGATTTCCCTCACCCATTGGGCGGCCATAAGAAAATCATTCCGCAGGTTGAGTTCGTCTTCGACATCACCGTCGCAAAGCAGACGCCACGCATGAACATCGTTCGGCGCTTTCACATGCAACTCAACGTCCCCCTTAAGCGTATGCCACTCGATCTGTAGGTCCCCCTCAAAGCCGGGAACAATCTGAGGTGGGGGGGTATCCGCCTCGCACAAAGCCCCAAGCATTTGGAGCGCAAAGACAGCATTTTCCAGACTTACCGGCAGAGCGCGATATCCATCCCAGCCGGGTTCCAAGCGAACCAGCTCCTGCAGACGCGCTATCGCGGCATCCCGCCACGCGAAAAAGTTAGCGTCAACCAGCAGCCGTCTGGGGGGGCTCCCCCTCTCCGGCAGGTAAGAAACCTTACTAGCTCCTGTGCCAATCATTTAACACGCCCCCATTTTTTATGTGCGACATCGGTGGTGACGTCGGCAAACCTTGAAACAATGACTTTCCGACCGCTGGTAATAAAGTCCAGCGCCGAATCGATTTCTGGGCCCTTTGGTGCACCGCGCACCGTTAAGGTCAGCACGATGGTTCGCCGGCTTCCAGATTTCATCCCCGTTACAGCCTCACAGCTAAATCGGGCACAAGGCCGCCCCTCGCTGTCCCGAATAACCTCCCGAAAATTCAGCGAGAAGTCATCTGGCTCGGTCGCAAACGAAACATAGCGGAGCCAATCATCGGAACGAGAGGAATCCACATCAATGTGATTGATGTAAGAAATCTCACATTGATTTATCGCAAGCGCGGGCGCAGAAAACCCGCCCATATACGCTTGAAGTCTCTCAAGTTCGCTCCGGAAGCGATCCAGCATTGCTTCAAACCGCGGGTAAGGGTTCGTTTCGTCACCCACCTTCCTCCAATTGTGAAGGAGACGATCTTGTTGAAACTGGATCAGCTCGTCCCCCAAGGGCGTTAGGAACCAGAATCGGTCGTGGGTGGCACCCGTCACAAGATTGATTTTTGCGGAAGGCGACGACAGCCCGAATGCTTCGAACTCGGGCGGTAGGGGTGGCTGCTCTTGGACCTGAGGATACTCGGACTTAAAGAGGTTCCGAACTTCCCCCGCGTATATTTGCTGATACCCCTTGACCGGCGAAAACTGTACGCCGAGAACAACCTCGTTTAAGGGCGGATCTCTAAAGTCCGGCAGGCCATCAGGCCGTGAGGTTGTGTAGGCCACGAAAAGTCTCTTATCTACCTGTCTCTTATCTATATATTTGGCGGCTTCGCGACCGCCGTACTGAAATAATTATAACAGCAGAGATAACTCCAAGACCGTGACAGCACGGACCTGGTCCCGGCGGGTGTTTACGAGCATGGGCGGGCACCAGTTCAATAAAAACAAAGAGTTAATACAATTGAAAATCCGCGTGTCGGCAGTTCGATTCTGCCCCTGGCCACCACTTCCCGATCAAGCACTTACGTCTTCAGCCCGCGCCTCGCCCGGGCGGTTTCTGACGCTTTTATGCCATCCCGCCTCCGTATCGATTGCGGCACCCAGCGGATTGCCCCGGACTGAATGGCAGAGGCTCGCTATTTCACGCCGAGCCGCCTGAACACCCGGATCTTCAGGAAATCCACCAGAACCAGATACGCCGACACGAGAAGCAGCAGGCCCGCCACGAGTGCAAAGGGCACGGCCGCCATCAAGATGCCCCGGGTCGCGAACCCGCCTACCAGCGCGATATCCAGCAGCGAAACGAGAACCAGCCAGCGGCTGGGCGCCGATTGCCAGAAATGACGCCGCTCGCGCACCAGATAGACGGTGCCCTGTCCCGAGAACACCAGCATCAGGAACATCAGCGTCTGCAGCTGCGGCAACGTCAGCCCGAGCCACGCGCGGGCGGCGAAGAACACGCTGAACGACAGTGCGAGGAGGCAGGCCGCGATGGCGCCGCCTGCCACCATCAGCGTACGCACGTGCCAGCGGTCGGGCTTCTGCGAGAACGACGCGTGGTCGGTGGCGATCGCCATGGTCGCAAAGTCGTTGGTGAACAGCAGCAGGACGATCAGCAGCGGCGTGACGACGAAGACGCCCGTGAGCATCAGCCCCAGGCTCAGGAACACCGCGATCTCGAGCGTCTTGATGATCTTGTTCAGCGTGTAGGTCAGCATGCGCTGGTGGATGCGGCGGCTCGTCTCGACCGCGGCCACAACGTCGCCGAGCCCGGGCCGGGTCAGGACGAGGCTCGCTGACGCCTTGGCGACATCGGTCGCGCTGGCGACCGCCGTCCCCATCTCGGCCTGCTTCAGCGCCGGCGCGTCGTTGACGCCGTCGCCGGTCATGCCGGCGACATGGCCGGCCCGCTGGAGCGCCTGCACCAGGCGGAACTTGTCCTCGGGGAGGACGCGCGCAAAGACATCGCAGTCGGGAACACCGCGGTCGGCTTCGCTGCGCAGGACTTCCGCGCCGCAGGCGCGCGTGCCGAGACCGACCTCGGCGGCCACCGCACGCGCGGTCGCCAGCCCGTCACCGGTCACCATCAGGACGCGCACGCCGAGCGCCTGCAGATTCTCGACCAGCTGCCGCGCGTCCGGTCGTGGCGGGTCCTGCATCGCCACCAGCCCGACGAACTCGAGACGGTCGCCCACGCCATCGGCGATGCCGAGCACCCGGTAGCCGCTGTCTGCCAGGCGCTCGACCTCCGCATGCACGTCCGGCGCGCCGACGCAGAGCGCCGCAACCGTGCGCGCCGCCCCCTTGATCGCCCGGCGCTCGCCGCCCTCTGCCGGATAGACGGCCTCGGCGCGCTTGGTCTGCGGGTCGAAGGGCACGAAGCGCGTCTTCGTCGGCAGCGTCGCGAGCAGGGCGCGGCCGCGGGCCGCGTCGAGGATGGCGAGATCGATGGGATCCTGCGTCGCCTCGTCGCAGGCCAGCGCGGCGAGGCGCAACACCTCCTCTTCCCCATACGGCGCATGGGGGCTCAGCGCCGCGACGCCGAGGCGGTTGGCGGTGAGGGTGCCGGTCTTGTCGGTCGCCAGGACGTCCATGGCAGCGGCTTCCTCGATCGCGGAGAGCCGCGTCACCAGCACGCCCCGCTCGGCCAGCGCGCGGGCACCGAGCGCGGTCGCGACGGTGAAGGTCGCCGGCAGGGCGACCGGGACCGAGGCGACCAGCAGGATGAGCGCAAACGGCGCGACGTCGGCGAGCGGCAGACCGGTCGCCAGCGCGTAGGCGATCAGCGCCGCGACGAGCAGGACATCCAGCGCCACCAGGTATCGCACGATCGTGAAAATCGTGCTTCCGAGGTGGCTGACGGTCCTGGCGGTGCGGACCAGGTCGGCGGTATGGCCGAAGTAGGTGCGCGTGCCGGTGGCGGTCACCTCGCCGGTCGCCTCGCCGCGCTTGATCACGCTGCCGGCATAGACCGACGCGCCGCTTCCGGCCTCGACCGGAAGCGATTCGCCCGTCAGCGCCGCCTGGTCCAGCTGCACCTTTCCGTCGATCAGGCGCAGGTCCGCCGGCGCGAGATCCCCCATGCGCAGGTGGATCACGTCGCCCGGCACCAGCGCCTCGGCCGGAACCCGCTGCCAGCGTTCGTCGCGCCGCACCCGCGCCTGGATCGCCAGCCGTTGCTTGAGCAGGGCCAGCGCCTGATTGGCCCGGCTTTCCTGCGCGTAGCTCAGCACGGCGTTGACGACGAGAAGCAGCGCGATGACGGCCGCCTCGTCGGGCTTGCCGAGCATCAGCTGGAGCACGATCGCGATCTCCAGCATCCACGGAACCGGCGCCCACAGCTTTCCGAGGAACGCGCGCAGCGGGTGGCGGCGCGCCTCGGGGACGGCGTTGGGACCATGTTCGGCGAGGCGCCGCTGGGCCTCGGCAGTGCTCAGACCGGACGGGGCGGCCATGTCAGACGGGGACAGTTCCTTCTCCACTCAAGACCGCCGGCGACAGGGCACGCCGCGCGGCCGGCCTTTCAACTCTAGGCGCCCATCGGAAATTCGGGCCGGGCGAAGCCTTCAGGGATACAGCCCCGCCAGCGCCGGCGCCGTGCCGGGCGTCGTCGTATCGGGCTCAGGCAGCGACTTGAGCGCCTCGGCCAGCGCGGCACCCTGCCACGTCCCGCCCGCGTAGCAGACGCGGTCGAGTTCCTTCAAAAGTCCGCTCAGTTCGGCATCGCCGAGGCGCTGCGCCAGCCCCTGCAGCCCCAAGGGCGGCGCGTCGGGCCAGGCGGCGCGCGCCCACGCGAGGAGCGCGCGCCGCGCGGCCTGCGGGTCGCAGGCGTCGCAGGCCTGCCGGAAGGCCTTGCGAGCTTCTGCCGTTGCGACGCCGCGCGCCGCACGGGCGGCAGCGGGCGCTGCGGGAGCAGCGTTGCGCGCCCGCCTGCGGCTGATCCGCCAGGCGGCCAGCGTGCCCAGCCACAGCACGCCCAGGACCAGGCTCAGCCAGCGCCAGCGCGCGCCGTCCGCAGGGGCGGGCGGAGGCTGGATCGACACCGACGCGCCTGCGGACGGCGGCATGTTCGCGTTCTGGCTCGGCGGCACGGTCGCAGCGGACAGGCCGCCGGCGGCCGGCAGGACGTCGAGGGTGTGCGCCGGCAGCACGACTTCGCGCTGCAGGTTGCGGGTGGTGTCCCACCAGGACACGCGCAGCGCGGGAAGCGTGTAGCGGCCGGAACGGCTGGCGATCAGTGCGATGTCCTGGTCGCGCGTGCCGACGACGCCGTCGCCCTGCACGCCGGTGTCGAGCTTGGCCTGGTCGGGGTAGGCGCGCAGGCCGTCCGGCACCGGCATGATGACGCTGAGGTCGGGCAGCTGCGAGGCGGTGAGGCCGAGTGCGCTCAGGTGAAGGTGGCGCGTGATCGGATCGCCGACGCGCACCGGCCCCTGGTCGGGCTGCCACGTCTCGGTCAGCGTCACCTTCTGCGCGGGCAGCCAGTCGTGGCCTTTGCCGCTGGCGGGACGCGGGCGCACGTCGAGCACGATCGGGTCGCCGGCGATCCGGAGCGGGCGGGTCGCGCCCATCATGTTGCCGAACGGATTGCGGCCGAACACATTGCCGAAGACGCCATTCATGCCGAACGGATCGTTGCCGTTGGCGCCTTGCACCGCGGCGTTGAGCACCGGCCCGTCGAGGCGGATGCGGCCGCTGCGCTGCGGGAACAGGAGGTAGGTGCGCTCGACCACCTGGAAGGGCAGGCCGTCGCGCGTGGTCTGGCTCTGCCGGTCCTTTCCGAGTTGCTGCACGAGGACGTCGTTGCTCGGCTGCAGTTCGAGGCTCGCCTGGTAGAGCGGCTCGTCGGTATAGAGGCGCACGGTCAGCCTGACCGCGGCCTGCACATAGGGCTGCTTCTGGTCCAGCGTCGTCGTCAAAAAGACATGTTGCACGGCGCCGGCAGGCGCGCCGCCCTGCGCATTGCCGGTCGCGTTGCCGCCGACGGCCAGCGCCAGCGCAGGCGTCGTCTGGCCGTCCCACCGCAGCGACGGAACCTGCAGCGTGCCGCTGCGCTTCGGCATCAGCGTCAGCACGATCTCCGTCTGCGCCGACAGGTTGCCGTTGTTGATCTGGATGCTGGAGCCGGTACTGCGCCCGAGCACCTCGAAGTCCTGCCGCAATGGGCCGAGATCGGGCTGCCGGCCGGTCTCGCCGTCGTGGCGCAGCGTGAGTTGGACGGCTTCGCCGGCGGGCACCTGGTTCCGGTCGAGCCAGGCGGTGACCGCCGCCGACGCGGTCACGCTCAAGGCCCACAGGGAGAGGACGGCGAGCAGGCGGCACGGGGGATTCATCGTTGCGTTCCTTGCTGTCGGATCATGTGTTCGATCAGGAACTTGCGCCGCAGCAACCCGCCCGGATCGTCGGGGATGCGGCGCAGCCATTGGGCCTCGGCCAGCTGGCGTTCGCTGAGCGGTTCGTCGGCCGGGGCGGTGGTTTGCCCGGGCTGGCGCTGGCCGAGCGCAGCTTCGGCGTCGCTGCGGGCCTGCGCGGCTTCGCTCGCCGCCTGCTGCGCGCGCTTCAGGTCGCCGCCCGGCTGGCCGGCCGCAGCCTGCGCCCCCGCCTGCGATCGGCCACGTCCTGCCGGCTGTGCTTCGGAGCCTCGGGCCTGCTGCTGAGCTTGCTGCGGCTGGGCCAGTTGCGAAGCGGCGGCCTGACTCTGCGCCTGGCCGGGCTGGCTCTTCGCGGCGCCGCTGTTCTGCGCGGTACCGTTGTTCTGCCCCGACTGCCCCGACTGCCCGGATTGGCCGGACTGTTCAGCGTGAGCTGATCCGCCCTGTTTTTCCTGCTGCGGCGCGGGGGACGGCTTCTGCTGCCGCAGCGCGCGCGCAACCACGTCGCGGTTGTGGCGCGCGTCGCGGTTGCGCGGATCGCGCGCCAGCGCGGCATCGTAGGCGGCGATCGCCTCCTGCAGGTGCCCCGCGCGCGCCAGTGCATTGCCGCGGTTGTACTGGCTGTCGCTGTCGTCGAAGCCGGCGAGATCCTGCGCCGCGCGCGCGAAATTGCCGGCCTGCAGTTCCGCGTAGGCCCTGCGCCGCGGGTCCCGGAACAGGCGTGCCGCATCCGCCGGCCGGCCTTCGCGCAGCAGCTGCTGGCCGCGCTGCTCGTCGGTATGCCAGAGCGTGTCCCAGGCCGGGCTCGCGTGCGCCGCCGTGCCCCACGCCAGCAATCCCGCAAGCAGGAACAAGCGCCTCACAGCCACCCCCGCCGCGCGAGCATCGCCGCCGCCAGCAGCAGCACCGGCAGCAGCCACACGCCGCCGTCGAGCCAGTGCGCGACGCGGACGTCCTGCCGGGCCCGGGTCATGCCCGCATGGCCGGCGCTCGCCTGGAGGTCGCCGATCAGTGCCGGCACGCCGGCCAGGCCCGTGTAGCGGCCACCGCCGCGGGCCGCAAGCTGCCGCAGGCGGTCGACGTCGAGCGGTGCGGAATTCGCTGCGCGCACGAGGCCCGGTCCGCCGATACCGACGACATTCACCGCGACGCCCTGCGCCCGCAGCCTGCCGGCCGCGGCGAAGGCGGCAGCCGGGTCGGCGAAGCCGTCGGTGAGCACCACGACCTGGCCGGCCGCAGTCGCGGCGCCGGCCAACAGGCGTCCGGCGCGATCCAGCGCGGGGGCGAGCCGGTCGCCGGCGGTCGGCATGATGTCGGGCGCCAGCGGCGGCAGCAGCGCGCGCACCGTGGCAACGTCGTCGGTCAGCGGGGTCACCGTATACGCTTCATCGCTGAACACGACGAGGCCGACGCGGGCATCGCGCGCGCCGTCGAGAAGGTCGTCGACCGCGTAGCGGGCACGCGTGATCCGATTCGGCGCCACGTCGGTGGCGCTCATCGACGGCGACAGATCGAGCACCACCACCCAGGCCGCATTGCCGCGAAACGCCGGCGAGGGCGTGCGTTCCCAGCTGGGGCCGGCCAGCGCCAATGTCGCCAGCGTCCACGCCAGCACGAGCCAGGACCACGGCGAGCGCCCCGGCTTGCCGCCGCCATCGAGGCGCAGCGCCGGCAGCAGTTCGGCATCGATGACGTGCGCCCACGCGCCGTCGCGGCCGTGCCGCCGCGCCAGCCAGAACGCCAGCCCCCACAGCAGGGGAAGGGCCAGCAGCCAGGCCGGCCGCAGGAAGTGGAAGTCCTGCATCAGCGCCATCGTCCGCTCCACGCCACGGCCGGCACGCTCAGCAGCAGCGCGAGGCCGAGCGGCCAGACGAACCACTCGTCGCGCGGGCGATACCACTGCTCGCGGGCGGCGCTGGGCTCGAGCTGATCGATGCGCGCGTAGACCTGTTCGAGCGCATCGGCGTCGGTCGCGCGGAAGTATTCGCCGCCCGTCGTCTTCGCGATGAACTTGAGCGTGTCCTCGTCGAGATCGCTGTCGCCGCCGCCGAGCCCGAAGAAGCCTGCCTGCGCATCCGAGCCGACGCCGATCGTGTAGATGCGCAGGCCCGCCCGCGCCGCCATCCGCGCCGCCTCGGCCGGCGGCATCGCGCCGGCATTGCTGCTGCCGTCGGTCAGCAGGATCAGCACGGTATCGCCCTTGCGGCCGGTCTGGCTGCGGTCCGCCTGCAGCCGCTTGATCGCGAGGCCGATGGCGTCGCCGATCGCCGTCTGGGTGCCGGCGATGCCGACCATCGCCTCGTCGAGGAAGCGGTCGACGGTGGCGAGGTCGGGGGTAAGCGGCGCCTGCAGGTAGGGGCGGGTGCCGAACAGGATCAGGCCCACCTGGTCGCCGTGGCGGCGGCGGATGAAATCGCCTGCCACCTTCTGCACGACCTGCAGGCGCGTCGCGCCGCCGGCCATGTCCTGGCTCGCCATCGAGCCCGAGACGTCGACCGCCAGCAGCAGGCGCCGGCCGGTCGCGGCGACCGGCAGCGGATCGCCCAGCCATTGCGGGCGGATGGCGGCGAGCACGAGCAGCAGCCAGACGAGGGCCAACAGGAGCCGGCGCGACCGCGGCCACGCATGCCCGGTCGGCAGCGCGCCCTCGGTCACGCCGGCGGCGAACGGCAGGAACAGCGCGCCGTCCTGCGGCTGCGCGGGGGGCAAGCGGCGTGCCGCGAGCCAGGGCAGCGGCAGCGCGAGCAGCATCCACGGCCAGGCGACATGGATCATCGGCGCGCTCCCAGGAAGCCGCGGGCGCCCTTGAGCCAGCGCGCGCGGTCGGCCGCCGCCGGACTGCCGTAGGCCGCGCGCAGCAGCGCCGCTCCGGGCGGCCCGGCGAGTTCCTTGCCGCCATGCTCGGCAACGAAGGCGAGCCAGGCGGCGCCGCTCAGGCGCGCGACGGCCTCCCGGCCATAGGCGGCAACGGCGTAGCGCCGCATCAGCTGTTCGAGCGCACCCGCGAGGCGAACGTCGTCGTCTGACGCGGCTTCGAGCTGCTTGAGTTCGCGCAGCGCGGCCCGGCGCAGGCGCGCCGCAGGGCGCCGCCAGCGGAGGAGCGGAATCGCGACCGCCAGCACCAGCAGCAGCGCGACGCCCCACCATCCCGGCGCGGGCGGCCACCACCCCGGTGCCGGCGGCGCATGCGGCGGCGCCAGCTGGGTGAGCCAGTCGGCGTTCAGGCCGCCCATGCCGCATCCCGCAGCAGCGGCGGCAGCGCCTCGGCCACCGCGTCCGCGGTATCGAGCCGTGTCAGCGGCACGCTGAGGCGCACCGCGAGCGCATCGAGCCGCTGCTGCCGCGCCGTCCATTGCGCCTGCCAGGCGCGCCGGCTGCGCTCGCCGTCGAGCCAGCCGACGCGGCCCGGTACGCCGGCGCGATAACGTCCGGCGGGCAGGCCGCTGCGTTCGAGCGCGTCGGTCAGCGCGAGCAGCCGGCAGTCGCCGTGCGCCGCCAGCGCAGCCAGCTCCGCCTCTGCGCGGTCGTCCAGCGCGCTGAAGTCGCTCAGCACCAGCACCAGGCTGCCCGGCTGGACCAGCGGCCGCAGCGCGACGAGCGCGGCTGCGAGACTGTTGGTCGGGGGCACGCCGGGCGCGCGCGGCTGCATGTCCACCAGCGCCTCGAGCGCCGGCAAGACGCCCGCCTCGCGGCCGCGCGGCGGCAGGATGCGCGGCTCCGCCTCGGCGTTGGCGACGAGTGCGCCAAGGCGGTCGCCGCCGAGCACGGCCACCCAGGCCAGCAAGGCCGCCGCGCGCAGCAGCAGCGCGGACTTCAGCTGGCGGCGGCTGCCGAAATGGAGGCCGGCGTGCAGATCGGCGAGCAGCCACACCGGGCGCTCGCGCTCCTCGCGGAAGAGCTTGGTGTGGGGTCGCCCGCGCCGCGCGGTGACGCGCCAGTCGATCGCGCGCACGTCGTCGCCGGCGACGTAGGGCCGCACCTCGTCGAACTCGAGGCCACGGCCGCGCTGCGCGCTGCGGTGCGCCCCCTGCAGCCTGGCCAGCGCGGGCCGCCGCGCGTGCAGGCTGAGCCCGTGCGCAGGGCCGCGCAGGGCGACGAGTTCGGCGAGCTCGGGCAGGATCACGGCGCCGGCACCTGCTGCAGCAGCTCGGCCACGCACTGCTGGGCGGTGACGCCGCGCGCCTGCGCCGTGTAGTCGAGCAGCAGGCGGTGGCGCAGCGCGTCGGGCGCGATGGCCTGGACGTCGTCGGGGCTGACGTAGTCGCGGCCGTCGAGCCAGGCCAGCGCGCGCGCGCCGCGCTCGACGGCGATCGCCGCGCGCGGGCTGGCGCCCCAGCGCAGCCACTCGGCAAGGCCGGCGCTGTACTTTTCCGGGCTGCGCGTCGCCTCGACCAGCGCGGCGATGTATTCCGCCACCGCCGGCGCCAGCGCGAGGTCGAGCGCCTCGCGGCGCGCGGCGAACAGCATGTCCTGGCTCAGGCGGCTCGCCGGCAGCGGCAATTCGCGCGCCTCCCGCGCCTCGCGCCGGGCCAGTTCCATGATGCGCAGCGTGGTGGCGCGGTCGGGATAATCGACCTGGACGTGCAGCATGAAGCGGTCGAGCTGTGCCTCCGGCAGCGGATAGGTGCCCTCGTGCTCGATCGGGTTCTGCGTCGCCATCACGAGGAACAGGCGCGGCAGCGGATAGGTGGCGGCGCCGACGCTGATCTGCCGCTCGGCCATCGCCTCGAGCAGCGCCGACTGCACCTTGGCGGGGGCGCGGTTGACCTCGTCGGCGAGGATCAGGTTGTGGAACAGCGGCCCGCGCTGGAAGTGGAAGGCGCCGTCCTCGGGCCGGTAGATGTCGGAGCCGGTGAGGTCGGCCGGCAGCATGTCCGGCGTGAACTGCAGGCGCTGGAAATCGCCCTCGAGGCCGTGGGCCAGCGCCTTGATGGCGCGGGTCTTGGCCAGGCCCGGCGGCCCCTCGACCAGCAGGTGGCCGTCGGCCAGCAAGGCGACCAGCAGGCGCTCCACCAGTCCTGCCTGGCCGAGGATCTGGTCGTTGAGATAGGCGCGCAGGCCGGCGAACGCGGCGCGCGCGGGGGTGCGGGGTAGTGCGGTTTCGGCGTCCACGCGTGTCCTTCCGATGCGACTCGTTGAATGGCCTGATAGAGAAACGCGGCGCACGCCCGAAGTTCCCGGGACGATGGCCGGGCACGCGCCATGCGCCGCCGAACTGCCCTATCATGGCCGGGGCGAACCCAAGGACGAACGCCTGTCAAAGGACGTACATGAAGAACAAGCGCATCCCCATCCTCATCGTCGCCGCCGTCGCGGTGGCGGCCGGCGTCGGCTGGTTCCGCCACAACGGGGCGGCGCCGGAGCATGCGCTGACCCTGCACGGCAACGTCGACATCCGCCAGGCCGAGCTGGCGTTCAACGCCAGCGGCCGCATCACGCGCATCCTCGTGCAGGAAGGCGACCGCGTGAAGGCCGGGCAGCTGCTCGCCGTGCTCGACACCGAGCGCCTCGCGCTCGCGCTGAAGCAGGCCGAGGCCCAGACGGCCGCCCAGCGCGAGGTGGTCGCCCGCTACCGCGCCGGTTCGCGTCCGGAGGAGATCCGCCAGGCACGCGCCCAGCGCGACGCGGCGCAGGTCGGCCTCGCCGATGCCGAGGCGACGTTGCGGCGCCAGACCGATCTGGTCGCGCGCCATTTCATCTCGCAGCAGCAGGCGGACACGGCGCGCTTTGCCCGCGACCGTGCGCGCGACCAGCTGCAGGCGGCAGAGGCGTCCCTGCACCTGGCCGAGCTCGGCCCGCGCAAGGAGGACGTCGCGGCCGCCCAGGCGACGCTGGCCGCCAACGAGGCCGCCGTCGGCGTGCTGCGGCGCGACCTGCAGGAAGGCGAGCTGCGCGCGCCCTCGGCCGGCGTGATCGAGAACCGCATCCTCGAGCCGGGCGACATGGCGTCGCCGCAGAAACCGGTGTTCACGCTGGCGCTGACCGACCCGGTGTGGGTGCGTACCTGGCTCGCGGAGCCGCAGCTAGGCCGGGTTCCGGTCGGCGCGCGGGCGTGGGTGCAGACCGACAGCCACCCCGGCAAGCGCTACCGCGCCTGGGTCGGTTACGTCTCGCCGAGCGCCGAATTCACGCCGAAATCGGTCGAGACGAGCGAGATCCGGTCGAGCCTCGTGTACCAGGCGCGCGTGTTCGTCTGCGAGGGGCAGGGCGAGCTGCGCCTGGGCATGCCGGCGACCGTGACCGTCCCGCTCGACCAGGCAGCCCCGGCACAAGGCGCCGATCCCTGCGCCGACGCGCGCTAGGCGCCGCATGGACGACGCCCCGATCCTCGAGGCCGCGGATCTGGCGAAGGCCTTCGCCGCCGGCGGCCGCCGCACCGAGGCGCTCGCCGGCGTGAGCTTCGCGATCCGTCCCGGCGCGATCACCGGCCTCATCGGCCCCGATGGCGCCGGCAAGACCACGCTGATGCGGCTCGCCGCCGGACTGCTGGTTCCCGACGCCGGGCGCATTCGTGCGCTCGGCCTCGATTCCACCCGCGATTCGCTCGCGGTGCAGGCGGCGCTCGGCTACATGCCGCAGCGCTTCGGCCTCTACGAGGATCTCAGCGTGCAGGAGAACCTCGACCTCTACGCCGACCTGCAGGGCGTGCCGAAGGCCGCGCGCGCGGCGCGCTACGCCGAGCTCATGCACATGACCGGGCTGGGGCCGTTCAACCGGCGCCTGGCCGGCAAGCTGTCGGGCGGCATGAAGCAGAAGCTGGGGCTCGCCTGCACCCTGGTGCGGGCGCCGCGCCTGTTGCTGCTCGACGAGCCCACCGTGGGCGTCGATCCGGTATCGCGGCGCGAGTTGTGGGCGATCGTCGACCGCCTCGTCCGCGAAGAGGGGATGAGCGTGCTGCTGTCGACCGCCTATCTCGACGAGGCCGAGCGCTGCCAAGCGGTGATCCTGCTGAGCGAAGGCCGCATCCTCGACCAGGGGCCGCCGCAGGCGATCAGCGCCCGCATGGCCGGGCGCACCTGGGCCGTCTCCACCCCGGGCGGGGGCCCGCGCGGCCTGCAGCCCCGTCTCGCCGGCCACACGGGCGTCGTCGACGCCCTGGTCCAGGGCGATCACGTGCGCGTCGTGACGCAGGCGGGCGTGGACGCCGCCGCACTCGGCGCGCTTCCCGGCCTCGAGGCTGCACGCATCGAGGCGGTGGCGCCGCGCTTCGAGGACGGCTTCATCGACCTGCTGCGCCCAGGCGCGAGCGAGGCCGCGCCCGCGCTCGCCGTCGCCCCGCTGGCGGGTTCCGCCCAGCGCGGGGCAGACGGCGCGCCGGTCATCGAGGTCGATGGCCTGCGCCGCCGCTTCGGCAGCTTCTGGGCGGTCGACGGCGTGAGCTTCCAGGTCCGGCGCGGCGAGATTTTCGGCCTTCTGGGCGCCAACGGCGCCGGCAAGTCGACCACCTTCCGCATGCTGTGCGGCCTGCTCCCTGCCAGCGGCGGCCATCTTCGCGTGGCGGGGCTGGACCTGCGCCACGCGGCGGCGGCGGCGCGCGCGCGCATCGGCTACATGTCGCAGAAATTCTCGCTCTACGGCAACCTCAGCGTCGCGCAGAATCTCGACTTCTTCGCCAGCGCCTACGGACTCGCCGCGGCGCAACGCGCGCAGCGGCGCGACTGGGCGCTGCGGGAATTCGAGCTGGGCGACCACGCGGATCGGCTGTCCGCCGATCTCTCGCTCGGCCACAAGCAGCGGCTGGCGATGGCCTGCGCGCTGATGCACGCGCCGGAGATCCTGTTCCTCGACGAGCCGACCTCCGGGGTCGACCCGCTGGCGCGGCGCGAATTCTGGCAGCGCATCAACGCGCTCGCGCACGCCGGCGTGACCATCATGGTGACGACCCATTTCATGGAAGAGGCCGAGTACTGCGACCGCGTCGCCATCATGGCCGCCGGCCGCATCCTGGCGATGGACGAGCCGGCCGCGCTGAAGGCCGCGGCGCGCACGGCGGAATGTCCCGCGCCGAGCATGGAGGATGCCTTCGTGCGACTGGTCGAATCCGCCCCGGCAGCGGAGCAGGCTGCGTGAGCGCGCCGCAGCGCACGGCGGCCCCTCGCGGCGGCCGCCTGATGCGGCTGAAGGGGCTGGTGCGCAAGGAGTTCCTGCAGATCGTGCGCGACCCGAGCAGCATCGCGATCGCCTTCGTCATGCCGATCTTCCTGCTGGTGCTGTTCGGCTACGGCGTTTCGCTCGACGCCGACCACGTGCCGGTGGCGCTCGTGGCGGAACAACCCTCGGCCGACACCGCGGACTTCCTGGCGAGCCTCGAAAGCAGCCACTACTTCGCGCCGATGCGCGCACTGACGCTGGCCGATGCGGAAGAGGCGCTGCGCGAAGGCAAGGTGCGCGCGATCGTCCGCCTGCGCGCCGATTTCGCCGAGCGGCTGCGGCGGCCGGACGGCGCCCCGATCCAGCTCATCGTCAACGGCGTCGACGCCAACACCGCCCGCCTCACCCAGGGCTACGTCGAGGGCGCCTGGGGCAACTGGCTGGCGCGGCGCGCCGCCAGCGCGGGACAGGCGTTCGCCGCGCCGGTCGAGCTGGTGCAGCGCATCTGGTACAACCCCGAAGTGCGCAGCCGCAACTTCCTCGTGCCCGGCCTGGTGGCGATCATCATGACGCTGATCGGCACGCTGCTGACCGCGCTGGTGATGGCGCGCGAATGGGAGCGCGGCACGCTCGAGGCGCTGCTGGTGACGCCGGCGAGCATGAGCGAGGTGCTGCTGGGCAAGATCGTCGCCTACTTCGTGCTCGGCACCGGCGGCATGCTGCTGACCGTCGGCCTCGCGGTGGCGCTCTTCGACGTGCCGCTGCGCGGTTCGTTCTGGCTCCTGTGGACCTGCGCCTCGCTGTTCCTGCTGGCGGCGCTCGGAATGGGGCTCGCCATCTCGACCGTCGCGCGCAACCAGTTCGTCGCCGGCCAGATCGCCATCATCGGCACCTTCCTCCCCGCCTTCCTGCTCTCCGGTTTCATCTTCGACATCGACAGCATGCCGGCGGTGGTGCAGGGCGTCACCCACATCGTGGTCGCGCGTTACTTCGTCTCGATCGTGCAGACGCTGTTCCTCGCCGGCGACGTGTGGGCGGTGGTGCTGCCCAACGCCCTGGCGCTGCTGGCCATGGCCGCGATCTTCCTCGGCATCACCTGGCGCAAGTCCAGGAAGCGGCTCGAATGAAGGGGACGACCGCATGCTGATCCGCCTGCTCGCGCTGATCCACAAGGAATTCCTCGCCCTGCTCAAGGATCCGCGCAGCCGCATGGTGCTGATCGTGCCGCCGATGATCCAGCTGCTGGTGTTCGGCTACGCCGCCACCTACGATCTCAAGCACGTCCCCTACGCGCTCTACAACGAGGACAGCGGCGCGGCGGGGCGCGAGCTGGTGGCGGCCTTCGACGGCGCCCCGACGTTCCGCCGGGTCGCCACCCTGCACGCGGCGGGCGAGATCGCGCCGCGCGTGGACCGCCGCGATGTACTGGTGGTGATCCATCTCGGCCCCCGTTTCAGTGCCGACCTGCAGTCGCACGGCAGCGCGCCGCTGCAGGTCATCGTCGACGGCCGCAACTCGAACACGGCAATGATCGTGCTGGGCGACGTCCGGAGCATCGTCGAACGGTTCAACCGCGAGTGGGCGGCGTCCCACGGGCTGGCCGCGGCGCCGGCGCGCCTGGAGACGCGCGCGTGGTTCAACCCCAACCTGGAAAGCCGCTGGTTCTTCATCCCCGGCCTGGTCGGCATGCTCACGCTGGTGGTGACCATGCTGGTCACGGCGCTGACGGTCGCGCGCGAGCGCGAACAGGGGACCTTCGACCAGCTGCTGGTGACGCCGCTGCGGCCCGCCGAGATCCTGCTCGGCAAGGCACTGCCGGGCTTCCTGATCGGCATGGTGCAGGGCACGGTGATCCTGCTGATCGCGACGCTCTGGTTCAAGGTGCCGCTGCTGGGCAGCCTGCCCGCGCTCTACGGCGGGCTCGCCCTGTTCCTGCTGTCGGGCGTCGGCGCCGGGCTGCTGATCTCCGCGCTGGCGGTGACCCAGCAGCAGGGCCTGCTCGGCGCCTTCCTGTTCATGGTGCCGGCGGTGATCCTGTCGGGATTCGCGACGCCGATCGCCAACATGCCGCCGCTGGTCCAGGCGATCACGCTGATCGACCCGCTGCGCTATTTCCTGGTGATCCTGCGCAAGGTCTTCCTCGAAGGCGCGGGCTTCGACGTGCTGACGGGCCAGCTATGGCCGATGGCGGCGATCGGCGTGGTGACCCTGAGCCTCGCGAGCTGGCTGTTCCGCCACCGCCTCTATTGAGCGCGGGCCGCTTCAGCTCGCCGCGCGCTGCACGCCGTGGGCGAAGCCGGGGCCGTGCTGGCCCAGCATGACCGTCGCAGCGTGGCCCGAGAGCGGCGGGCTGCAGTAATGGCCCTGGATCTCGTGGCACTGCATCTGCTGCAGCCGGGCGAGCTGGGATTCGGTCTCGACCCCTTCGGCGATGACGGTGAGATTCATGCCGCGCCCCATCGCGATCATCGCGTTGACGATGGACAGGTTCTCCTCGCGGTCGAGATCCTGCACGAAGGACTGGTCGATCTTCAGCGTGTGGATGGGGAAGCGCGACAGGTACTTGAAGGAGCTGTAGCCGGTGCCGAAGTCGTCGATGGCGAGGCGGATGCCCGCGGCGGACAGCCGCCCGAGCTTGATGGCGTTGGCCTCGAAGTCGCGCATCAGCAGGCTTTCGGTGATCTCCAGCTCCAGCTGGCGGCCGTCGAGCGCGTAGACCTGCACCGCGCGCATGACGCTGTCGACGAAATCGGGGCTCTCGAGCTGCCGCGCCGAGATGTTGACCGACAGGCGCATGGCCGGCAGGTCCGCCTTGCGCCATTCGGCCAGCTGGGCGCTGGCCTCGCGCAGCACCCAGTCGCCGATCGGCACGATGACGCCGGACTCCTCGGCGACCGGGATGAAGTCGGCCGGCGTGAGCAGGCCGCGCTGCGGATGCCACCAGCGCAGCAGGGCCTCGAAGCCGCGGACCTCGCCGCTCACGGTGTCGACCTGCGGCTGGTAGAACAGCACGAACTCGTTGCGCGCCAGCGCGCGGCGGAGATCCGCCTCGATCTGCATGCGCTCGGAATAGGGCGCCTGCATGCCCGGCTCCCAGAACTGCAGGCGGCTGCGGCCGTGCGACTTGGCCTGGTACATGGCGATCTCGGCCTGGCGGATCAGGCTGTCGATCATGTCGCCGTCGTCCGGCGACACGCAGGCGCCGATGCTCACGGAAATGTAGATCTCGTGGCCCTTCACGTAGACCGGCTTCGACAGCACCTGGATGACCTTGCGGCAGATGTGCTCGACGTCGCTGCGCGAAACCAGGGTCGGCAGCAGCACGGCGAATTCGTCGCCGCCCAGGCGCGCGAGCGTGTCGCCCTCGCGCAGGCACTGGCGCAGGCGGGCACCGACGGCGAGCAGCAGCTCGTCGCCGATGGTGTGGCCGAGCGAATCGTTGATGACCTTGAAGTGGTCGAGATCGAGGCTCAGCACCGCGAGCGGCTTCTGGTTGCGCTTGGCCTGCGCCAGCATGAGGCCCAGATGGTCGCGGAACAGCGCGCGGTTGGGCAGCCCGGTGAGCAGGTCGTGGTAGGCCTGGTAATGCACGGTCTCCTCGGCCTGCTTGCGCTCGGTGATGTCCTTGGCGACGCCGTAGCTGCCGATGAAGCGCCGCTCGAACGGGCCGGCCTCCTCGTCGTACATGCCGGTCGCGGTGAGCTCGACGCACTTGCAGCGGCCGTTCATCAGGCGCGGGCGGCGCATGCCCGGGTTGCACTTGAGGCGGATCTCGATGTTGCGCGCATTGCGGTCGCCGGCGCGGCGCTCGTTGAAGATGTGCTCGGCGCGCACCAGGTCGTCCTCGTGGATCACCAGGCTGTAGTGCTGTCCGAGCAGTTCCTCGCGGCGGTAGCCGAGCAGGCTCTCGACACGGTCGTTGACGAAGGTGAAGCGGCCTTCGCAGTCGAGCGTATAGATGAAATCGGGCGAGCTGTTGACGAGGAAGCGGTGCCATTTCTCCGACTGTTGCAGCCGCTGCAGGATGTGGTTGTTCTCCTTCTCCAGGCGACGACGCGCCAGCGTGTTGTCGAGGCGGCGCAGCAGTTCCTCCGGCTCGTAGGGCTTGCGCACGAAGTCGGCGGCGCCGCCGCGCAGCGCGCGGATCGCGGCGTCGATGGTGCTGTCGCCGGAGACGACGATGACCGGCGTATCCGCGCTGCGGTCGGCGACGAAGCGCAGCACTTCGTTGCCGTTGAGGTCCGGCATGCCGAGGTCGAGCAGGATGGCGTCAAACTGCTGCTTGCCGATCGCGATCAGCGCGTCGCAGCCGCCGTTGGCCGTCACCACGTCGTAGTCGCGGGACGTCAGCAGCCGCTCGAGACCCTCCAGGATCAGGGGCTCGTCGTCGACCACCAGCAGGCGCGGGCGTACCGGAAAGGCGCTGACCGTGCTGCGCTGCGGATCGGATTCAGTGGGATCGTCGGACACGGTGTTCTCCTAAATGCGCGGGTTACATCGACCCGTAGCGTGTATTCGTGGATGGAGCCTGGCCGTTCTGCAGCGTCGGGACGCGGATCACGAAGCGCGTTCCCTGCGGCGTGCTGGTGCAGCTCAGCTGGCCGTTCATGCGCTCGACCAGGCCGCGGCTGATCGCCAGGCCGAGGCCGGCATGGTCGCCGCCCTTCTCGCTGATGACCGGTTCGAACAGATGCGAGGCCACCGACGGCGGCAGGCCGGGCCCGGTGTCCGCCACCTCGATCTCGATCTGGCGCTGACCGTCGGCGATGATCTGGCGCGTCATGAACCTCAGATGACCGCCGGCGTGCATAGCCTCGACGGCATTCTTCGCCAGGTTGAACAGCACCTGCTTCAGCAGGTCCTTGTGCAAGGGCACCGGCGGCACGTCGGGATTGAGATCGATCTGCACGTTGATCTTGTTCGGCGTGAACAGCGTCCCGAGCGCCATCCGGACCAGCTCCGAGACGACGCTGTTGACCGACACCAGCTCGAGGGCCGGAGCCGGCGTCACGGCCTCCTCGGCCACGGTGATGCCGCGCACGATGCGCGCGACGCGCTCGATCTCGTCGCCGATGATGCCGAGGTCGCGCTGCACCGTCGAGTCCGCGCCCAGCCGCTCGGACAGGAGGTTGACGTAGTTGCGCATGATGGTCAGCGGGTTGGCGACCTCGTGCACGGCGCGGCGCACCCGGTCGCGCGGAATGTCGTCCGCCGCCGGCGCCGGGGTTTCGGCGGGCGCGGGCGGCAGCGCCACGGCGACGACGGCAGCGGGCTGCAAGGCTTCGCCGCATTCGCTCAGGGCACCACGCCACAGCGGCGAGACCCCGAGGTCGGGAAGCGGATCGCCCGCCACCAGCACGCCGGTGCGACCGTCATGCAAGGCCAGCGGCTGGCACAGGAAGCGCGTCACGCCGAGCAGCCGCGCGATCTGTTCGTCGGCGAGCGCGGCATCGGGCGCACCGCGCTCGAACTGTTGCGACGCATGGCGGGCCAGCGCGCGCGGCAGCGCGGAATGGCCGTCGTCGGGGGGGATCGCCAGCGCCGCAAGCCCGGCCACCGCCGGCAGCAGAGGCGTGATGCGCAGGCTGCCGTCCGGCGCGGGCGCGAACACGCCGGCACGCTCGACGCCGAAGAGCGCCCGCAGCGCGCGCTGCAACAGGGCGTACGCCTCGTCGGGCGCGCCGTGCGCGCGGCGGAAATAGCCGTGCAGCGCGGCCTGCGCAGCCTGCCCCGCGTAAAGCCGTGCGAGGCGGTCGTAGCCGGCGCCCGACGCCGCCGTCGGCGCATCGACGATGCCGAAGCGCGCGGCCTGCTGGCGCGCCTGCGTCTGGCTTTCCGCCAGCAATTGCGCCGCTTCGCCCGCGCCCAGCTGCAGCGCCGCGAGGGCGGCGCGTACGTCGACGCTGTCGACCGCGTCGGCCCGCGTCAGCAACTGGTAGGCGAGCTGGACGATGCGCACCAGCGGATGCGCCGCGCGGCCGCGGGCCAGCGGCTCGGCGTGATAGCGCACCGCGTCGGCGAGCCAGCCGTCGCTGTCGAGCGCACCGAGCCAATCGGCGGCCTGCGCCGACGGCCCGGCACCGCCATCCAGGTATTCCGCGAGATTGTGGGAGAGGCCTGCGGTCCAGGCCGCCTCGGCGTCCGCCGCGCCGGAACGCACCGCCAGCGCCTGCGCCAGGTACGCGACGGCGACGGACTGGCGCCAGCGTGCCGGGTAACCAGGCTGCGTCGCGACCGGCACCGCCATCAGCATGGCGTGCAGCAGCTCCGGCTCGGCCGCGAAATCGGGGGCCAGCAGCCGCACGCGCAGGGCGAGCACGGGATCGTGGCGCAGGCAGGCGGAAAGCTCCGCCTCGGCGCTCTCGCCACGCATCAGCTGCTCCAGCGCTTCGGCCACCACCCCGGGGGCACAGGCACACGCTGTTAGCTCCGATTTCTTTAGTAAATTATTTGAAAGTTCTCCCATGTCATTGCTATATATAACTAATTCTGTTAAACCGTCAATCCAGAGGTGGAGATTATTCGGGTGCCGCGCGCGAACTGTTGTTTTCAAGTTCTGCGCTGCGTGTCCGTATTTCATCTAGGGTGATACATTCCCGGCTATTTTTTAGCATTCCCGGTAATTTTTTGAGCAGGGCGCGAATGAACATGAAAGCTGTACTGACCGGATTGATCTTGCTGTGCGTGCACACCGGCGCGGCCGCGCTGGACGGCTCGGCGTCCGAGCGCTGGAGCGACCAGAACGCCCCGTCGCAGCCCGCCGAGCATGGGGCGCGCGACATGCCGCCGCTACCCGAACTCAGCGCGCAGTCGGCGCTGGTGTTCGACCAGGCGAGCGGCCAGCCGCTGCTCGAGAAGAACGCCACGCTGCAGACGCCGATCGCCTCGATCACCAAGCTGATGACGGCCATGCTGGTGATCAGCGCCGACCTGCCGCTCGACGAGCACATCACGATCACCAGCGACGACCGCGACACCATCAAGGGAACCGGTTCGCGGCTGGCGATCGGCGCGCGCTACACCCGCGAGCAGCTGCTGCACCTGGCGCTGATCGCCTCCGACAACCGCGCCGCCCACGCGCTGGCCCGTTCCTATCCCGGCGGCGTCGAGCGCTTCGTCGCCACCATGAACCGCACCGCGCGTGCGCTCGGCATGCGCGACACCGTGTACGTCGAGCCGACGGGGCTGTCCAGCAGCAACCGCTCGACCGCCCTCGATCTCGCCAGGCTCGCCAACTACGCCTACAGGAACTATCCGGAGATCCGCCACATCACCGCGACCGGCCAGTACACGCTGGGCACGCAGCGGGTGGTGCTGAAGAAGAAGCACCATCGTCCGGCGCGGGTCTTCTATCGCGCGGTCGCCTTCAACAACACGAACCGCCTGACGCGCATGGACGGCTGGCACATCGGGCTGTCGAAGACCGGCTTCATCAACGAGGCCGGCCACTGCCTGGTGATGCAGGCCCAGGTGGCCCAGCGCGACGTCATCATCGTGCTGCTCGACGCCACCGGCAACAACAGCCGCGCGCGCGATGCCATGCGCATCAAGGACTGGCTGGAAGAGTCCCCCGCGCCGCGCGGCAACGACGCGCGCTACACCGCGGCATCCCGCACCTGACCCCCTGACGCCCCGGGGCGCCTCGCGCGCCGGCGGCAATGCGGCGGTATGATGGGCGCCCCTGCCGTCCGCCGCCTCCCGCATGTCGTCCGAACTCGCGCAGCAACTGCTGCTTAAAACGCTGCTGCCGCTGGCGCTGCTGATCGCCGCCGGCGGCATCTGGCCGCGCTGGCAGTCCGGCATCTCGATCGTCGGCCTGCGCGGCGAGATCAACCGGCTGGTGCTGAACTTCTTCGCGCCCATGCTGTTCTTCGCCGCCGGCGCGTCGGCCACCGTCAACTTCAACCTGCTGCAGCTGCCGCTGATCCTCGGCACCGCCACCCTCGCAGGGCTCGGTCTCGCCGCGCTGGCGCTGTTCGCCACGCCGCTCGGGCGCGGCCTGTCGCGGCCTCAGCGCGGCGCCATCATGCTGGCATCGGGTTTCGGCAACGTGCTGTTCTTCGGCTACCCCTTCCTCACGACGGTGTTCGGCGAACGCGGCGGCCGCTACCCCTTCTTCGCCGACATGCTCGCGACCACGCCGCTGGTCTGGTCGCTCGGCGTCTGGATCGCCTTCCACTGCGGGCGCCACACCGAGCACGCCTCCTTCCTGCGGATGTGGCTGCGCCTGCCGCCGGTGTGGGGGTTCGCCGCCGGCATCGCGGTCAACCTCTCCGGCGCGGCGCTGGCGCCGCTGGTCGAGGCCGCGCGCTGGGCCGGCAGCCCGACCATCCCGCTGATGCTGTTCGTGCTCGGCCTCACGATTCCGTGGCACGATCTGCGCCCGCAAAAGGCCGTGGTCGTCGCCCTCGCGATCAAGCTCGCGCTGATGCCCCTGCTGGGGCTCGGCGTCGCGCTGGCATGGCCCGGCCCGCTTTCGGAGCTGGGCGAAGCCGGCGTGCTGGAGGCCGCGATGCCGACCATGGTGATGGTGATCGCGCTCGCCGACCGCTTCGGCCTGGACGCCCGCCTGGCGGGGCTGGTCATGGGCTGGTCAACCCTGGCGGGATTGGTTACGCTGCCATTCTGGCTTTGGTTGTTGAAGGGACTTGCATCATGAAGATCGGATTCATCGGCAGCGGCATCATGGGTCGTCCCATGGCGGAAAATCTGCTGCGGGCCGGCCATCAGCTCACCGTTTACGGCCGCCGCTTCGACCGCATCGAGCCGATGCTGGTGATGGGCGCGCTCGGCAAGGGCACGCCTGCCGAGGTGGCCGCCGAAACCGACGTCACCTTCACCGTCGTTTCCGACACCACCGACGTCGAGCAGATCATCCTCGGCGACCGCGGACTGGTGCACGGGGCCCGTCCCGGCCACATCGTCGTCGACATGAGCACGGTCTCGCCCGCCGCCACCCGCCGCATCGCGGCCGCGCTCGCCGAGCGCGGCGTCCACATGCTCGACGCGCCGGTGTCGGGCGGCGAAACCGGCGCCCGCGAGGGCGCGCTCTCGATCATGGTCGGCGGCGAGACCCCGATCTACGAGAAGGTGCGCCCGCTGTTCGAGATCCTCGGCAAGAACATCGTCCACGTCGGCGGCCACGGCGCCGGCCAGGTCGTCAAGTGCTGCAACCAGATCGTCGTCGGCCTCACCTTCGAGGGCGTGGCAGAAGCAATTTTGTTAGCGCGCCGCAACGGCGTCGACCCGGTGAAGATGCGCGAGGCGCTGATGGGCGGCTTCGCCGGCAGCCGCATCCTCGAGGTGCACGGCCAGCGCATGCTCGATTCCAACTACAAGCCCGGCTTCAAGGTCAAGCTGCACCACAAGGACATGGCCATCGTCATGGACAACGCGCAGGAAACCGCGACCCCGTTGCCCGGCGCGGCGCTGATCGCGCAGCAGATGAACGCGCTGATGGGCGCCGGCGACAGCGAGCTCGATTCGTCCGCCCTCATGCGCGCGCTCGAACGCCTGACCGGCGACGGCAAGTGAGCGCGAAGGAACGCGTCGTCTTCCTCGACCGCGCCGCCTTCAGCGCGGACGATCTGCCGATTCCGTGCTTCGACCACAACTGGAGCGAGTATCCGGCGACCGAGGCAGCCGACGTCGTGCCGCGCCTGTTCTGGGCGACGACCGCGATCACGCATGCGTGTCCGCTCGACGCCGCGGCGATCGGACAGCTGCACAAGCTGAAGCGGATCGTGGTGACGGGGCCCGCGGCGATCGATGCGGAAGCGTGCGGGACACGCGGGATCGCACTGTACGCCTTGCCGCCGGGGAACGCATCGGGATCCGCGCTGGTCGCATTGCTCGAAACGCTGGTTGCCTGACCCGGCCCGGCCGGGCGCCCGCGCGGGAACGATCCGTTCAGTCCACGCCATGAAGCTCGCCGACCCTTCCCTCTTCAAGACCCGGGCACTGATCGACGACAGCTGGCGGAACGCCTCCGACGGCACCCGCTTCGCCGTCCACAACCCGGCGACGAGCGCCCTTTTGGGCGATGCGCCGCGCTGCACCGTCGCCGATGTCGAGCGCGCCGTCGAAGCCGCCCACGCCGCCTTCCCGGCCTGGCGCGACCAGACCGCGAAGGCCCGTGCGCAGACACTGCGCCGCTGGTTCGACCTCATCCTCGCGCACCGCGACGACCTCGCCGTGATCATGGTGAGCGAGCAGGGCAAGCCGCTCGCCGAAGCTCGCGGCGAGATCGAATATGCGGCGAGCTTCATCGAATGGTTCGCCGAGGAGGCGCGCCGCGTGTACGGCGACATCATTCCGTCGCCGTGGGCGGACCGGCGCATGTTCACGCTCAGGCAACCCGTCGGCGTCGCGGCGCTGATCACGCCGTGGAACTTCCCGGCCGCGATGCTGACGCGCAAGGCCGGCGCCGCGCTCGCCGCCGGCTGCACGGTGGTGGCCAAGCCCGCGTCGCAGACACCGTTCACCGCGCTGGCGCTCGCTGAATTAGGACAACGCGCGGGCCTGCCGCCCGGCGTGCTCAACGTCGTCACCGGCGACGCCGCGACGATCGGCGGCGTGCTGACTTCGCATCCGCAGGTGCGCAAGGTGTCGTTCACCGGCTCGACCGCAGTGGGCAAGCAGCTGCTCGCGCAGAGTGCCGGCACGCTCAAGCGCGTCGCGCTCGAACTCGGCGGCAACGCGCCCTTCATCGTGTTCGACGACGCCGACCTCGACGCCGCGGTGGCGGGCGCGCTCGCGAGCAAGTACCGCAACAGCGGGCAGACCTGCGTGTGCGCCAACCGGGTGTTCGTGCAGGACACGATCCACGATGCCTTCGCCGAGCGATTTGCCGCGGCCGTGTCGCGACTGAAGGTGGGAGACGGCTTCACGCCCGGCGTCGAGACCGGACCGCTGATCAGCATGGCGGCTCTGGAAAAGGTCGAGGCGCACATCGCCGACGCGCTCGCCCACGGCGCGACGCTGCTCGCCGGCGGCGCCCGCCACACACTCGGCGGGCAATTCTTCCAGCCGACGGTGCTCGCCGGCTGCTCGACCGGCATGCGGGTGTGCCGCGACGAAACCTTCGGTCCGGTCGCGCCGCTGATCCGCTTCGCCGACGAGGCGGACGCGATCCGCAAGGCCAACGACACCGACTACGGGCTTGCCGCCTACGCCTACACGCGCGACGCCGGCCGCGCCTGGCGCCTCGCCGAGCGGCTCGAATACGGCATGGTCGGCATCAACGCCAGCTTGATCTCGACGGCCGAGGCGGCCTTCGGCGGCATGAAGCAGTCTGGCCTCGGGCGCGAGGGGGGACGCAGCGGCATCGACGCCTACCTGGAAACGAAGTACGTGAATCTCGGCGGGCTGGGGTGAACCGCGCTGCCCGCAACATCGTCGTCATCGGCGCCGCCAGCGGCGCCGGCGCGCCCGACCCGGCCACCGCCGAGGGGCCTGACGCGCTGCGCCGCTACCGCGTGTTCCACGACACGCCGCTGCAGCACGTCGAATGGGACGCCATCCTGCGGGTGCCGCGGGAAGCGGAAGACACGCCGCTGCACGCGGTCGCCGCGCTCGGCGCGCGGCTCGCCGCGGCCGTCGAGCAGGCGCTGCGCGACGGCCACTTTCCGCTGGTGGTGGGCGGCGACCACTCCTGCGCGATCGGCACCTGGAGCGGCGTCCACCGCATGCTCGCAACGCGCGGACCGCTCGGCCTGATGTGGATCGACGCGCACATGGACAGCCACACCTTCGCCACCACGGAGAGCGGGCAGATCCACGGCATGCCGCTGGCCGCGCTGCTCGGCCACGGCGACGCGGCACTCACGTCGATCGAGGGGGCCGAGGCCAAGCTGCTTCCCGAGCACGTGTGCCTGATCGGCGTGCGCAGCTTCGAGGCGGGCGAGGCGGCGCTGCTGCACCGGCTCGGGGTACGCGTCTTCGGCATGGACGAAGTGCGCGAGCGTGGCCTCGCGACAGTATTCGCCGAGGCGCTCGCGATCGTGCGGCGCGGCACCGCGGGCTTCGGCGTCAGCATCGATCTCGACGCGCTCGACCCGGCGGAGGAGCCGGGCGTCGGCACGCCGGTTCCGGGCGGCCTCAGCCGCGCGGAACTCGCCGCCGCGCTCGCTGGCTTGCGCAACGACGCGGCCTTCGTCGCGATGGAGATCGTCGAATACAACCCCCGCCGCGATCGCCGCCATCTCACCGCCGACGCCGCAGGCGCGCTGCTCGACGCCATCGCGCCGCCTGCGCGGCGAAGCTAGGCGGCCCCCGGCTACTCGATCGGCAGCCCGGCGCGCTTCCAGTTGACGAAGCCGTCGCGGTAATTGCGGACGTTCGTATAGCCGAGGCGGGCCAGCGTGTCGGCGGCGAGCGCGCTGCGCTGGCTGACCCCGCAGTACACGACGATGGGCGCCTGCTTGTCCGGCACGGCCGTCTCGATCCTGAACTCGAGCAGGCCGCGCGGGATGTTGAGGAAGTGCGGCGCCGCGATGTGGCCGGAGTCGTCCACCTCGGCCGGAGTCCGCACGTCGATGACTATGGTTTCCGGATGCGCCTTCAATTGCGCGAGGAAGCCGGCGGTGTCGAGTTGCGGCACCCGCGCGTTGGCGGCGTCGAGCAGTGCCCGCGCAGCCGGCGTGAGCGGCGGGGCTCCCGGCGGCGGAACGACGACCGCAGAAAGATCCTGCGCCTGCGCTGCGGCCGCCAGCAGCAGCACGGAAAACAGCGTATGCGACAGACGGGAAGGCTTCATCGCGCGCTCCTTGCAGAAGGGAAACTCAGGCGGAATCCTCTTCGGACGCCATGCCGACGAAAGGGTTCGCGCGGCGCTCGTGGCCGAAGGTCGACATCGCGCCGTGCCCGGGCACGAAACGCACGTCGTCGCCGAGCGGTAACAACTTCTCGCGGATCGCGGCGAGCAGCGCCGCATGGTTGCCGCGCGGAAAATCGGTGCGGCCGATCGAGCCCTTGAACAGCACGTCGCCGACGAAGGCGAGCCGCGCCTCGGGTGCATAGAACACGACGTGGCCGGGCGTGTGGCCCGGACAGTGCAGGACGTCGAAGTGGATCGCGCCCACGTCGACGCGGTCGCCGTCCTCCAGCCACTGGTCGGGCACGAGCGCCTCCGCCGGCGGAAAGCCGAACAGCTCGGCCTGCTGCGGCAGGCTGTCGAGCCAGAACGCCTCGTCGCGCTGCGGCCCGATGATGGGAATGCGGAGCGCGTCGCGCAGTTCGGCCGCCGCGCCGACGTGGTCGAGATGACCGTGGGTCAGCAGGAGCTTTTCCAGCGTGAGGCCGCGCCGCGCGACCTCGGCCAGCAGGCGCTCGGCCTCGCCGCCCGGATCGATCAGCGCGGCACGGCCGTGCGCGTCCCACACCAGCGAGCAGTTCTGCTGATACGGGGTGACGGGGAGGATGGTAAATTCCATGCACCGATTATCCGACGAATCCGCCGTCCCATGTCCGCCCCCGATGCGCTCCTGCTGATCTCGACCCACTGCCCGCACTGCCCGGCGATGCTCGCCACGCTCGCCGACCTGGTGAAGCAGGGGACGATCGGGCGCCTCGAAGCCGTCAACCTCGAACAGCATCCGGAGGTCGGGCAGGCGCTCGGCGTGCGCTCGGTGCCCTGGCTGCGGCTCGGCCGCATCGAGCTCGCCGGCGTCCACGGCAAGGCCGAGCTCGCCGACTGGGCGGCCAAGGCCGACAGCGAGGAAGGGATCGCCGACTGGCTCCACCTGCTCCTGAAGGAAGGCCAGCTGCCGCGCGCGCAGGCCGCGATCGAGGCCGACCCGGCACTGCTCGCCGCGCTGCTGCCGATCGTCGACAACGTCGAGGCCAGCCTCAATGTACGGCTCGGCGCGGGCGTGCTGCTGGAAACCTTCGCCGGCAGCGACGCGCTGCGCGCGCTGCTGCCGCGCCTGGGCGACCTGTCGCAGCGCGCCGACGCGCGGGTGCGCGCCGACGCCTGCCACTACCTCGGACTCACGGGCGACGCCGCAGCGAAATCGTGGCTGGAGGCACGTCTCGCCGACGAAGACGCCGACGTCCGCGAGATCGCGGCGGAGAGCCTGGAAAGCCTGGCGTCCGCCGCCTAGCTCCGGGCTGGCCCCACCCCGCCTTCGGTGCTATAGTCTTTGGCAACACCGCCCGGGCCTCGGCCCGGGCGGTTTTCATTTGTGTGCCTTCCCGCAGGAGACCGCCATGGAAATCACGACCCGACCCGCCATCACCGTATCCGAGCGCGACCTCGAGCGCCTCGAAGCCATGCTCGCCGGCCTGCCTGACGACCAGCCCGGACTCGACGCCCTGCGCGGCGAACTCGACCGTGCCGAGGTCGCGCTGTCCGAGGCGATGCCGCCCGACGTGGTGACGATGAATTCGCGCGTCCGCTTCGTCGTCGAGCCGGCCGGCCGCGAGGTCGAGGTCACGCTGGTCTATCCGCGCGACTTGACCGGCGCGCCCGGCCAGCTGTCGGTGACGACGCCGGCCGGCATCGCCGTGCTGGGGCTCGCCGTCGGCCAGCAGATCGAATGGCTGGCGCCGAACGGCCAGACGGTGCGCGCGCGCATCGTCGACATTCCCTATCAGCCCGAGCGCGCCGGCGACACCCTGCTCTGAACCGCTGCCGCGATGTCCGTCCCCGCCGCCTATCTCGGCGTCATCCTGATCTGGTCGACCACCCCGCTCGCCATCCAGTGGAGCGCCCAGGGCGCCGGTTTCAGCTTCGCGGTGATGGCGCGCATGCTGATCGGGCTGGCGGTCTGCCTCGCGCTGCTCGCCGCCACCCGCACCGCCTTCCCGTTCACCCCGGCGGCACGCCGGCTGTATGCGGTCAGCGGGCTGTCGCTGTTCTCGTCGATGCTGCTCACCTACTGGGGCGCGCTGCACATCCCGTCGGGCCTGATCTCGGTGATCTTCGGCCTGTCGCCGCTGGTGACCGGGGTGTTCGCCGCCTTGTGGCTCGCCGAGCGCACGCTCGACCGGCTGCGGATCGGCGGCCTCGTGCTGGCGCTGGCCGGGCTGTGGCTGATCTTCGGCCAGCCGTGGCCGGGCGACCGCCAGGCCACGCTCGGCACGCTAGCGACGGTGGCCGGCATGGCGCTGCAGGCGCTCGGCCTGGTGTGGATCAAGCGGCTGAACGTGCGCGTGTCGTCGCTCGCCATCACCACCGGTTCGCTCGGCGTGGCGGTGCCATGCTTCGTGCTGGCCTGGGTGCTGGCCGACGCCGCGCGGCTGCCGCCGGACACCACGCTGCGCGCCATGGCGGCCATCGCCTACCTCGGCATCCTCGGCTCGGTGGTGGGCTTCACCCTCTATTACTACATCATCAAGCACCTCGACGCCGGGCGCATCGCGCTGATCATGCTGGTCACGCCGGTGTCGGCGCTGCTGCTCGGCCAGACGCTGAACCACGAGCGCATCCCGGCGATCGGCTGGGCCGGCATCGCGCTGATCGGCGCGGGGCTGGTGCTGTACGAGTGGCAGGCGCTGCGGCAGCTGCGGCGGCCGCTTACTTCCTGAACAGGTCGTCGAGCGACGTCGGGGGCTTGGCGGGCTTGTCCGCCTCGGCGGGTTCGGCGCCGGTCGCTTGCGAGAACAGCGCGTCGAGCGCGCTGCGGGCGGGCTGCGCCATCACCGCACCGCCGCCGCGATAGGCTTCGGGGCGCGGCACGAACCAGCCGCAGTCGTTGGCGCGCGTCTTGTCGGCGACGCGGTCGGCCGCGAGCTCGCGGCACTGGCCGGCACGATGCGCGTCGTAGTGGCGGCACAGCTTGCAGACGTGCAGGTCGGCGCGGCAGCTGGGACAGGTGTCGCGGCGCGACAGCGGCAGCGGCATTCCCGCCAGGCTGGCGCCGCATTTCCAGCAGACGAGGCTCATGCTTCGGGCCTTTCCGGGCCAGGATGAGCGGAATGACGCAGGGCGTGGTATTCCAGATCGGCCACCGCGATCACCTTGAGGGCACGCTCGTGGGTGGCGTCCAGCACCACCGGCGGCGCGACGCCGTCCTCCGCAGCCTCGAGCCAGCGCGCGGCACACACGCACCAGCGGTCGCCCGCCTTGAGGCCGGGAAAGCCATATTCGGGAACGGGGGTGACGAGGTCGTTGCCGCGACTCCGCGAATACTCCAGGAAAGCCTCGGTCATCTGCGCGCAGACGGTATGGCTGCCGAGGTCCTGCGGCCCCGTGTGGCAGAGGCCGTCGCGCACGAAGCCGGTCAGCGGCGCGACGCTGCATACCTGCAGCAGCCCGCCCAGAACATTGCGCGCGTCGCTCACCCCTGCCTCCTCAGTCTCGAAACCCCGAAAAAATAGCACACCCGACTCAGGGCGCCTCGTCCTCGCCGGCGAAGGTGGGCGGAGGCGCGAGAACCAGCGTGCCTGCCGCCGCCGCTTCGGCATGCGCCTGCCGGACATGCGCCAGCAGGCTCGGCCCGGCGTAGCCGTCGACCGGCAACCGGTGAAGCGCCTGGTAGAGGCGAACGGCGGTCTGGGTACGCGGACCGGGGAAGCCGTCCGGCGTGCCGGCATCGTAGCCGAGCTCGTCGAGCGCCTGCTGCAGCCACCGGAAGTCGGCGACGCTGAGCGCGCCCGGCTCGCCCCCGCCCGCGAACACGGCGTGGCCTCCTGCCAGCTGGCTCGCCAGCTGGGCGACCGTCAGCGCGTAGTTCTGCGAACGGTTCCACTTCATCACGACGTCGAAGTTGTCGAACACCATGAAGGCGGGCCCCTGCCAGCCCTGTGGCAGCACGATGCCGGCGCGCCCGGCCCCTTCCGGCAGGACGCTCCCGTCGGCGGCGGCCACGCCCATCGCCGTCCACTCGGCAACCTGCAGGCGATGAAAGACCCGCGCCTGCCGCCAGTCGAACCCCTCCGGCAGCCGCACCTCGATCGCCACCGGCGCGTGCGCGCGCCAGCCCGCACGCTGAAGGTAGTGCGCCGCGGAATCCATCGCGTCGGGCAGCGAATGCCACACGTCGATGCGGCCGTCGCCGTCGCCATCGACCGCATAGGCGCGGAAGGTCGACGGCATGAACTGCATCTGTCCCATCGCGCCGGCCCACGAGCCGGTCATCTCGTGTGCGCTGACGTGGCCGGCATCGATGATGCGCAGCGCGTCGAGCAGCTCGCCGCGGAAGAACCCGCTGCGGCGGCCTTCCCAGGCCAGCGTGGCGAGGCTCGCCGGGACGTTGAGATCGCCCTGTACCGCGCCGTAGCGCGTTTCCAGCCCCCAGAACGCCACCAGCACGGTCTTCGGCACGCCGTACTGCTGCTCGACCGCATCCAGCAGCGCGGCGTGCTCGGCCAGCAGCGCCTGCCCCTGCGCGACGAAGGCGTCGGTGACGCGCCGCCGCAGGTAGTCGGAAAAGGTCTGCAGGAATTCGGGCTGGCGGCGGTCCAGCGCGATCACGCGCTCGTCCGGCGTCACACCGGTGAGCGCGGCGTCCAGCGTGGCGGACGAGATGCCCTGTTCCGCGGCCTCCTGGCGGAAGCCGGCGAGCCAGCTGCCGAAGTCGCCCTGCGCATGCGCGGGACTCGCCGCCAGTGCCGCCAGCAGGACGACGAGGCGGGCCGCCCTCTCCCCAAGGCTCCCCGAGAGGGGGAGGGGGCGAGCGTGATGCCCAAACCGATCAAGCATGCCTCTGCAGCCAGTACTCCAGCAGCGCCAGGTGCCACAGCTTGCTGCCCTGGATGCGGGTGTGATGCCGCTCGGGCGCATCGAGCAGCGTGTCGACGTAGCTGCGCTGGTAGACGCCGCGCGCGCGGCAGGCCTGCGAATTCAGGATGTCCCGCATGAAATCGAGAAAGTCTCCGCGAACGTACTTGAGCGCCGGCATCGGAAAGTAGCCCTTCTTGCGGTCGATCACCGCATCGGGAATCAGGCCGCGCGCGATGGTCTTCAGCACGTGCTTGCCCTCCGATGCGAGTTTCAGTTCCGGCGGCATCGCCGCGGCCAGCTCGACCAGCTGGTGGTCGAGGAAGGGCACGCGCGCCTCCAGTCCCCACGCCATGGTCATGTTGTCGACGCGCTTCACCGGATCGTCGGTGATCAGCATGGTCGTGTCCATGCGCAATACCTGATCGATGAATTCGTCGGCGAAAGGTTCCGCAAGATGGGCGGCGACCGTCTCCGCCGTGTAGTCGGGGCCGTGATACGGCGGCGTCGCCAGCTGCAGGAACTCGTCGTGGTCACGGTCGAAGTAATGGCGGCGGAAGCGCTCCAGCGCGCTGCCCCCGGTTTCCGCCGCCATGCGCGGGTACCAGAAATAGCCGCCGAAGACCTCGTCCGCGCCCTGGCCGCTCTGCACCACCTTGACCGTCTTGCTGACCTGCTCCGACAGCAGGTAGAAGGCCACCGCGTCCTGCGCGAACATCGGCTCGCTCATCTGGTCGACCGCCTCGGGCAGCCGCCGCAGGACCTCGGCATTCGGGATCAGGTACTTGTGGTGGCGCGTGTGGTACATCGCCGCCACCGGGTCGGAATACTCGAATTCGTTGCCGCGTTCCTCGGGCTGGTCCTCGAAGCCGACCGTGAAGGTCATCAGGTCGGGCACGCCCTGCTCGGCGAGCAGCGCGACCAGCAGGCTCGAGTCGAGGCCGCCGGACAGCAGCACGCCGACCTTGACGTCGGCGATCTCGATGCGCTTCTTGACCGCCTGGCGGAGACTCGCGTGGATCGCTTCGGTCCACTCGGCCTCGGTCTTCGCGACCGCCGGCCGCTGGGCCTTGAGCGACCAGTACCTGCGGTGCGTGAGCTCGCCGCGCGCGTTCACCGTCAGCGTGGTGCCGGGGGCGAGCTTGCGGATGCCGTTGAGGATGGTGCGCGGCGCCGGCACCACGGCATGCAGCGTGAACAGGTGGTGCAGCGCCACGGCGTCGATGCCGGTGTCGACGCCGCCCGCCGCGATCAGCGCCTGCGGCGTCGAGGCGAAGCGGAAGCAGCCGAGCGTCTCGCTGTAGTAGAGCGGCTTGATCCCGAGGCGATCGCGCGCCAGGAACAGCTTTTCGCGATCCCAGATGGCGAACGCGAACATGCCGTGCAGGCGCTCGACGCAGGTCTCGCCCCATTCGAGCCAGGCGCGCAGGATGACTTCGGTGTCGCCGTCCGAGTGGAAGACGTGGCCGCGCTCGATCAGCTCGGCGCGCAGTTCCGGATAATTGTAGATCGTGCCGTTGAAAACCAGCGCGGTGCCGCTCGCGGCGTCGGCCATCGGCTGCGCCGAGCGCGGCGACAGGTCGATGATCGCCAGCCGCCGGTGGCCCAGCCGCACCGGGCCGTCGGCGTGCTGGCCTTCGGCGTCGGGGCCGCGCCGCGCCAGCTTCGCCAGCATGCGCGCCATCGCCGCGGCGTCCGGCCTCGTGTTGTCGAAACGGAATTCCCCTGCAATGCCGCACATGTCTCGGATCCTTGCTCGCCGGAGCCTTCGCCGCGCCCCGGAAGAAATTGTGTCTCAGGCCACCAGCGGCGGTTCGTCCATCAGCGCGATCTGCTCGCGCAGTTCGAGGATGCGCGCCTGCCAGTACTGCTGCGTATTGAACCACGGAAACGCGGCAGGGAAGGCCGGGTCGTCCCAGCGCCGCGCGAGCCAGGCCGCGTGATGGATCAGCCTCAAGGTTCTGAGCGCCTCGACCAGATGGAGTTCGCGCGGATCGAATTCCATGAAGTCCTCGTAGCCGGCGAGGATCTCGTTCAGTTGTGCCTGCTGCTGCTCGCGCTCGCCGGACAGCAGCATCCACAGATCCTGCACCGCAGGTCCCATGCGGGCGTCGTCGAAATCGACGAAGTGCGGCCCGGCATCGGTCCACAGCACGTTGCCCGCGTGGCAGTCGCCGTGCAGGCGGATCGCGGCCACGGCGCCGGCACGTGCGTAACAGTACGCGACGCTCTGCAGGGCGTGGTCGACGACGCTGTCCCACGCCGGCTTCAGGTCCGCCGGCAGCCAGTCGCGCAGGACGTCGCGCGAGGCATAGCCGAAGCTGTCGAGATCGAGCGTCGGCCGGTGCGCGAAGCGCGCCATCGCACCGACCGCGTGGATGCGCCCGAGGAAGCGGCCCATCCACTCGAGCGTCTCGGCGCGGTCGAACTCCGGCATGCGGCCGCCCTGCTTCGGGTAGACCGCGAAGCGGTAGCCGGCGTGCAGGTGGAGCGTGGCGCCGTTCAGCGCGAGCGGCGCGACGACCGGAATCTCCCGTTCGGCGAGTTCCGCCGTGAAGGCATGTTCCTCGAGGATCGCCGCATCGCTCCAGCGTCCGGGGCGGTAGAACTTGACCACGACCGGCGCCGCGTCCTCGACGCCCATCTGGTAGACGCGATTCTCGTAGCTGTTGAGCGCCAGCAGGCGGCCGTCGGCCCTGAGGCCGGTGCTGTCGAGCGCGTCGAGCGCGCAGTCCGGCGTCAGCGCGGAATAGGGATGGGGCGTATCCATGGTCGAAACAGGCGGGGCGGCTACCCTGAAGGGTTCAGGTGCTCAAACACTCAAGGGGGGAGATAATGCCTCAAACCTCGCCCCATCGCGCACAGGCATGACGACGACCGACCCCTTCCGCATGGACATCTCCCGCCACATCTGGGAAACGCGCTACCGCGCGCCGGGCGAGGCCGACATTCGGGCGAGCTGGCAGCGGGTGGCGCACGCGGTCGCCCAGGCGGAAGCGAACGATCGCGAGCCGTGGGTGGCGCGCTTCGCCGCGCTGCTCGACGGCTTCCGCTTCCTGCCCGGCGGCCGCATCCTCGCCGGCGCCGGCACCGGCCACCGGGTGACGCTGTTCAACTGCTTCGTCATGGGCGAGATCGCCGACGACCTCGAGCACATCTTCGAGGCACTGAAGGAAGGCGCGCTGACGATGCAGCACGGCGGCGGCGTGGGCTATGACTTCTCCACGCTGCGGCCGGCGGGAACCGTGGCGCAGGCGACCGGCAGCATCGCCTCCGGCCCGGTGTCGTTCATGCACATCTGGGACGCGATGTGCGCGACCATGCTGTCCACCGGCGCGCGGCGTGGCGCGATGATGGCGACGCTGCGCTGCGACCATCCCGACATCGAGGTCTTCGTCGATGCCAAGCGCGACCCGGCCGTGCTGCGCCACTTCAACCTGTCGGTGCAGGTCAGCGACGCGTTCATTCAGGCGGTGGCGGACGACGCGGAGTGGCCGCTGGTGTTTCCCCTGCACGCCGGCGAAACCGCCGCCGACACCGTGCTGCGGCGCTGGACCGGAACCGGCGCGCCGGTTCCCTGCCGTGTGGTCCGCACGCTGAAGGCCCGCGCGCTGTGGCAGCGCATCCTGCGCGCGGCCTACGACACCGCCGAGCCCGGCGTGCTGTTCGTCGACACGATCAACCGCGACAACACGCTCGGCGACGTCGAGCACCTGACCGCGACCAACCCCTGCGGCGAGATTCCGCTGCCGCCCTACGGCGCCTGCGACCTCGGCTCGCTCAATCTCGCCGCCTTCGTCACCGCCCCCTTCGCCGCCGACGCGCGCCTCGATCTCGAAGGGCTGGCCGACGCGGCACGGCTGGCGGTGCGCTTCCTCGACAACGTCATCGACGTGTCACGCTACCCCCTGCCCGCGCAGGCCGACGAAGCGCGCCGCAAGCGGCGGATCGGGCTGGGCATCACGGGCCTGGCCGACGCGCTGGTGCTGCTCGGCCTCGCCTACGACAGCGCCGGCGCACGCGCGTTGGCGACCGACGCGATGCAGACCGTGCGCGACGCCGCCTACCTCGCATCGGTCGAGCTGGCGCGCGAGAAGGGCGCCTTCCCCGCGTTCGCGCGCGACGCCTTCCTCGCCAGCGGCTTCGCCGCGCGCCTGCCGGCGAACATCCGCGACGCCATCGCCGCGTACGGCATCCGCAACAGCCATCTGCTGGCGATCGCGCCGGCGGGCACGATCAGCCTGCTGGCCAACAACTGTTCGAGCGGCATCGAGCCCGTCTTCGCCGCCGAAGCCGAGCGGCGCGTGCTGCAGGCCGACGGCCGCTACCGCACGCACACGGTGCGCGACTACGCCTGGCTGCGGTGGCAATCCCTGGGCCACGAGGGCATGCCGCCCGCCTTCATCGAGGCGCGTGCGCTCGATCCGCGCGCGCACCTCGCGATGCAGGCCGCGCTGCAGCCCTGCGTCGACAACGCGATCTCGAAGACGATCAACGTCGCCGCCGACACGCCGTTCGAGCGCTTCGCCGAACTCTATCGCGAAGCCCATGCACTTGGCCTGAAGGGCTGCACGGTATTCCGCCCCAACCCGGTCACGGGCGCCATCCTCAGCGAACCGCCGCCCGACGAGCGCGTGCAATGCTGCGGCATCGAGCGCGAGGCCGACTGAGCCTTCGATGAGCGCGCCGCCCCGCCCGCGCATCGGACTTGCCCTCGGCGGCGGCTCCGCGCGCGGCTGGGCCCACATCGGCGTGATCCGCGCGCTGGCCGACGCCGGCGTCGAGCCGGACATCGTCTGCGGGACCTCGATCGGGGCGCTGGTGGGCGCCGCCTGCGTCGGCGGCGAACTCGACCGCCTGGAGCAATGGGTGCGCAGCCTCAGGCTGCAGGCGGTGATGGGCTTCCTCGATTTTTCGCTCGGCGGCGGCCTGATCAAGGGCGAAAAGCTGATCGAATTCTTCCGCGCACATGTCGTCGACCGCGACATCGAGACGCTGGCGCGGCCCTTCGGCGCCGTCGCCACCGATCTCGCGCGCGGGCGCGAGGTATGGCTGCGCGAAGGCAAGGTCACCGACGCCGTGCGCGCCTCGATCGCGCTGCCGGGCCTGTTCACGCCGGTGCAGCGCGACGGCCGCTGGCTGGTCGACGGCGGGCTGGTCAATCCGGTGCCGGTGTCGCTGTGCCGCGCGATGGGCGCCGACCTCGTGATCGCGGTCGACCTCAATGCCGACCTGCTGGGGCGCCATCTCAAGCCGAAGCCGGCGAAGTCCCCGCCGCCCGACGCGGAGCCGGCCACGCTCGCCGGGACGGTGATGACGCGCATCCAGAACGGCATGTCGCAGCTCGGCTTCGCCCCGGACCACGGCCCGCGCCCGCCCGCCATGCTCGACGTGCTGGCCTCCAGCATCAACATCATGCAGGTGCTGATCACCCGCAGCCGGCTGGCGGGCGAACCGGCCGACGTGCTGGTGACGCCGCTGCTGGCCGACCTCGGCCTGATGGAGTTCCACCGCGCCGCGCAGGCGATCGAGGCCGGCCGGCGCGCCGCCGCGGCCGCCCTGCCGCAGCTGCGGATGCGGCTGAACGGCAACAACGGCCGCTAGGATTCAGCGCGTGGGAGACGCGATGCCGCACAGCGCCAGCTTGGCGCCGCGGTCGAGCCGCTTGATTGCCGCTTCGCGGCGCATGGCCGCGATGCGGTCGGCGGCGGCTTCGACATGGACCAGTTCGACGGGGCGACGCGCGCGCGTGTAGCGCGCGCCGCCCGCGCCGTCACCGTTGTGCTCGGCGACGCGGCGTGCGACGTCGGTCGTGATGCCGGTATAGAGGGTGCCGTCGGCGCAGCGCAGGATGTAGACGCACCAGCCGGCTGGCGGGCCGGCCGAAGGCGGTCCGTTCAGACGTCGCCCGACAGCTGCTGCGCCCACAGCAGCGCGTCCATGTGGACGCCGTTGATGTCGGCCACGTCGCGGCCGATCTGCTTGGCCAGGGCCTCGATGCTGCTCTGGTCGTCCTGCTCGCAGGCGATCGCGAGCGCGAGGTAGGGCGCGTACGGCCCCTGTCGGTGCAGGAGCGCCTCGGTGATCTCGGCCGGCAGGCTGATCTGCTTCAGCACCTGCTCCATCGGCATGTGCATCACCACGTCGAGCAGCGAGAACAGGCCGGCGACGAAAATCTCGTCGCGCGCCTTGGCGAACAGCGCTCGGCCTGCGAGCTGCTCGGCGACGCGCCCGCGCACCAGCGCGTTCTCCAGCAATGCGTGGTCGAGCTCCTGCGCCTGGCCACCGGTGAACAGGATCAGCGTGAGCCAGCGGTACAGCTTGTCCTGGCCCATCACCATCAGCGCCTGCTCGATGCCGCCGATCTTGTTCATCAGGCCCATGCCGGGCGAGTTGACGTAGCGCAGCAGCCGTACCGACAAGGCGGGGTCCTGGCGGAACTGCGCCGCGAGCTCAGGCTGCTCGGCGCCGGTGCGCACCCGGTTCATCAAGTCGAGCACCTTGGCGCGCGACGGGCCCATGGTGGGACTGGCGAGCGTTTCGTGGCGCGTGATGAAGGGGCCCATGAAGAGGGCGAACTGGAGCTTGTGGCACATGTGGAAGGCTTCCAGCGTCTGCACGTCGGTCGCGACAAACTTCTTCCCTGCGGCGATCTTGGAAACCGCGGCCAGCTGGGCGGTGACCGCGGGAATGTCCTCGCTGCTCACGTCCACTTCGACGTAGTCGGCGAGTTGCAGGACCGGGTGGCGCTCGGGCCGCATGACTTCGTCGGCCTGCACGGCGAACTGGAAGCCGCGCGCCTTCAGCTCGGTCATGCGCGCCAGGACGGCGTCATCGGCGAGGGCCTGCGCGTCGAGCCTGAGCAGCCAAACCGTGCCGGCGGCCGGCCAGCCGTCGATCAACGGGTGCCCGAGGCTGGCGGGTGCGATCGGCACGAAGGCGTGGCGCTGGCCGAGGAGACGCGCAATGTCCATGCGCTGAAGATTGCCGAGCAGGGTGTCGTCGTAGAGGCGCTGCACTTCCGGCAGCCCCGCGTCGCTCGCGTCGTCGGTCGCGCGGCGCAGCATGAAGGTGTAGGCCGCGATCTTCTGGTCGCGGCCCAGCATCGCCTCGCGGCGCATGACCGAGGGGGCTTTTTCAGCCGGCCTGGAGACCGGCTCGGCCGGCACCGCGGCACGTGGGGCAGGCGCGGGAGCCTGCTCCTTGTTGAACATTCCGACGAGACGATTCAGCACGCTTCATTCCTCCGCGACATACCTGGGCGCTTCGGGTGATTAAACGGCAGAATCGGGCGGGTCTGAAGCCCGCCCGCCCGGGAATTTCTTGTCGGAGGGATTCCTACAGGTCGCGCTTGACCGACACGATGCCGCGCAGCATGCCCGGCGCGTAGCCGGTCGCCTTGTCGAGCGGATAGTCCGCCGCCAGGCGCGCCTTCACCCCGTCGGCCATCTTCGCCGGGTCGCCATGGCAGGTCAGGCAGACCGGCTGGACGGGAAGCGCCTTCGCGTAGCGGAACTGCTTGCCGGTCGCGGTGCGGACGACCTGCCAGGTCTCCAGCGTCTCGGGCTTCTCGCCCGCGGCCAGGCGCGTCTCGAGGGTGGCCTGCGCCTGAGTTTCCCAGGCATCCGGCACGCCCGCGGGATTGCGGTTCTTCGGGCTGACGCGCTTGACCGTGAAGCCCGACTGCCTGGAAACGTCCGCTGCAATCCGGGGGGCGCGCAGCTTGCAGACGCCGATCGCGCCGTCGGGGCCTTTTTCGGCAAGCGCCGCCTTCAGTTCGCCGCCCAGCTGCTGGATCAGGGTGCCGGCTGCCTTGCGGGCATCGGCCGCCATCGCAGCCTGCTGTTCGGCGCTGGGGCTGCTCGCGCAGCCGGCCAGCAGGGCCAGGGCGGACAGGGACAGGACCGTCGCTTTCATCGTGGCTCCTCCAAAGAGATGCGAATGTCCGAATTATGCCACCAACGCGGAAGGCGTGGCCACCGCCCGATCGCCGCGCCTTGCCTTGAATCGGATCGCGCGTCATGTAAAGTGCATGACATGCAGATCGAATGTTACGCCCAGCGCCTGCTCAACCCGTTCCGCGGCGTGGTGCACGTCATTCGATACGAATCGGCCGAGGCCGTCACCACCGACGGCATCGAGTGGGACATCTACGTCGCCAACGACGCGCTGCTCGACGGCCTCGGCCGCGCGGGCAAGCGCGCGCAGATATCGGACATCCGCTATGGCCACTGGTCGGCCGAGAAGGGCCTCAAGCGCGGCCCGCTCTATCCGTCGGACGACTTCCGTCGGCTCGAACACATGGGTGCGGTCGTCTACGAGCATCTGCTCAGGGTGCATCGCGACCTGCCCTTCCGCTTTCGTGATCCGTTCGAACTGTGGCTGCTGGGCCGCGACGACCAGCCGCTGGCGCTCCTGCACAGCGTACGCAACGACAGCGAAACCGACACGCGGCCGCCGCTCGACTGGCGCGCCGGCATCGCCGCGCAGGAACGTTTCCAGAGCGGGGCGATCACCGGCCTGGCCGAGTCTGCCGGCCTCTATCTCACGCGCTACGTGAACAGTCTCGCCAGCGGCGTCGTGCAATGGTTTCGCCGCTCCGACGACGGCTCCGGCCTGGGCCTGCACACGCTCCGGGGCGGCGAGCACCTGCGCGGCCGGGTGCTGGAGGCGGAGGCGTTCCCGCCGCTGTTCATCGCCACCGCCGGCATGGACGCGGCGCACACCCGTCTGGTGCACGACTACCACGCCTGGCAGGCACCCTGGATGCTGCTGCTGCCGCACCTCGACGCGAGCACGCGCGCCGCGCTGGAGGCGAGCGCGTGCCAGCAGGCCGAAATGGTCGAAAAGCATTGGCGCCTCTATCCGGCGGTGATCGACCGGCCCGCGCTGCAGGCCGCACGCGTCGAAGCGGCACTGGTGCGCAGCCAGCCTCCCGCGCGGCGGGAAGACGAGGTCGTGCCGATGTATTACATCGAACTCAGCGTCAGCGAAGGCGAATGATCAGCCGGCGACGCTGAGGATGGCGCGCGGCAGGGCTGCAGCCGCCCCCAGGTGAGGGGTGAGCCGCACGGCGACGCCGGGATGCGCGGCGGTGAACGCCGCGATGGCCTCGGGAATGTCCTGCGCCACATGGGTTCCTGCCGCCAGGAAGTAGGGAAACGCGACGATCTCGGTCGCGCCGTTCTGCGCCAGCGCCGCGAGGCCTTGCGGAATGCTCGGCTCGGCGAGCTCGAGAAACGCCGTTTCGACGTGCGCGTAGTCGTGCCCAGGCTGGGCACGCACGGCGTCGGCGAGGGCGCGTACTTCGTCGTTGGAGGCCGCGCGGCGGCTGCCGTGGGCAATGATGAGCAGACTGGGCATCCGGGATTCCTTTCGCCGGGTCGCCGCACGAGGCGGCCGGCGCGGGCAAATGAGGGTTCTTCAGCTGCGCATCGGCTCGAAGGTGGCGTCGAGATTCTGGTCGTCGCAGTAGTCGAGAAAATCGCCGCGCAGCGTGGCGATGTGCGCGTCCGCCGGGATGCCCAGCGTCATGTGGACGGCAAACATCGGCGCGCCGGTATGGGGCGCCGGGTAGGTATCGGTGTCGAGCGCCTCGATGTTGATGTGCAGGCGCGCGAAGAAATTGGCCAGGCTGTTGACGATGCCCGGCTGATCGAGTGCGGTGACGTCGACCATGTAGGGAATCAGCGGCTTGGCGGCCCGCGTCGGGCGGGTGCGCTGCTGGATGATGGCCAGACCCAGCTCCTCGCCGACGCTCGGCAGGCGCGCCTCGAGCTTGGCCAGCGCGTCCCAGCTGCCCGACACCCGCATCAGCAGCGCGAAGCGGCCGCCGAGGGCGGCCATGCGCGATTCCTCGATGTTGCAGCCGCTGTCCGCGATGCGGCGCGTCAGGCCCTCCACCAGGCCGATTTTGTCTTCACCGCTGGCGGTGATGACGAGGGATTCGCTGTCGTTCGACATGTTCTAGATGAGCTCCTGGTCTGACAATTCTTTCTTGATATAGGCGTAGAAGATCGGTGCGGCGATGACGCCGGGCACGCCGAACGCCGCCTCCATGACCAGCATGGCGATCAGCAGCTCCCACGCGCGCGCCTGGATCTGCTCGCCGATGATACGGGCATTCACGAAATATTCGAGCTTGTGGATGAGCACCAGGAAGCCCAGCGAGGCGAACGCGATCTCCAGCGACTGCGAAAGCGAGATCACGACGATGATGGTGTTCGAAATGAGATTGCCCAGCACGGGCAGCAGGCCGACGAGGAAGGTGACGACGATCATGGTCTTGGTGAACGGCAGGTGGACGCCAAAGGCCTGCAGCACGCCCATCAGGTAGACCGCCGTCAGCAATGCGTTGAGCGCGGAGATGCGCACCTGCGCGAAGACCACGCGGCGAAACGCGTCGCCCAGGCGGTTGGCCCGCTCGACCAGGGCCTGGGCCAGGGGCGCGCGCGCGCCGCCCGCGCTGGCCTCGCGCAAGGCGACGAAGCTGCCGATGATCAGGCCGATGATGAAATGAAGCAGGCCCTTTCCGGCGGCGCCGCTGAACTGCCGGATCTCCAGGGCATGGGTGCGCAGCCACTCGACGAGGACGTCGCGGGTCGCCGAAACGTCCCCATGCGGCAGCCACGCGGCGGCCCACAACGGCAGCAAGGCGCGCGAGTTCTCGACGATCTCCGCCATCTTGGTCAGCAGGCCCGCCAGGCCGCCTTCGGTGCGGAGGTAAAGGATGATGGCGGCACTGAAGCCGCTGAGTGCGCCGAGGACGATGAGCGTGATGAGCGAGACCACGAGGATCTTGGCCCAGGCGTGGTCCAGGCGGCCGATGACGAAGCGCGGGGCGAGCAGGTGCACCAGTTGGGACACCAGCAGGCCCGCCAGCAGCGCGGGCAGGAGATGCAGGGCGAGGGCCAGCAGGAGGCCAGCCGCCATGATCACCCAGGCGGCGATCTGGTAGCGGGTGGCGGCCCTGGGCCCGGGGGAAGTCGTCATGGCGGCACAGTGCCAATAAACGCGCCGCTCCGCAAGCGTCGTGGCGCGGCCAGGGGCGACGCGGCAAGGATTCCCGGGGTTCGGCCGGCCCCCCCGGCGACTCGTCAACCCCGCGTTCAGGTTCCGCCCGGGTAGCCGAGGGCGGCACCCGTCTGGTCGGCGGCCGCGCGCAGGGCCTCGGCCCAGCCCGGCTTGTGGCGGTCGGCCGGGGCCGAGATCGACAGCCCGGCGACGAGCTTGCCCTCGGCGTCGCGGACGGGGGCGCCGATGCAGGCGACACCCAGTTCGGCCTCCTCGCGGTCATACGCAAGCTGCTCGCGGCGGATGGTCGCGAGTTCCGCGTTGAGGCGCTCGAGCGTGGTCAGCGTATTCGGGGTGTACGCCGGCAGGCGGGTGCGCTCGGCGTAGCCCATCACGCCGCTCGCGCTGTCTTCGGCGAGAAAGATCTTGCCCACCGCGGTGACGTGCAGCGGGGCGTGCGCGCCGACCACCTGGACGACCTGGATCAGCGTCTGGCCGCCGGTCACGCGCTCGACGTAGACGGCCTCGTCGCCGCGACGCACGATGAGGTTCACCGTCTCGCCCGTTTGCTCGGCCAGGCGCTGCATGAAAGGCATCGCCACCTGGCGGATGTTCAGGCGCGCGCGCAAGCGATTGCCCACTTCGAGCCAGCGCACGCCCAGATCATAGGCCCCGGCGCCGGTCTTCTCGACCAGGCCATGCGCCATCAGCGCGCCGAGAATGCGGTGCGCGCTGGCGGTATGCAGCCCGGCTTCGCCGGCCAGCCGGCTCAGGCTCACCGGGCCCGGCGAGCGCGCCATGACGGCGACGAGCGCCATCGCCCGGTCGAGCACCTGGATGGAGGAATTGACGGTTTTCATAGAATGAAAATTTATCGCGCAATGTGAAATTGCTTGCAGTTTACTGCTTCAATGCGCTCATCGTTTCACATGACGTGAAACATTTTCATATTGTGAAAGGCCACGCCATGAGCGCCCAGATGCAGTCCACTCCCGAGACCCTGCCCGCCTTCTGCGAAGGCATCCAGTATTTTGCCGACAGCTTCCCCGAGATCGACCGCCTCGGCGCGGCGCCGCTGCTCGGGCCCAGGCAGCCGGCGCTGCCCGACGCGAGCGGCGAAGCATCGATCTACCAGACCCTGCTCGCCGCCGACGCGCTGCGCTACCTGACGCTGCAGGTCACCGGCAGCAAGTCCTCGGGCCACCCGGGCGGCTTCGCCTCCAGCGCCGACGCCGTCGCCGCGCTGCATCTCCTGGGCCACCGCAACATGGTGACCGAAGTCGGCCACCACGCGCCCGGCTTCTATTCGGCAATGTTCCTCGACACCTCGCTCGAGGACATGGGCATCCACACGGTGGCCGAGATGCGCGCGCGCTTCCGCGAGCGCCACGGCCTCTTGGGCCACCTTTCCGGTGCCATCCCCGGCCTGCTGGCGCCCGCCGGCCCGCTCGGCCAGGGCCAGCATTTCGCGTTGGCGGGCGCTTACTTGCATCGCGACAAGCTGTTCCCGGTCACCATCGGCGATGGCGGCCTCGGCGAGCCCTACATCATGAGCGCGTTCCAGCACTTCGCGACCGCGTACCCCGACGTCACCAACTACCTGCCGGTGCTGGTGTGGAACGGCTATTCGCAGGAGCACCACAGCATGGTGTCCTTGTGGAGCAACGCGCAGATGGTCGCCTACTGGCGCGCCCACGGCTTCGACGAGGTGCACCTGATCGACGCGCGCGAGTTCGGCGGTGCCGACGCCCCGGTCTACGCGGACAGCACGACCTTCGACTTCAAAGCGCGCATGGCCTTCACCGGCGCCGTGCTCGCGGCCGCCGATGCCGCCGCCAGGAGCGCCCTCTCCGGTCGCCGCGCCTGCCTGATCGTCAAGCAGCTGAAGGGTGCCGGCGTGCACGCCACCGGCGCCAAGTCGCACAACCTCTACGCGCACCACACGCTCGACTCCGACGACGTGAAAGGCGGCCTCGTGCGCCGCGCGCTGCCGATCAAGGCCTGGACCCTGGTGCGCGAGAACTTCCGCCATGCCGGCGGCGGCCCCGCCGCGAAGGTCGCGGTAACCGAGAACGTGCGCGTGCTGCCAAGCCTCGACGGCATCGCGCTGACCGAGTTCGCGGTCGGCGAGAACCACATCCCGACCACCGCCTTCGGCCACGTCGTCGGCGAAGTCGGCAAGCGTGATCCGCACTTCGTCGTCACCAACGCCGACGGCAACGAGGCCTCGGGCATGGCGAACATCAACAAGGCGCTGACGATCCGCCATCCTACCGCCGACGACCTCTACTTCCAGGGGCCGTCCGGCCAGGTCTACGAGCCGCTCAACGAGGACGCCTGCGCCGGGCTCGCGGTGGGCGTCGCGCTGTTCGGCGGCCGCAGCCTGTGGTGCAGCTACGAATCCTTCGCGATCAACGGCCTGCCGATCTGGCAGACGGTGACGCAGGCGATGGCCGAGCTGCGCCGCCCGACCCCGGCGACGGTGTGCCTGTTCACCGCCGGCGCGCTCGAGCAGGGCCGCAACGGCTGGACCCACCAGCGGCCCGAGATCGAGAGCTACTTCGCCGCGATGATGCGGAACGGCAACGTCTACCCGCTGTTCCCCGTCGACGCCAACATGATCCAGGCAAGCTACGACTGGGCCCTGAAGCAGACCAACAAGGGCATCGTCATCACCGCGTCGAAGTCGCCGCTGCCGATCCACGCGACGCTGGCGCAGAGCCGTCAGGCGATCGAGGAGGGCGCGATGGTGCTGAAGGAGACGAAGGGCTCGCACACCGTCGTGTTCGCCGTCACCGGCGACATGGTGCTGCAGCCGGTGTTCGCCGCCGCCGAGAAGCTCGCCGAGGCCGGCATCGGCTCGCGCATCGTCGCGGTGGTGAACCCGCGCCGGCTGTACCGCCCGAGCGACGTGCTGTGGGACAGCGTGTCCGAGCCCGACGGCCGCTTCATGGGCGACGACGCCTTCCGCGACATGTTCCACGGCGACGTGCTGATCGGCGTCACCGGCGGTCCCTCGGCGCCGCTCGAGCCCGTGCTGCTGCGCAGCCAGGCCTCGCAGCGCGACGTGTTCTGCTGGAAGCGCGGCGAGACCACCGCCAACCCGCAGCAGCTGTTCGACTTCAACGGCATGAACGCACAGGCGATGCACGAGCGCGCGCTGGCCATGCTGGAGCGCGCGGCGGCCTGACACGTCAATGCGAATGCGCTGCGGCGCATTCGCGTCCATCAAAGGTCTTGACCATGAACCCGAAAATCATCGTTCTCGACGACGACCCCACCGGCTCGCAGACGGTGCATTCCTGCCTGCTGCTGACGCGCTGGGACGTCGCCACGCTGAGGACGGCGCTGGCCGACGCGGCACCGCTGTTCTTCGTGCTCACCAACACGCGCGGCATGGACGCTGCGCGCGCCGCCGCGGTCACGCGCGAGGTATGCGAAAACCTCAGGCTTGCGCTCGCCGACTACGCCGGCCCGGTGCTGTTCGTGTCGCGCTCGGACTCGACGCTGCGCGGCCACTATCCGGTCGAGACCGACGTGATGAACGCAGTGCTCGGGCCGTTCGACGCGACGCTGCTCACCCCCGGCTTCTTCGAAGGCGGGCGCATCACGCGCGACAGCACGCATTATCTGATGGTCGACGGCGAGCCGGTGCCGACGCACGAGACCGAATTTGCGCGCGACTCGGTATTCGGCTACACGACGGCATACCTCCCCGACTACGTCGCCGAGAAGACCGGCGGCCGCGTCGCCGCCAGGGACGTCGCGCGCCTCACGCTCGCCGAGCTGCGCCAAGGCCGCGCCGGCGCCTGGCTCGCCGCGCTCACGAACAACGACGTCGGCGTGGTCGACGGTGAATCGCCCGCCGACTACCGCACCTTCGCCGACGCCGTGCTGAGGGCGGCTGCCGGGGGCAAGCGCCTGCTGTTCCGCAGCGCCGCCTCGCTGCTGACCGCGCTCGCCAAGCTGCCGCCGCAGCCGGTCGCCGCCGAGGCCTTCGCGACGCTGGTGCGCGACGCCCGTCCCGGAGCGGTCGTGGTCGGCTCGCACGTGGCGAAGACCACCGCCCAGCTGACGCAACTGCTGAAGGAACGCGGCGTCGTGGGCCTGCCGCTCGACGTCACCCGCCTGCCGGGGGAGCGAGCCGCCGTCGCTGACGAACTCACGGCGAGCGTCGCCCACGCGCACGCGCAGGGGCTCACCCCGGTGATCTTCACCAGCCGCCGCGAGCTCAAATTCGCCAGCACGGCCGAACGCCTCGCTTTCGGCGAAGCGGTGTCGGGCACGCTGATGGACGTGGTGCAGCGGCTGCCCGAGACGCTGGGCTTCCTCATCAGCAAGGGCGGCATCACGTCCAACGACATGCTGTCGACGGGGCTCGAGCTGACCGCGTCGCGCGTGCTGGGCCAGATCCTGCCCGGCGTCACCGTGGTGCAGACACCGCCGTGGCACCGCCTGCCGATGCTGCCGGTGGTGATCTTTCCCGGCAACGTCGGCGGCGAAGATGCGCTCGCCGAGGCCTACCGGCGACTGGCGCCCTCGCGCGGTGAGGCGAGCCCGGCTAAACTCGCGGCCTGAGTCCCGTTTCGCGATCCGCATGCTGAGTCCCGCCTTCCTGTCCAAGCTGCGCGCCCTGTTGCCCGCGCACTGCGTGCTCAGCGAGCGCGAGGATCTTCTGCCGTTCGAGTCGGATGGTCTTGCGGCCTACCGCAACATCCCCGACGTGGTGGTGCTGCCGGAGAACGAGGCGCAGGTGGCGGCGGTGCTGCAGCTATGCCACGCGGAAAAGGTCGCGGTGGTGGCGCGCGGCGCCGGCACCGGGCTCGCCGCCGGCGCGCTGCCGGTCGACGGCGCGGTGCTGCTGGTACTCGCCAAGCTCAACCGCATCAAGGCCATCGATCCGCTCGCCCGCACCGCAGTGGTCGAGCCCGGGGTGCGCAACCTCGCGATTTCCGAGGCCGTCGCGGAGCACGGCCTCTACTACGCGCCCGACCCCTCCTCGCAGATCGCCTGCTCGATCGGCGGCAACGTCGCGGAGAACTCCGGCGGCGTGCACTGCCTGAAATACGGGCTGACCGTGCACAACATCCTCAAGCTGCGCGCGCTGACCATTGAAGGCGATGCGCTCGAAATCGGCAGCGACGCGCTCGACGCGCCGGGCTACGATCTGCTCGCGCTGCTGACCGGGTCCGAAGGCATGCTCGCGGTGATCACCGAGGTCACGGTGAAGCTCTTGCCCCGCCCGGAGCGCGCGCAGGTCGTGCTCGCCGCGTTCGACGACGTCGCCCGGGCGGGCGCCGCGGTCGGCAACATCATCGCCGCCGGCGTCGTGCCCGCAGGCCTCGAGATGATGGACCGTCTCGCGATCGAGGCCGCCGAGGCCTTCGTCCACGCCGGCTACCCGATGGCCGAGGCACTGCTGCTGTGCGAGGTCGACGGCGTCAACGAGGAAGTGTCGGCCGACATCTACACCGTGCGCCAGGTGCTCGAAGCCTCCGGCGCGACCGAGATCCGCACCGCCGACAGCGAGGGGCAGCGCCTGAAATTCTGGGCCGGGCGCAAGGCAGCGTTTCCCGCAGTAGGACGGCTCGCGCCCGACTATTACTGCATGGATGGCACCATCCCGCGCGCGCAGCTGCCGCATGTGTTGAAGCGCATCAGCGAGATGAGCGAGGAGTTCGGGCTCCGTGTGGCGAACGTGTTCCACGCCGGCGACGGCAACCTGCATCCGCTCATCCTGTTCGACGCCAACCAGCCGGGCGAACTCGAGAAGGCCGAAACCTTCGGCGGCCGCATCCTCGAACTCTGCGTCGAGGTCGGCGGCACCATCACCGGCGAACACGGTGTCGGCCTCGAGAAGATCAACCAGATGTGTGCGCAGTTCGCGACACCCGAGCTGACCCGCTTTCACGAGGTGAAGGCGGCGTTCGATCCCGGCACCCTGCTCAATCCCGGCAAGGCCGTGCCCGAGCTGCACCGCTGTGCCGAATGGGGCGCGATGCACGTCCATGGCGGCCAGCTGCCGCATCCCGAGCTGCCGAGGTTCTGATGCCGGATGCCCTGATCGAGCGCATTCGCGCCGCCTATGAAACCAACGCGCCGCTGATCATCCAGGGCGGAGGCAGCAAGAGCTTCTACGGCAATGCCGACGAGGGCGAGGTGCTCTCCACTCGCGGCCTTGCCGGCGTCGTCGACTACCAGCCCAAGGAACTGGTGCTGACCGCGCGCGCCGGCACGCCGCTGGCCGAGATCGAGGCGCTGCTGGCCGAGCACAGTCAGATGCTCGCCTTCGAACCGCCGCATTTCGGTGAATTTCCGCTGCCGGGGCGCGCCCCTGATGCGCTCACCACGGCCAACCCGATCCACGCCACGCTCGGCGGCGCCATCGCCGCCGGACTGTCCGGCCCGCGCCGCCCCTATGCCGGCGCGGCGCGCGACTTCGTGCTCGGCGTGCGGATGATCGACGGCACCGGCCAGCCGCTCCGCTTCGGCGGCCAGGTCATCAAGAACGTCGCCGGCTACGACGTGTCGCGCCTGATGGTCGGCGCGCTCGGCACGCTCGGCCTCCTCACCGAGGTTTCGCTCAAGGTGCTGCCCAGGCCTGCGGAAGAAGTGTCGCTGCAGTTCGAGCTCGACGAGGCGACCGCGATCCGCCGCATGAACGAATGGGCCGGGCAGCCGCTGCCGCTGTCGGCCACCAGCTGGCACGCGGGCCTTTTGACCGTGCGCCTGTCGGGCGCAGCGTCGTCGGTGCACGCCGCGCAGGCGAAGCTCGGCGGCGAACCGCTGCACGACGCCGCCGGCTTCTGGCAGCGTCTGCGCGACCAGGCGACGCCCTTCTTCGACAAGCGCCCGCTGTGGCGGCTGGCGGTCAAATCGACGACTCCGCCGCTCAAGCTGGGCGAGGCGCAGTGGATCGAATGGGGCGGCGCGGTGCGCTGGCTGGCGTCCGACCTGCCCGCGGCGCGCTTGCGCGAAGCCGCACGCGACGCCGGCGGCCACGCCACGCTGTTCCGCGGTGACGCGCCCTCTCCCCAACCCTCCCCCCGGGCGGGGGAGGGGGCGAACGTAATGTCCAATAGGATCGACGGCGTGTTCACCCCGCTCGCGCCGGCGATGCTGACATTGCACCGCGCGCTCAAGCAGCGCTTCGACCCCAAAGGTATCTTCAACCGCGGCCGGCTATACCCGGACTTCTGAATGGACCTCGACGCTATCGACCACGTCGTACTGACCGTGCGCGACATTCCCGCCAGCGTGACCTTCTACACGCGCGTACTGGGCATGCGCGAGGTGCTCTTTGGCGGAAATCGGCGCGCCCTGGCCTTTGGGCACTGCAAACTGAACCTGCATCAGGCCGGCCGCGAGTTCGAGCCGAAAGCGGCGCACCCCGCGCCGGGCGCCGTTGATCTCTGCCTGCTCGCGCGCACGCCCGTTGCCGAGATCGTGCGCCATCTCGCCGCGCACGGCGTTGCCATCGAAGACGGCCCGGTCGAACGTACCGGCGCACAGGGCCCCATCCTTTCCGTATACGTGCGCGACCCCGACGGCAATTTGATCGAACTGTCCAATCCACTCTGACATGCAGACCACGCTCGCCGATGCTTTTCGCAAAACCCCCGAAGGCGAAGTCGCCGAACGCATCCTGCGCAGCTGCGTGCACTGCGGCTTCTGCCTCGCCACCTGCCCGACCTACCAGGTGCTCGGCAACGAGCTCGACTCGCCGCGCGGCCGCATCTACCTCATCAAGCAGGTGCTCGAGGGCGCGGCGCCGACCGCGAAGACCCAGCTCCACCTCGACCGCTGCCTGACCTGCCGCAACTGCGAGACGACCTGCCCGTCCGGTGTCGAATACGGCAAGCTGCTCGACATCGGCCGCCACCTGGTCGAGGAAACGGTCGGCCGCAACCCCCTTGAAAGCGCGACGCGCGCGGTACTGAAGACCGGCCTCGGAACGCCGCGACTGTTCAATGCGGCCTTGAAGCTCGGCCAGGGCGTGCGCGGCCTGCTGCCCGGCCCGCTCAAGGCCCGCATCCCGCCCGCCGAAGCGGCGGGCGACTGGCCGGCACCGCGCCACCCGCGCCGCATGCTGGTGCTCGCCGGCTGCGTCCAGCCGGGCCTGAAGCCCAACATCAACGCCGCCACTGCACGCGTGCTCGACCGGCTCGGGATTTCCCTGATCGCCGCGCCGGAAGCCGGCTGCTGTGGCGCGCTGGCGCATCACCTCAACGACACCGACGCGGCGCTCGCCTCGGCGCGCCGCAACATCGACGCCTGGCTGCCGCATCTCGACGCCGGCGTGGAGGCGATCGTGATGACCGCCTCCGGCTGTGGCGTGATGGTGAAGGACTACGGCTGGCTGCTGCGCAACGATGCGCGCTACGCGGAAAAGGCGGCGCGGATCTCCGCCGCGACGCGGGACATCTCCGAAATCCTCGTCGCCGAGCGCGATGCGCTGAAGCCGCTTGCCGCTCCCCGCTCCCCGCTCCCTGCCAAACGCATCGCCTATCATCCGCCCTGCACGCTGCAGCACGGGCAGAAGCTCGGCGGCGGCGTCGAGGCCCTGCTGGCGGACGCCGGCTTCGAACTCGTCCCGGTGGCGGAAAGGCATCTGTGCTGCGGCTCGGCCGGCACCTACTCGATCCTGCAGCCCGAAATCGCCGGGCAGCTGAAGACGCGCAAGCTCGCACATCTGGAGGCGGCAGGACCGGAGCTGATCGCCACCGCGAACATCGGTTGCCTGACGCATCTGCAGTCGGGCACGCAGACGCCGGTCAAGCACTGGGTGGAACTTCTGGATCAGGCGCTTGCCGCACCCTGAAACCCCGGAGGGAAGGCACATGATCTTCAAGCAGCTGTTCGAACCGGTTTCCAGCACGTACACCTATCTCCTCGGCTGCGAGCAGACCGGCCAGGCATTGCTGATCGACCCGGTGCTGCCGGCCTGGGAACGCGACCTCGCCGAGGTGAACGCGCTCGGCCTCACGCTCGCCTACACGGTCGAGACGCACATCCACGCCGACCACATCACCTCGGCGAAGAAGCTGAAGGAAACGGTGGGCAGCAAGATCGCCGGCCCGGCGCTCGATCAGCTTCCGTGCACCGATGTCGGCATCGTCGACGGCGTGCCGCTCGCGATGGGCTCGATCGAACTCGCGCCGCTCCACACCCCGGGCCACACCGACAACCATTTCGCCTACTTCCACGCCGGCCGCCTCTATACCGGCGATGCGCTGCTGATCGAGGCCTGCGGCCGCACCGACTTCCAGAGCGGTGACGCCGCCGCGCTCTATCACTCGGTGCGCGGCACGCTGTTCGCCTACGACGACGACACCCTCGTCTACCCGGCGCACGACTACGAGCAGCGCCGCGTCAGCAGCATCGGCCAGGAGAAGGCGCGCAACCCGCGCCTGGGCGGCGACCGCACGCTCGAAGACTTCGTCCGGCTGATGGGCGAACTGAAGCTCGCGTATCCCAAGTTCATCGACTACGCGTTGCCGGGCAACCGTGGGTGCGGCCTGTGCCCGCCCGACGTGCCCGCGCACCTGCAGCAGTATTGCGGGCAGATCGCGGAAAGCCGCCAGGGATAGCGCGGACGCTCAGGCCAGATCGTCGGGCCGGTTGAGGTTGGCGAAGCAGGCGGCGTCGAAACGCACATGCGTCGACGACAGCCCCGCCTGCCACCGGTGCACCGCACGGCCGCCGCCCGCCAGGAACGCCGCCAGGTTGTCGCGCTGGTCGGCGCGCACCATGAAGCACGTGTAATGCACCTGCGTGGCGTCCTCCGCCACCGCCAGCGGCACGCCTTCCAGCTGGGCCGCCCCCAGCAGGCGCAGGGCAAGGTCGGCTGGCAGATGCGGGGTGTCGCACGGCGCGACGAGCAGCCAGTCGGCCCGCACTGCTTCCAGCGCGGCCAGCACGCCGGCGAGCGGCCCGGGGAAGTCGGGCAGCGTGTCGGGCAGCACGCGACGGCCGTACAGCGCGTAGCGCTCGAGATTGCGGTTGGCGCTGATGACGATTTCGTCGACCTGCGGGGCAAGCGCCTCCAGCACCCATTCGACCAGCGGACGGCCCTGGTAGTCGATCAGGCCCTTGTCCGCCCCGCCCATGCGACGGCCCTGCCCGCCCGCGAGGATGACGGCGGCGACGCGCTCGGGATCAGCCGCGACCACGACGCGCATAGAGGAAGAAGCGGTCATCGCGCTCACCGGGGCGCCCGCCGTCCCACACCTTGAGCCAGCGCGACGCGACCTCGGGCTCGCGGGCACGCTCGCGGGTCTCCACCAGGAGCCAGTCGCAGCCGCGGTCGGCCGCCATCAGCCGGCGCCCGCTGTGATAGGCCAGCAGCACACGCTGCTGGCGGCGCACATGCAGGGTCCCGATGCATTCCGCCGGCGCCACCCGCGCCGCCAGCGCCTGGCCGACACCAGCGTACGACAGGCGCTGGTCGAGCGGCGCCTGGAACAGCGCCATCAGCAAGCCCCAGCTGAAGGTCATCCCGGCGGTCCAGACCAGCATCGGACGCAAGGGCGAGCGGCGGACGCGCGCAAGAAACACGATCCACGCCAGCGTGACGATGCCCCCCAGCGCCAGCGCCCACGGCCGGAACGTCCCGACCTGGGTCATCCCGAGCCGGCCCAGCCGCCCTGCCACGCGGGCCGGCAGGCCGAGATCGTGCGCCGCCCAGTACACCCACAGGACGAGCGCGAGGAAGCCGAACAGCATGACGGCGAACCACAGCAGGGCGGAGGCGGCCCCGCGGCGCAGGCTCAGGAGTCCGGCGGCCCCCAGCAGCGCCAGCGGCAGCAGCAGGATGAGGCCCTGCTCCTCGCCGGGGTGCCGGTCGAAGGCATACAGCAGCAGCAGGCCGAGCAGCACGGCCGCCGGCAACGCGACGCCGGGGCTGCGCCATTGTCGCCGCTCGCGGTAGAGCGCCCATCCCGCGAGCGGCCATGCCGGCCATGCGTACCAACCCAGCGTCCCCGGATAGAAGAGCGGCCGCAACGCGGCGGTGCCGGCCCAGCGCTGCAGATTGAGGGCGCGGCCAAAGGGAACGTCCTGCGCCGCAAGATAACCCAGCCACAGGCCGGCGGCCACGAGCGCCAGAACCAGCCCCAGCGCGAGCCCCCGCCGCGCCTGCGGCGTGCGGAACCCCCCGCATCCGACGTACAGCGCGACGGCGAGCAGCACGAACAGGGCCGCCTCCGCCGCACCACCGGCCAGCAGCATCAGCGCCGTGCCGCCCCCCAGCCACCCGCCGCCGCGCGCCGACTGCGGCAGCGCGGCGATGCCGTACAGCATCACGGCGGCCGCCGCGAACTGGGCGGTCGCGGCATTGAGTTCGTGACCGCGGACCAGCAGGCCCATGCAGCCCAGCAGCGTCAGGGCGGCGGCCCAAGCCGCTTCGACGCCGTAGAGCATCCGGGCCGCGCGGGCGACGAAGAACAGCGCCGCGGCGACGAACAGCCCGGACGCCAGCCGCGCGCCATCCGCAAGCGGCAGGAAGGCGGACGTCAGCCACGCGGTCGTCGTCGCGACGGAGTAGTACAGCGGCGGCGTTCCGGCCACGGCCTGCGACGCCGCGTCGCCGTGCTGCAGCAGCCACAGGCGCACGAAATGCTCGCTGTCGCCACCCTTCCAGGGCGCATGCCCGACCAGCCCCGGCAACAGCCAGGCGAGGCACAGCAGCAGGAGCCCGAGGCGGGCGGGGGACAAGGACGGCCTATTCAACAATTTTGAGAAGCTGGCCCGGAACGGGCTCGCCGGCGGGGTAGAGTGCGTTGATCAGGCGCAACTGCGTTTCGGCATCGGCGCCCAGCGGCGACTGCTGCGCCATCGCGGTCATCGTCACGCCGGGCCGGGCCGCGACCAGGCGCAAGATGTGCGGCCGTGCGGCGAGACGCTCGGCCGGCGTGATTGCGTGAAAACTGTTGATCGCGGCCCGCAGCGCGCTGCGCTCGCGTTCGTAGGCGTCCGCATCGCGCGTCATGCCGGCGATCAGGTATTGCACACGGCCCATTACCACGACCGCGACCACCACCGGCCTGCCCTGCTGGTGGCCGGCGGCAAACGCCGCCGCGTAGCCGCCGAGCCGCCCGCTGTCGTAGCGCGCGCCGGCATCCAGCCGCACGCCCTGCCGCAGCGTTGCCATCGGATCGTCGCTCTGCGGCCCCTGTTCCAGCTCGACCACGGCATCGCCCTGCGGGCTGAGCGCGAACGCCCGCTCGGGCCAGTTTTTGACCTGCCACCCGGGCGGGAACTGCATTGCGAGGCCCAGCTTGTCGTGCAAGAGGGCGTTGTTGCGTATCACGCCCTGGGCCGGGCTGTCGCCGAATACCAGTCCTTCGGTCTTGTGCAGGTAATCGTCGCGCCCGCTGCGCGGCGGCGTGCCATCCGGCGTGCCCGCCCGTTCGGCGGCCGCGACGGCTTCGCCGGCAACGGGAAGGAAGGCGGCGTGATAGGCCTGCACCGGCCCGCCGCCCCCCTGCGCCTGGGCGGCGGCGGCCAGCGCCTGGTTCCTCAACGCGGCCCGCGCATCGGCGAGCGCCCGCGGCGCGTAATGCGCCCGGACCAGGTAGCCTGCGCCGAGGCGATCGGCCTCGCGCTCCGCGTCGCCGCCGTAGCCGCCGGCGCGCGCTTGCGCCAGCATCCGCAACACGTCCGATTCGCCACCGCCGTCCGGCGACAGGACCGAGCCCAGCGCCGCCGCCGCCGGCGGGGCCGGCTGCCGCAGCCCGTGGCGCGCCGCGACATGGCCCATTTCGTGGCAGAGCACGCTCGCCAGCTCGGCTTCGGTATTCAGGTAAGCCAGCAGCCCGCGCGTGACGTAGACGTAACCCCCGGGCAGCGAGAACGCATCGACCTCAGGGCTGTCGACGACCGTGAAGCGCCATGTGAGATCGCCGCGCCCGGTCTGCTGCGCGAGCCGCTGACCGACCTCGTTCACGTAGCCCTGCAGCACCGGGGCGTCGAGCACGGCGTAGGCCTTGAGCAGTTCCCGGTTGGCCTGCGCCCCCGGGCCGCCTTCCTGCCGGCCGGCTTTCTGCGCCGCACCGCCATCCGGGCCGACCGGATTCCGCGCACAGTGTGTCAGCGCGAGCGCGCCCAGCACGATCACGGCGATGCGGCGAAAAGCTCGGAAATTCAAGTCGGCCTCTTTCTCGTTACGCGGCGCCCGAAATGATACCGTCGTCAGGCCGTGAAATCGCAGCAAGACGACCGCGCCGGCGCCGCAGGAATGAAAAAAGCGGCCGTGGCCGCTTTTTTCGCATCGCCGGAACGGCTTACTTCATGCCGTAGCGCTGGCGGAATTTCTCGACGCGGCCGGCCGTGTCGACGATCTTCTGCTTGCCGGTATAGAACGGATGACAGGCCGCGCACACTTCCACGTGCAGCTTGTCCTTGCCCAGCGTGGAGCGGGTGACGAACGTGCTGCCGCACGAGCAGTTCACGGTCACATCTTTGTAATCGGGGTGAATGCCGGCTTTCATGGCAATTCCTTCGGGTTGAATTCGGAGAACGCGAGAGTATAGCGGGTTACTGGCACCCGATCAAGCCCACCCGCCGTCAGCCGCGGCGCATCGAATCGAAGAACTCGTTGTTGTTCTTCGTCGCGCGGATCTTGTCGAGGAGAAATTCCATCGCCTCCATGTCGTCCATCGGATACAGCAGTTTCCTGAGCACCCAGACCTTCTGCAGGATGTCGTGCGGCATCAGCAGTTCCTCGCGGCGGGTGCCGGAGCGGTTGACGTTGATCGCCGGGTACTGGCGTTTCTCGGCCATCTTGCGGTCGAGGTGGATCTCCAGGTTGCCGGTGCCCTTGAATTCCTCGTAGATGACGTCGTCCATGCGGCTGCCGGTGTCGATCAGCGCGGTGGCGATGATGGTGAGGCTGCCGCCTTCCTCGATGTTGCGCGCAGCGCCGAAGAAGCGCTTCGGCTTCTGCAGGGCGTTGGCGTCGACGCCGCCGGTGAGCACCTTGCCGGAAGCGGGCTGCACGGTATTGTAGGCGCGCGCGAGGCGGGTGATCGAGTCGAGCAGGATCACCACGTCCTTCTTGTGCTCGACCAGGCGCTTGGCGCGCTCGATCACCATTTCGGCGACCTGCACGTGGCGGCTGGCAGGTTCGTCGAAGGTGGAGGCGACGACCTCGCCGCGCACCGTGCGGCTCATCTCGGTCACTTCTTCCGGGCGCTCGTCGATCAGCAGGACGAACAGCACGACGTCGGGATGGTTGGAGGTGATGGCGTGGGCGATGTGCTGCAGCATCACCGTCTTGCCGGATTTCGGCGGCGCCACCAGCAGGCCGCGCTGGCCCTTGCCGATCGGGGCGACGATGTCGATGACGCGGCTGGTGATGTTCTCTTCGGCCTTGATGTCGCGCTCGAGCTTGAGCGGCTTGTCCGGATGCAGCGGGGTGAGATTCTCGAACAGGATCTTGTTCTTGCTCGCCTCGGGCGGCTCGCCGTTGATCTTGTCGAGCTTGGTCATCGCCGAGTAGCGCTCGCCATCCTTCGGCGTGCGGATCTCGCCCTCGATCTTGTCGCCGGTATGCAGGTTGAAGCGGCGGATCTGCGACGGCGACACGTAGATGTCGTCGGTGTTGGCAAGATACGAGGTCTCGGGCGAGCGCAGGAAGCCGAAGCCGTCCGGCAGCACCTCGAGGACGCCGTCGCCGTAGATGCTTTCGCCGCGCTTGGCCAGCGTCTTCAGGATGGCGAAGATCAGCTCCTGCTTGCGGAAGCGGTTGGCGTTGTCGATGCCGTTGGTCGCGGCGAGTTCAAGGAGCTCGGTGATCGATTTCTGCTTGAGGTCGGAAAGGTGCATGGGAGGGGCCTGAGTGGGCTCGCTTGAAAGAGCCGGACGGTGAGCAAGGGATGGTGCCGGACGGTGCTGCAGGTTGGCGGCGCGCCGATGCGCCGTCCGGTGAAACGGGGTTTGTCAGATGTTGCTGTCGACGAAGGCGGTGAGTTGGGACTTGGAAAGGGCGCCGACCTTGGTGGCTTCGACGTTGCCGTTCTTGAAGATCATCAGGGTGGGAATGCCGCGGATGCCGAACTTGGGAGGCGTCGCCTGGTTCTCGTCGATGTTGAGCTTGCACACCTTGAGCTTGCCGGAGTATTCCTTGGCGACTTCGTCGAGGATCGGCGAGATCATCTTGCACGGGCCGCACCAGTCCGCCCAGTAGTCCACCAGCACGGGCAACCCGGCCTGCAGGACTTCCTGTTCGAAGGAATCATCGGATATGTAATGAACATGCTCGCTCATCGGTGCAGCTCCTGATTGAAGTTGGGATGGCCGGAGGCGGCCTTGGACGGTTCGGGGATGGTAAAGCTGGAAAAATCGGTTTTGTGCCGATATGCTACATCAAAATTGCCGGCTGCAAGCAACCGGGCATTTCTCAACTCATCGGGGTAAATTCGAATGACTTACGTTGTAGCCGACGCCTGTGTGAAGTGCAAATACACCGATTGTGTCGATGTCTGTCCGGTGGACTGCTTCCATGAAGGCCCCAATTTCCTGGTGATCGACCCCGAAGAATGCATCGACTGCACCCTGTGCGTCGCCGAATGCCCGGTCGAGGCCATTTTTGCGGAAGACGACGTGCCGGATGATCAGCGCGCCTACATCGCGCTCAATGCCGAACTCGCCAAGGTCTGGAAGGTGATCGTCGAGAAGAAGGATCCGCTGGCCGATGCCGACCAGTGGGCCGGCGTCAAGGACAAGCGCCAGTACCTGGAACGCTGACACCCTTGAAACTCGTCGGCGGTTCCGCCTTGCCGCGGGCCGTCGCCCGCCACCTGCTCGACCGGCACGCCGACGGCCTGCCGGACCTCTCCGGGCTCACCGTCCTCGTTCCCAACCACCGCGCCGGCCAGGACCTGGCCCGCACGCTGGCGCGCGAATCGGGTCGTGCCGTCCTGATTCCGCCGCACATCACCCCGCTGAAGGCCTGGGCCGACACCGTGGGCGGCGGCCGCGCCGAACCGCAGGCCAGCCGCCTGGCGCGCCTCCACGGCGTGCTGCGCCGCACCGACTGGCTCGGTGCGGTCGACAAGTGGGCACTCGCCACCGAATTGCTGCAACTGGCCGACGAGCTCTCGGCCGCCCGCCTGGGCGGCGCAATCGGCGCGCGCATCCGTGCCTTGAACGGTGCGGCGCTGGACCGCGAAACCGCCCTGATCGAAGCCGTCTGGCACATCCTCAACGGCGACGGCAGCGATCCGCAGGCATGCTATGCGCGCGCGCTCGACCGCCTGCTCGACGCGCTCGCCGCCGCGCCGCCCCCCCGCTCGGATGAGACCACTAGCCACTCGACTAGGCCCGCAAGCGGGCAAGTCGCGGGTTATCCCCAATCCTCCTCCCAAATGGGGGAGCGGGCGAACGCGAGGCCCAAAGCGATCTATGGCTACGCGCTCGGCCCGCTCACGGCCCTCGAGCGGCAATTTCTCTCGCGATGCGCCGAGCGCGTCCCGGTCACGCTGCTCGAATCCGACATCGACGATGACGTCGCGCGTACCCTGCACCAGGCCTGGGAGGTGACCGAGCCGCCCTTGCGCGCGCGCGCCGCCGACCTCGCACGCGCCCTGCCGACCTCGCCGCTGCGCGAGCGCGTCACGCTCGCGCCGGCCCCCCACCTCGAGGGCGAGGCGCGCACGGTCGCCGCCTGGGTCGCCGACCAGCTGCACGCCGGACGCCGCGCGCTGGCGCTGATCGCGCTGGATCGCGAGACCGCGCGGCGGGTGCGGGCGCTGCTCGAACGCATGGAGGTCCTGATTGCCGACGAAACGGGCTGGACCCTGACGACGACCGCCGCCGCCGCGGTCGTCGACCGCTGGCTCGAATGCATCGCCGCCGACTTCCCGCACGTCGAGCTGCTCGACCTCCTCAAGTCCCCCTTCGTGCTCGGCGAACCCGCCGCGCGCCAGGATGCGGTGCTGGCATTCGAGCTCGCCCTGCGCCGCCACGGCGTGTCGCAGGGCACGACCGACCTGCAGCGGCTGGCGCAGCACGAATTTGGCGCCGTGCCCGCCTGGCTCGCCGCGCTGTTCGCGGCACGGCAGGGCTTTCCCCGCAGCCGCGCGCCGCTCGCGACCTGGCTGGCGCGCCTCGCCGACAGCCTCGAAGGGATCGGTGCGCTGCCGCTTCTCGGGGCCGACGCCGCGGGGGACAGCCTGCTCGAGACGCTAAAGGCGCTGCGCCGCGACCTCGCCGGCGACCCCGAAAAGTACGGCTTTGCCGAGTGGCGGCGCTGGCTGAACCTGGCACTGGAGTCCGCCAGCTTCACCGATGCCGGCGTGGCGAGCCCGATCGTTCTGACCTCGCTGCCCGCCGCGCGCGGGCGGCTGTTCGACGCGGTTGCGGTGATCGGCGCCGACGCGCGTCACCTGCCGCCGCTCCCCGCGCCCGGCCTGTTTTCGCAGGCGATACGCGCCCAGCTCGGTCTCGCGACGGCCACCGACGACGCAACCGCCGCCACGGCCGACCTCATGCAGCTGCTCGTGCAGGGGCCGGCGCTGCTGAGCTGGCGGGCGTGGAACGACGACGAGCCCAACCCCGCTTCGCCGCTGGTGCTGCGGCTGCAGGCGCTCCATCAGGCCGCATGGGGGGCGGCGCTGCCCGAACAGCCGCCGGGTGTGCCGCCCGCCCGGGCGAGCACGCCGCCCGACCCCACGCGGCAGCCTGCGCCGCTCGTCGGAGCGGCGCGGCTGCCGCGCCGTTATTCGCCGACGGCCTACCAGACGCTGCTGGACTGCCCCTACCGCTTTTTCGCGCGCGGCGTGCTCGGCCTGCGCGAGCTCGACGAGGCCGACGAAGTCCTCGACAAGAGCGACTACGGCAACCTGCTGCACCGGATCCTCGAGCGCTTTCACGACGAGGACCCGCCGCTCGAGCGCAGCACGGCCCTCGCGCGGCTGGCACGGCTGTCCGCCGCCGAATTCGCGGCCCTGCCCGCCTTCACGGCCGCCGCCTGGGCGAGCCGCTGGGAGGCGATCCAGCCGGCCTACGTCGACGCCTGGCTGGAATGGGCCGGGCAGGGCTGGCGCTACCAGTCGGGCGAGACCGATTTCGCGGTGCCGGTCGACGTCGCCGGGGTCGGCGAGGTGACCCTGCACGGACGGGTCGACCGGGTCGACCGCCGCCCCGGCCCGGGCGGCGACGCACGCGCCGTGATCGACTACAAGACCACCGCCTCGCCGGACCTGAAGAAGAAGCTCAACACGCCCGACGAGGCCGTGCAGCTGCCCTTCTACGCCTGGCTCGCCGACGCCGCCGCGGCCTATCTGCCGATCAACGAGGTGCCGGTCGCGCCGCTCGCCCTCGATGGCGAAACCGACGTCGCCGCCATCAGCCTGCGCCTGCCGGCGCTGCTCGAGGCCATCGCCGCCGGCGCGGCACTGCCTGCCCACGGCGTCGACCGCGTGTGCCGGCACTGCGAGGCACGCGGTCTGTGCCGCAAGGGAACCTGGCATGCGTGAGCCGCTCGACACCGCCGTCGCGCTCGACCCTGGCCGCTCGGCGGTGATCGAGGCGTGCGCCGGCAGCGGCAAGACCTGGCTGCTGGTGTCGCGCATGCTGCGGCTGCTGCTCGCGGGCGCGGCGCCCTCGGAATTGCTGGCGATCACCTTCACGCGCAAGGCGGCGCAGGAAATGACCGACCGGCTGCACCAGTGGCTGCGCGTGCTGGCGCTGGAGGACGAGACGACGGTGCGCGCCTTCCTGCGCGACCGGGCTGTCCCGGACGACGAGGTCGACGCATTGCTGCCGCGCGCCCGCGGCCTGCTGGAGGCCGTGCTGACCGCGCAGCCCGGACCGACGGTCACCACCTTCCACGGCTGGTTCCTCGACCTCCTGAAGCGCGCCCCGCTGGAAGCCGGCCTGCCATGGGGTGCGCCGCTGCTGGAACGCACGCAGCAGCTGCAGGACGAGGTCCGCGACCGCCTGCTCGCGCAATGGGCGGCGGCGCCCGGATCGCCGGAGGGTGCCGCCCTGCTGGCGCTGCTGGCCGAGACCGGCGAGCACAACCTGCGCACGCTCCTGAAGCGCTTCGCCGCAGCGCGCGCGGAGTGGTGGGCCTATACCGCGGGCGTTTCCGACCCCGTCACGCATGCGCTCGACCAGTTGCGCCCGCTGCTGCATGCCGAACTCGACCACGACCCGGTCGCGGCCTTCTGGGCCGACGAACTGATGGTCGCACGGGTGAGGCGCGTCGGCCACGCGCTGGAAAAAGGCTCGAAGACCGAGGCCGAGCGCGGCCGCGACATCGTCGACACCGTCTCCCGCGACCCGGCGTCGGCGCACCCGGTGCTGCTGACCCGCCTGATGACCGCCGGCGCCCGGCGAAAGAAGCAGGCCACGAAAGAACTGGAAAAAGCGCTCGGCGACGGCCTCGCCGCCTACCTGCGCGACCTCGACGCGGTCGAGACTGCGCTCGAGACGGTTGCCGCCATCCAGGTCGACCAGCGCATCTGGACGCTCAACCGCCACGGCCTGCTGCTCGGCCATGCGCTGGTCGCCGCCTACCAGGAAGCCAAGGCGCAGCAAGGGGTGATCGATTTCACCGACGCCGAATGGCTGGCGTGCCGGCTGCTGCAGGACGACGCGCACGCCCCTGCGCTCGCGCTCAAGCTCGATGCGCGCTACCGGCACCTGCTGCTGGATGAGTTCCAGGACACCAACCCGCTGCAGTGGCAGGCGCTGTCGACCTGGCTGCTGGAAGCACGCGGCGCCGCCAGCGCGATGACGGTATTCATGGTCGGCGACCCCAAGCAGGCGATCTACCGCTTCCGCCGCGGCGAGGCGCGCGTGTTCGACGCGGCCGCGGCCTTTCTGCACGATCACTTCGACGCGCCGCGCTTCGCCACCGACATGACGCGCCGCCTCGCCCCCGACATCGTCAAGGCGATCAATCCGGTGTTCGCCGGCGTCGACGGCTACGCCGAACACACGCACGCGCCGGACAAGGCCGGCCGCCCGGGCGCGGCGTTCTGCATCCCCGCGCGTGCGGCAAGCCATGAAACCGAAGCGCCGGCCGGCCTGCGCAACCCGCTTGCGACACCCCAGGCGGAGGCCGAAGACCGCGCCGTGCACGAGGAAGCCCGCCAGTTCGCACGCGTGTTGCGCGACGAAGTCGTCGACCGCTGGGGCATATGGGACAAGGAGACCCAACGCTACCGCCTGGCACGGCCGGGAGACGTGATCGCCCTGGTGCGCAAGCGCACGCATCTGCAACGCTACGAACGTGAGCTCGAAGCCGCGCGCATCCCCTTCATCACCTCGCGTCGCGGCGGCCTGCTGCATGCGCTCGAGGCACAGGACATGATCGCCCTGATCGAGGTTCTGCTGCTGCCGCACGCCGACCTCAGGCTCGCGCATGTGCTGAAGAGCCCGATCTTCGCTTGCGGCGACGACGACCTGCTGGAGGTGTTCGTGCCCGAGGGCGGCCGCGGCTGGGAGCGTCTCGTCGCGCGTGCCGACACGCCCGGCTGCCCGCCCGCGCTGGCACGCGCCGCCGCGCTGCTGACGCGCTGGCGCGCGCACTGCGGCAGGCTGCCGGCACACGACCTGCTCGACCGCATCTATTTCGAGGGCGACATCGAGGCACGCTACGCCGCCGCCGTTCCCGAGGCGATGCGGCCCCAGGTCGCGGCCAACCTGCGCGCCTTCATGCAGCTGGCGCTGACCCTGGACGCCGGCCGCTACCCCACGCTGGCCGCATTCGTCCGCGAACTCGCCTCGCTGGTCGACGATGCCGACGCCGCCCCCGGCGAAGGTCTGGCGGCGGACGGCGAGAACGCGGTACGGCTGCTGACCATCCACGGATCCAAGGGGCTGGAGGCGCCGATCGTCTGGCTGCTCGGCGGCAGCGATCACCCGCGGGGCGACAGCTACGGGGTGCTGGCGCCGTGGCCGCCCGACTCGGCGCGGCCGCTGCACCTCTCGCTATTCGGCAAGCGCGACGAGCGCGGGGCCGCGCGCGAAACCTGGTTCGCCGAGGAGACCCTGCTGGCGCAGCGCGAATCCGACAACCTGCTGTACGTCGCCCTGACGCGCGCCGAGCAGGCGCTCATCGTAAGCGGCGACGCCGACAGGAATGCCTGGCTGCAGCGCGTCGACGGCGCCTGGCGCACGCTCGCCCTGCCCGACGCGCTGCCGCCCGCGGCCGTCGGGGAAGCCGTGCACTGCGCGCCGCCCCGGCCCATCGCGGCTTTTCCCGTGGGAGAGCGCGTCGCGGCGGCCCCGGCGAGCGTCGAGGCGGCGCGCGGCGAGCTCTTTCACGCCTGTCTCGAACACCACGCGCCGCCGGGCGCCCCGCGCGACCTGCCGGCGCTCGCCGCGCGGCTCGGGCTGGAGGACGCGCTGCCCGCGATCGAGTTGGAGGCACGCGCCTTGCTCGCACAACCGCATCTGGCGCGCTTCTTCGACCCGGCGCGGTACCGGCGCGCACACAACGAACGGGTGCTGCTCGACGCCGGCGGCCGCCAGCAGCGGCTCGACCGCGTGGTGGAATTCGACGACGCAGTGTGGCTGCTCGACTACAAGACCGGGGACGACAGCCGGCTACTGTCCGAGCCCCGCCTCGCCGAGCGCCACCGCGCGCAGCTCGCCGCTTATCGCAGCCTGCTCGAAGCGCTTTATCCCGGCAAGCCGGTGCACGCGGCGCTGCTGCTGGCCGATGGCCGGCTGGTTCCGTTGCAGCCCACGGGCGAGCCTTCTCCCTCAAGCCTGGAGACCGGGTGACCTGCCCACCCGTGAGAATCGGGTCCACATCGTTGCAAGAGTCTGGAGTCGTGTCATGACCGACAAGCCCTTCGCCGAATCCTGCGCGGAGAACCGCGCGCCGATCATCGTGGTACTGCGCGAGGTCTTCGCCGACCGCCACCGCGTGCTGGAAATCGGCAGCGGCACCGGCCAGCATGCCGTGTATTTCGCCCCCGAACTGCCGCATCTCGTGTGGCAAACCGCCGACGTGCCGCAGCATCACGCCGGCATCCGCCGGTGGCTCGAAGAGGCCCGGCTGCCCAACGTGCTGCCCCCCATCGCCCTCGACGTCCGCGACCGCGACTGGCGCAACGGCCGCTACGATGCGGTGTTCTCCGCGAACACGCTTCACATCATGGGCTGGGATGCCGTCGAGGCGTTCTTCGCAGGCGTCGGCGACGTGCTGGAAGCAGACGGCCTGCTGGCCGTATACGGGCCATTCAACTACGGCGGCCGCTTCACGTCCGAAAGCAACGCCCGCTTCGACGCCTGGCTGAAGGCGCGCGACCCGGCATCCGGCGTGCGCGACTTCGAGGCGATCGACGCGCTGGCGCGGGCGCATGGCCTCGAACTGCTGCAGGACATTGCCATGCCGGCGAACAACCGCACGCTCGTGTGGCGCAAGCGCGGCCGGCACGAATGAACCCCTCGCCGCGGCTTTGCCTTGCGGACCGCTCTGCTATAACGAAAACGTCATGGAGTCGAGGAATTCACATGCGCATCGCCGACTTGATCCAGCGTTGGAGCCAGGAGGGTCACGCGCGCTCGAATGTTCGCGCCTACACAGTCCACCTGCCGTTGCGTGACGCCGCGCGCATCGAAGCGCTGCACGTGATGTATCCGGGCCGCAGCGACGCGCAGCTCATGGCCGACCTGATCCGCGCCGCGCTCGACGAACTGGAGGTCGCGATGCCCTATGTGCCGGGCAATCGCATCATCGCCGAAGACGACTTCGGCGACCCGATCTACGAGGATCTCGGCCCCACGCCCCAGTTCTACTCGCTGTCGCACGAAATCCTGCGCAAGCTGGCCGACTCGCCGGCCGGCAAGTAGCTGTCGAGTTTATTTACAGCCGCTGCCGGCGGCGGTGGACGGTACGCCGTATTCGGTTGTTTTTCCTCGTATTTATTTGCTGGCATGACGATTGCTGGGATCCCCGGACACCCATGACGATCGGCGGCAACCATGTATCTCGGCCCGGCTTTTCTCTTCGCAGCCTTTGCCAGTCTGTTCTACGTTCCCGGCTTCCTCGACATTCCGCTGGGAACGCTGACCTCGCGCGAGCTTCTGTCTGAGCTGCTGTTCCTCGTGTTCGCGCTGATCGCGCTGGCCGCGCTGGCGCGTTCGATCGAATTCGACCCCGTGTGGCCATGGCGCCCCGGCTTCCGCCGTCTGATCGATGCACTGCGGGGGCGCGCGCCGTAGGCCCGGCTCCGTCCGCATCCGATCTGCGGGGCATAGAATAGCGGCTTTCCGTTCCGCGCCGCTGCCATGCCCGTCAACCTCTCCGCTCCCGAACCCGCCTCCCTGCTGCCCGTCGCCGGCGTCCGCCTCGGCATCGCCTCGGCCGGCATCAAGAAGCCCGGACGGCGCGACCTCACGCTGATCGAACTCGCAGCCGGCAGCCGCGTCGCCGGCGTGTTCACCCAGAACCGCTTCTGCGCCGCGCCGGTCACGGTATGCAAGCAGCACCTGGCCGCAGCTCCCATCCGCGCGCTGGTGATCAACACCGGCAACGCCAATGCCGGCACCGGGGAGGAGGGCCTCGCCCGGGCACGGCGGACCTGCGAAGCGGTGGCCGAGCTGATGGGATGCACAACCGAGGGCGTGCTGCCGTTCTCGACCGGCGTGATCCTCGAGCCACTGCCGGTCGACAGGATCCTGCCCGCGCTTCCCGCCGCCCGGGCCGACCTCGCACCCGACCACTGGAGCGAGGCCGCGCAGGCGATCATGACGACCGACATCGTCGCCAAGGGCGCCTCGCGCCGGCTGACGATCGGCGGGCGGCCGGTGACGGTCACCGGCATCGCCAAGGGATCGGGCATGATCCACCCCAACATGGCGACCATGCTCGGCTTCGTCGCGACCGACGCGGCGATCGCGCCCGCGCTGATGCAGCAGTTGGTGAAGGACGTCGCGGACGTCTCGTTCAACTGCGTGACCGTCGACGGCGACACCTCGACCAACGATTCCTTCATCCTCATCGCGACCGGCCAGGCCGGCAACGCGGCGATCACCGACACCGCCGGGGCCGACTACGCGGCACTGAAGGCGGCCCTCTGCGAAGTCGCGATCGAGCTCGCGCAGGCGATGGCGCGCGACGGCGAGGGCGCCACGAAGTTCATGACGATCGCGGTCGAGGGCGGCCGCGACCGCGCCGAGTGCAAGCAGGTCGCCTACGCCATCGCGCGCTCGCCGCTGGTCAAGACGGCTTTCTTCGCCAGCGACCCCAACCTCGGACGCATCCTCGCCGCCATCGGCTACGCCGGCGTGTCGGACCTCGACGTCAACGCGCTGAAGGTCTATCTGGGCGACGTGCTGGTCGCCGAAAACGGCGGCCGCGCAGCGAGCTACACCGAAGCGCAGGGCGCCGCCGTGATGCAGGAAGCCGAGATCACCGTGCGCGTCGTGCTCGCCCGCGGCAGCGCCTCCGCCACCGTATGGACCTGCGACTTCTCCTACGATTACGTGAAGATCAACGCGGAGTACCGCACCTGATGCCATGAGCGTGCAGCTGACCGCCGAGCAGAGCGCCTTGCTGCAGGGCCCGGTCTCCATCAACGTCGGTGCGACCGGGCGCGACGGTTGGCCGTGCGTATGCAGGGCGCACGGTTGCATCGTGGCGCGCGACCGGCGGACGGTGACGCTGCTGTTGTCGGCCCGCCGCGGACGCGAGCTGCTCGATGCGCTGGACGCCGGAAGCGGCATCGCCGCGGTGTTCAGCCGCCCGTCGACGCACGCCACGCTCCAGCTCAAGGCAGCACGTGCGGCTCACGTCGCGGTTTCCGCGGCCCTGCGCGCCTGCAACGCGCGCTACGCGCATGCCTTCGCCGATGAACTGGCAAAGCTCGGCTTCGGTCCGGAGCTGAGGCAGGGTCTGATCGCAGTGATGCACGCCGACGACCTGGTGGCGCTGCGCTTCGCCCCGGAGATCGTCTTCGACCAGACGCCCGGACCGGACGCCGGGCGCATCCTCGCATCCGCATGAAGCCTACGCTCGAATCCCTGCGGTCCTGCCTCGACGGCGCCATCCCCGCCGTCGTCGCCACGTGTGCACGCGACGGCACGCCCAATGTCGCCTACGCATCCCAAGTCCACTACGTCGACGCCGGCCACGTGGCGCTGTCCTACCAGTTCTTCAGCAAGACGCGCGAGAACGTGCTCGCGCATCCCTACGCGCAGGTGCAGGTGCTCGAGCCCGGCAGCTTCCGGCATTTCCGGCTGAAGCTGCGCTACACGCGCACGGAGACCGACGGCCCCCTGTTCGAATACATGAAGGCACAGCTCGCCGGCATCGCGACCCAGACGCGCATGGACAAGGTGTTCAGGCTGCGCGGCGCGGACGTCTACGCGGTGCTGGAGATCGAGTCCGTCGACCCCGACGTTGCGCCCGCCATCCCGGCGACCGATGCATTGCTGAACCTGCGTCGCGCCGTCGAAGCCCTCGGCGCTTCGACCGACCTCGCCGCCCTGGCGGATCGCGGCCTCGCGGCGCTGACGCCGGGCTTCGGCATTCACCACGCGCTGCTGCTGATGCTCGACGAGTCCGGCGAGGGCCTCTACGCGCTCGCCAGCCTCGGCTACCCCGATTCCGGGATCGGTGCCGAGGTGCGGGTCGGTGAGGGCCTGATCGGCGTCGCCGCGCGCGAGCGCATTCCCGTCCGCATCAATTACCGCACGGGCGACTACACCTACCAGGCGGCCATGCGCGTCGCCGAACCCGGCGAGCCGCGCATCCCGCTGCCGCTGCTCGCCAATCCGCACAGCCGCATCGCCGTGCCGCTCATCCACGGCGGGCGGCTCGTCGGCGTGCTCTATGCCGAGAGCGAACAGGACGCCTTCTTCAGCCACGCCGACGAGGACGCGCTCGTGGTCTACGCGCGCCACCTCGCCGCGCTCATCGCACAGGCCGCCTGCGAGCCCGACGATGCCGAGCCGCTTCGCGTCGAGCCGGCCGCGCATCCGACCGGCGCCCCGCTGGCCGTGCGCTACTTCGCCGTCGACCACAGCGTCTTCATCGACAACGACTACCTCATCAAGGGCGTGGCCGGCAGCATCCTGTGGACGCTGCTCAACGAGCACGTGCACAACGGCCGCCGCGACTTCTGCAACCGCGAGCTGCGGCACGACCCGCGCCTGCCGCTGCCCGACTTCGGCGACAACCTGGAAACGCGGCTGATCCTGCTCGCGCGCCGGCTGGCGGAGCGCTGCCCGGCGATCGCGCTGGAGAAGACGGGGCGCGGCCGCTTCCGCCTCAACGTCAGCCGTCCGCTGCGGCTGCACGCCTGAACCAGGGTTCAGCTCGCGGCGAGCACGGCCGGCTCGGCAACCGCTTGGTGCAGCAGGCCCTCGACCGCCTGCACGACCGCATCGGCGCTCGGCAATGCGGCCTGCTCGAGGACCCACGACGAGGCGGCGGGCGCGTCCGGCCCGGTCAGCCGCACCACCGGCGCGCGCAGGGCCGCGAACGCGCGTGTCGCGGCCAGCGCCGCGAGTTCCGCCGCCATGCCGCACAGCCCGCTGGCCTCGGTGACGATGACGAGGCGGCCGGTCTTGCGCAGCGAATTCAGCACCGTCGCCTCGTCGAACGGCTTCAGCGTGCGCAGATCGACCACCTCCGCCGAGATCCCCTGCGCCCCCAACTGCATCGCCGCCTGCAGGCAGACCTCGACCGTCTTGGCGTAGCTCACCAGCGTCACGTCCCTGCCCGCGCGGCGCACCACGGCCTCGCCGAGCGGCACGCAGTGGTCGCCGTCGTCGGGCACCTCGCCCTCCTGGTGCAGTAGCCCAAGGTCGGTGAAGAACAGCACCGGGTCCGCATCGCGGATGGCCGACTTGAGCAGGCCCTTGAAGTCGGCGGGCGTCGACGGCATCACGACCTTGAGGCCCGGTGCATGCACGAACATCGCCTCGAGATTGTGGTTGTGCTGCGCGCCGACGCACCAGCCGCTGCCGGTCATGCTCATGGCGACCAGCGGAAATTCGAACTGGCCGCCCGACAGGTAGCGCAGCTTGCCGGCGCTGTTGACCAGCGCATCCATCGCGTAGGTCAGAAAGGGCGCAAACAGCAGGTCGATCACCGGCCGCAGCCCGCTCGCCGCCGCGCCCACGGCGGTTCCGGCGATGATGGCCTCGGCCAGCGGGGTATTGCGCACGCGCGCGGCGCCGAAATCGCGCAGCAGGTCCGGACGCTTGGTGGCGACGCCTTCGCCCATCAGGAACACGCGCGCGTCGCGCTGCATTTCCTCGGCGAGCGCCTGGTGGATCGCCTGTTCGGTGGTGATTCGGCTCATGGGCGGTCTCCCTGTTCGGCATAGACATGGCGGGTCAGCGCGCGCGGGTCGGGCCAGGCGCTCGCCTGCGCGAACGCCACCGCCGCCGCGATGCGCGCGCGGGCGGCCTCGTGCAGCCTCGCCAGGCCGGCGGAGTCGAGCGCCGCCTGCGCGAGCAGCCGGTCCGCCTGCTGCTGCAGCGGATCGCGCGCCTGCCAGCGCGCCAGTTCGGCGGGATCGACGTAGGCCTGGTCGTCGGGCTCGAAGTGGCCGCGCAGGCGGTAGGTGACGAGTTCCAGAAACCGCGGCCGGCCATCCGCGCGGATGCCCGCAACCGCCTCGCTTGCCGCGGCATGCACCGCCTCCACGTCGTTGCCGTCGACCGTCCGGACCGCCAGGCCGTGGCCGGCTGCCCAGGCCGCGATCGCATTGTCGGGCATGGTCTCGCGCCGATGCACGAAGGCCTGCCAGTCGTTGTTCTCGCAGACGAACAGCAGCGGCAGCTGCCACTGCACCGCGAGGTTGAGCGCCTCGTGGAAGATGCCCTCGCACGCCGCGCCGTCGCCGAAGAACACCGCGACGATCCCGCCGGCCTCGCCCTGGCCCATCTTCTGGGCGAGCGCCACGCCGGGCGCCATCGACAGTTCGCCGCCGACGATCGTCGAGGTGAGCACGACGCCGAGTTCCCTGGCCGAGATGTGGAGGCTGCCGCTGCGCCCGCCGCAATAGCCGTCGACGCGGCCGAGCACCTCGGCCATCAGGCGGCCGGGGTCGGCGCCGCGTGCGATGAGGTGGGCCGCGCTGCGATGGTTGGTGAGAAGGCGGTCGCGCGGCTCGAGCGCGCCGACGACGCCGACTGCGCACGCCTCCTGGCCGACGCTGGTGCAGGTCCCCGGCGCGCCGCCGTGCTGCAGCTCGACCAGCGCCTCTTCGTAGGCGCGGGCCAGCAGCATCGTCTCCAGCCGGCGCACCGTCGCCGGCACGGTTGCCGCCGCGCTCACTGCGCCACCTGCGTCGGCAGGTTCTTCGGGGTGAGGTCGAGATAGGGCGTCGCCACCGGCTCCCCGGGCGGCACGTAGGCCGGTGCCGCCTCGCCCTTCGGTCCGAGGCTGCGCACATAGCGGTATATCGCCTTCAGGTCGGCGTCGCTCATGGCACGCAGCGAAGGCGCCGGCATAGGCGGCCGCATCGGTTTCCGCGCCCGCTCCACCCAGGCGTGCTCGTCCATCTCCTGCACCAGTTTCCGCAGGTTCGCCGGGTAGGTCGTCCCCCACGGTCCGTGCCAGCCCACGCCGGTGCCGATCAGCCATTCGGATTCCGGCACCTGGCCGTCCTTCTGCATGTAGCCCGGCGTGTGGCAATCGTTGCATCCGGAGGTGCGGACGAGATAGCGGCCGTGGCGGATCTCGGCTGCGCTGCCGGCACCCTGCGCCGCTGCCGCAAGCGGCACCAGGCAGGCGAGCAGCCCCGCCGCGAATGTCTTGTTCGTGTTCATGTCCTCTCCTTTCCTGTGCGCGGACGCACCATGCGCCCGAACCAGGCCAAGCGTACGCAGGCCGCCCGCCGCGCGTTGATAAGTCTTTGCTAGCGGAAACCTAAATTTTTCCTAAGCGAGCGGCTAGAATCTGCGGATGACCGATTTCGCCTCCCTGGTGCCGCGCATCGAGCGGCTGCTCGACCGACTCGACGGCGCCGCGGCGCCATCCCCGTTCGACTGGAAGAGCGTTCGCGCCGCCCGCTGGGCGGCACCGGCAGGCACCCTCAAGCCCATTCTTCACCCGCAGCGCGTGGCGCTTAAGGACCTGCTGGCGATCGACGAGCAGAAGCAGCGGGTCGACGCGAACACCCGCCAGTTCGTCTCCGGCCGGCCGGCCAACAACGTGCTGCTCACCGGCGCGCGCGGCTGCGGCAAGTCGTCGCTGGTGAAGGCCGTGCACGCCAAATACGCGCCCAGGGGACTGCGCCTGATCGAGGTCGACAAGGCAGGGCTGCCGCAGCTGCCCGACCTCTTCGACCTGCTCGCGGACGCGCCCCGTCGCTTCGTGGTGTTCATCGACGACCTCACCTTCGCCGAAAACGAGCCCGGCTACGCGAGCCTCAAGGCCGCGCTCGACGGTTCGCTGGCGGGGCCGTCGGACAACGTGCTGATCTATGCGACCAGCAACCGCCGCCACCTGATGCCGGAATACATGGCGGAGAACCTCGAGACCCGGCATGCCGGCGGCGAGGTGCATCCGGGCGAGGCGACCGAGGAAAAGATCTCGCTGTCCGACCGCTTCGGCCTGTGGGTGCCGTTCCACGGCATGGACCAGGACACCTACCTCGCGATCGCGCGCCACTGGGCGGCCAGCCTCGGCGCGCGCCCCGACGAGGACTTCGAGCGCGCCGCGCTGCAGTGGTCGCTCAGCCGCGGCGCGCGCAACGGCCGGGTCGCCTGGCAGTTCGCGCGCGACTGGGCCGGGCGCCGATGACGGCCGCCATCACCGAAGTCGCCGCGGCAGTCCTCGTCCAGCCGGACGGCCGTGTTCTGCTGGCCCAGCGTCCTGCCGGCAAGCCCTACGCCGGCTACTGGGAGTTTCCCGGCGGCAAGGTCGAGCCGGGCGAATCGCTGGAAGCGGCGCTGGCGCGCGAGCTGCACGAGGAACTCGGCATCGCCGTCACGCGCGCCTGCCGCTGGATCACGCGCGTCTTCGAATATCCGCACGCGACGGTGCGGCTGAATTTCTTCCGCGTGTTCGAGTGGCAGGGCACGCCGCATCCGCACGAAGGCCAGGTCTTCTCCTGGCAGCGCCCCGACGCGGTCGAGGTGACGCCGCTGTTGCCGGCCAATTTCCCGATCGTGAAAGCGCTCTCGCTGCCGCCCGTCCTGGGCATCTCGCACGCCGAGGCACTCGGAGTCGACAGCTTCCTCGCGCGCCTCGACGTCGCCCTCCACGACGGCCTGCGGCTGATCCAGCTGCGCGACAAGTCGCTGGCCGAGGCCGCGCGCCTCGAACTCGCGCGCGAGACCGTGCGCCGCGCCCATGCCCACGGCGCGCGCGTGCTCGTGAACGGCAGCCTCGATCTGGCGCGCGCGGCCGGCGCCGACGGCGTGCATCTGGATGCCGCCGCCGCCGCATCGCTGTCGGTGCGGCCGGACTGCGAGTGGGTCGGAGCCTCCTGCCACGATGCCGTGGAGCTCGCGCATGCGGCGGCCATCGGCGCCGACTTCGCCCTGCTGTCGCCGGTGCTGCCCACGCTGACCCATCCGGGCGCGCCGACGCTGGGCTGGGAGACCTTCTCCGCGCTGGCCGCCGCCAGCCCGATTCCGGTATACGGCCTCGGCGGCCTCGGGCGCGACGACCTCGCGCTGGCGCAATCGCACGGGGCGCACGGCGTGGCCCTGCTCCGTGGTGCATGGACATGAGCGGAGAAGGCCCCGAGGGAACGGGCGTTTCGCTGCGCGTGGTCGGGCCGCTGCTGCTGGCCGTCGCGCTGGCCGCCATCGCGGCCGCCGGCTACTGGCTCAGCCGGCCGGCCGGGGCCCATGCGGTCGCCTGCACCGACGTGCTGCGGGGCTGCAGCTTCCGGCACGGCGGAGCGCGCGCGACGGTGCGCTTCTCGTCCGCGCCGAAGCCGCTCGAGGCGTTCGACATCGCCGTGCGCGCACCCGGCGCCGCGCGGGTCAGCGCCGAATTCCAGATGAACGGCATGGAAATGGGCTTCAACCGCTATGATCTGCGGCCGGCCGCCGACGGCGCCTTCACGTCGAGCGTGACGCTGCCCGTGTGCGTCAGCGGCCGCCACGACTGGACGCTTTACCTCGACATCGACGGAACGCGTTATGCCGTGCCCTTCAGCACCCGCTGAAACCTGCCGTACATGCTAGCGTCACAGGACGGGGCCTATAATTAAAGGCAGACTTTTGGAGAGATCGACACCATGCCAACTGAACACACCTACAAGCAGTTCGACGCCGAGCTGGAGGCCGTGCGCGCCAACGTGCTGAAGATGGGTGGCCTGGTCGAGGAGCAGATCACCAACGCCATCGAGGCGCTGATCCAGGGCGACATGAAGCTGGCCGACCAGGTGGACGCGAACGACCACAACGTCAACGCGCTGGAAGTGGCGATCGACGAGGACTGCACCAACATCATCGCGCGCCGCCAGCCGACCGCATCCGACCTGCGGATGGTGATGATGGTCGTCAAGACCATCACCGACCTCGAGCGCATCGGCGACGAAGCCGCCAAGATCGCGCGCATGGCCAAGCTGATCCATCAGGCCGAGCGCATCAGCCTGCCGCGCTTCACCGAGGTCAAGTACATGGCCGACCTGGTGCTCGACATGCTGCGCAAGGCGCTGGACGGCTTCGCCCGCCTCGACGCCACCAAGACGGTCGAGATCGCGCGGCAGGACCAGTCGGTCGACGAGGAGTTCCGGCTCAACCTGCGCCACCTGATCACCTTCATGATGGAAGACCCGCGGACGATCTCGGTCTTCATCGACATCCTCTTCGTCACCAAGGCGATCGAGCGCATGGGCGACCACGCGAAGAACATGTCGGAATACGTCGTCTACATGGTGAAGGGCAAGGACGTCCGCCACACCTCGCTCGAGGAGATCGAGAAGGAAGTGCTCTAGGCGCTACCTAGCGGAAAAGCAGAACGGGCGCCGCGGCGCCCGTTCTGCTTGTTGCGGTCCGCTTAACGGCGGGGCGGAACGTAACCCGCCGCGGCGTCGACGTTGCCGCCGCCGAAGAAGTAGCGTTCCATCTGCTCCATCAGGTAGGCGCGCGCCTGCGGGTCGGCCAGGTTGAGGCGGTTCTCGTTGATCAGCATCGTCTGGTGGCGCTGCCAGCCGCTCCACGCCTCCTTCGACACGTTCTCGAAAATCTTCTTGCCCAGTTCGCCCGGGACCGGCTGGAAGGCCAGGCCTTCGGCTTCGCGCCCGAGCTTCACACAATTCACCATTCGCGTCATTTTGCGGCTCCTGAAAGAATCAATCGTCGGATTTTAACCCAAGCTGCTTCTCGATTCGCCGGGCGAAGACGCCCATCTCCCTGGCCGCCTGCTTGTCGCCGCGGGCTTCGGCCACGGCGATGCCCTCGCGGTAGGCGGCAAGCGCCGCGTCCGCCCGGCCGGCCTCGGCCAGCGCGCGGCCGAGCAGCTTCCACGCGGCCGAATACTTGGGATCGTGCTCGACCGCGCGCTGCAGGTGCGCGGCCGCCTCCGCCGGTTCGCCCCGCTTCAGATATTCGTTGCCGAGCGAATAGCGCAGCAGCGCGCCGTCGCGGCCGCCCGCAAGCATGGCGAGGAAATTCTCCAGCGGGTCAGGCACGCCAGAAGGCCCTCGAGAAGACGACCAGCACCGTCAGCAGCTCCAGCCGGCCGAGCAGCATCGCGATGGTGCAGACCCAGGTCTGGAAATCGGTGAGCACGGCGTAGGTCGTCGCGGGCCCCACGGCGTTGAGCCCGGGGCCGGTGTTGTTGATCGACGCGAGCACGGCGGAGAACGCGGTGATGAGGTCGAGGCCGCTGGCCGTCATCAGCAGGGTCATGACGAGGATCGCGCACACGTACATGAAGGCGAAGGCCAGCACCGCATAGATGACGTTGTTCGGCACCACCTGGCCGGCGAGCTTGACCGGCAGGCGCGCCGCCGGATGAATCAGGCGCGTCAGCTCGCGCCGCCCCTGGCGGAACAGCAGCTGCGCACGCACCATCTTCATGCCGCCGCCGGTGCTGCCCGAACAGGACGCGAAGCCCGACAGCATCAGCATCCACAGCGGCGCAAAGATCGGCCATTGATTGTAGTCGGTGTTCGCGAAGCCTGTGGTCGTCGCGATCGAGACCGTGTTGAACACCGCATAGCGCAGCGCCTCGAGGAAATCGGGATAGACGTGCACCGCCCGCAGGTAGACCGCGATCAGCAGCGCGCTGCCAAGCGTCACGGCGAGAAACCAGCGCGCCTCGGGATCGACCCGGTAGGCGTTGAGTCCGCGTTGCCGCCACGCCAGGAAATGGGTGGAGAAATTGATTCCCGCGAGCAGCATGAACACGACCGTCACCGCCTCGATCGCCGGCGAATTCCAGTAGCCGAAGCTCGCGTCGTGCGACGAGAATCCACCCAGCCCCATGGTCGCGAAGGCATGCATGACCGCATCGAAGGGCGTCATCCCTGCAAGCCAGAACGACACGCCGCACGCGACCGAGATGCCCACGTAGATGAGGTAGAGCCCCTTGGCCGTCTCGGTGATGCGCGGCGTGAGCTTGGTGTCCTTCATCGGCCCGGGTGTCTCCGCCTTGTACATCTGCATGCCGCCGACGCCGAGGAGCGGCAGGATGGCGACGGCCAGCACGATCAGTCCCATGCCGCCGAACCACACCAGCAGGCCGCGCCACAGGTTGATCGACATCGGCAGCGCATCCAGCCCGGTCAGCACGGTCGCGCCGGTGGTGGTGATGCCCGATACCGTCTCGAAGTAGGCGTCGGTGAACGACAGGTGGGGCAGATAGAAGAGAAGCGGCAGCGTGGCGAAGGCCGGAATGCTGGTCCAGGCGAGCACGACGAGCAGGAAGCCGTCGCGGATCTGCAGCTCGCGCTGCCGTCCGCGGGTCAGAAGCCAGGTGAACGCGCCGGCGGCAAAGGTGATGACGATCGCATCGTCGTAGGCATACTCGGCGCCGTCGCCCAGCAGCCAGGACAGGCCCAGCGGCACGAGGAAGGTGGCCGCGAACAGCATGATCACCTTCGACAGGACGTTGAGGACGGGGGCGATGCGCGACATCAGAAGAAGCCGAAGCCGACCTGGAGCAGTTTCTCGACCTTGGGAATGATGCGCTTGTTGAGCGCGAACACGATGAGGTGGTCCTCCGACTCGATCAGCGTGTCGTGGTGGGCGATGACCACGTCCTTGTTGCGGATGATCGCGGCGATCGTCGCGCCGTCGGGCAGGTCGATTTCGCCGATGCGCCGGCCGACGACGCGCGAGGTACGCGTATCGCCGTGCACGGCCACCTCGAGCACCTCGGCCGCGCCGCGCCGGAGCGAGTGCACCGCCACCATGTCGCCGCGGCGGATCTTGGACAGCAACGGCCCGACAGTAGCCTGCGCCGGCGAGATCGCGATGTCGATCTCGCCGCCCTGCACCAGGTCGACGTAGGCCGAGCGGTTGATCAGGGCGATGACGCGGTGCGCCCCCATTCGCTTGGCCAGCAGCGCGGACATGATGTTGTCCTCGTCGTCGTTGGTGAGCGCGCAGAACACGTCCATGGAGGCGATGTTCTCCTGGTCGAGCAGTTCCTCGTCGGTGGCGTCGCCCTGCAGCACCAGCGTTTTCTGCAGCTGTTCGGCCAGCAGGCTGCCGACCGCCTTGTTGTGCTCGATGACCTTGACCTCGTAGTCGCGTTCGATGCGCGCCGCCAGGCGCCGCCCGATGTTGCCGCCGCCGGCGAGCATGACCTTCCTCACGGGGCGTTCCATGCGCCGCAGTTCGCGCATCACGGAGGATATATCCTCCTTGCGCGCGAGGAAGAACACCTCGTCACCCGGCTCGATCACCGTGGTCCCCTTGGGCACGATGCCGCGGTCGCGCCGGTAGATCGCGGGAATGCGGCAATCCACGCTCGGCATGTGGCGTTTGATCTCCTGCAATTCATGCCCGATCATCGGGCCGCCGTGGTAGGCGCGGACCGCGATCAGCCGCACCCTGCCGTCGGCGAAGTCGAGCACCTGCAGCGCCTCCGGGTGCTCGATCAGCCGCCGCAGCGTGTCGGTCACTTCCTGCTCGGGGCTGATGACGTCGTTGACGCCGAAATGCTCCGCCAGGAATTCGCCTTCAAGGGCCAGGAAGTCGTTGGAGCGGATGCGCGCGATGCGCGTGGGGACGTTGAACAGGGTCGATGCGATGCGGCATGCGACCAGGTTGGTCTCGTCGCTCTGCGTGACCGCCACCAGCATGTCCGCGTCCCCGGCGCCGGCCTGCTTCAGCACCGCGGGCTGCGCCGCATGGCCGCGCACGGTGCGCAGGTCGAAGCGGTCCTGCAGGAACGCCAGCCTCGAGGTGTCGAGGTCGACGACCGTGATGTCGTTGTTTTCGGCGACCAGGCTCTCCGCCAGGTTGCCGCCGACCTGGCCGGCACCGAGGATGATGATCTTCATGGGCGCCGCCTGTGCTTACAGTTCGTCGTCGAGCCGGCGACCATGGCGGATGTTGAGCTGCTTGAGCTTGCGGTAGAGATGGGTGCGCTCCAGCCCCGACTTGTCCGCGACCCGGGTCATGCTGCCGCCTTCCTTCTGGATCAGGTGCTCGAAATACATGCGCTCGAACGCATCGCGCGCCTCGCGCAGCGGAATGTCGAGCGGAATGCCGTGCGCCACGGCCGGCGCCGCCTGCTTCATCGGCGCCAGCACGCGATTGACGTCGGCGGCGTCGATCTCGCTTGCCAGCGCGGTCACCGCGAGCGTGCGCACCACGTTGTTGAGCTGCGGCAGGTTGCCCGGCCAGTCGAAGTTGCGCAGCTGGTTCAGGGCCGGCGTCGTCAGCCGCCGCACGGGGCAGACGCCGGCTTCGATCAGCTGCGCGAGCATGAAGTTGGCGATGTCCGGAATGTCTTCGCGGTGTTCGCGCAGCGCGGGCACCTGGATGGCGAGGCTGGACAGGCGGTAATAGAGGCGGCTGTCGAATTCGCCGGCGGCGACCATGGCGTCGAGGCTGCGGCTGGACGCGCACACCAGGCGGGCACCGCTCCCTTCGATGCGGTCGAGCAGCAGCGCCAGGCCTTTCTGCTCCAGGCGCGCCAGCTCGCACACTTCCGGCAGATAGAGCGTGCCGTTGCCGAGCGACTCGACGAAGCTCAGCGGATCGGAGACCAGCCGCGCCCGGTCCTTGATCTCGACCCAGGGCGTCGACGGCTGGTGCAGGAAGTGGGCGCAGATCTCGAAGCCGCTGCCCGCCTCGCCGAGCAGCAGGACCGGCGCCGTATTGCCGGCGATCTGCGAGAGGCGCTTCTTGAGCTCGAGAATCAGCGGGCTCCTGCCGAGGGCCGACAGGTCCATGCTCGCCGTGCGCCGCGGCAGGGAGACCCCGCGCTTGATCGCCTTGTTCACGGTGTCGATCAGCTTGGCCAGCGCCACCGGCTTTTCCAGGAAATCGGCCGCGCCGAGCTTGGTCGCCTCGACCGCGGTATCGATGGTGCCGTGGCCCGACATCATGACGACCGGCATGGTGAGCTGGCCGCCACCGGCCCATTCCTTGAGCAGGGTCACGCCGTCGGTATCGGGCATCCAGATGTCGAGCAGCACCAGGTCCGGACGCCGCTGGGCGCGGAAGGCGCGCGCCGCCTCGGCGTTTTCCGCCAGATGCACGTCGTACCCTTCGTCGGTGAGGATTTCCGACAGCAACTCACGAATGCCCACTTCGTCGTCCACGACGAGAATATGCCCGCTCACGTGTTTTCTCCGCCCGCCCCAAACACGGGGAGCGCAATGCGGATCGCCGCGCCGCCCGATTTGATATTTTCGATCTGAATCTTGCCGTGATGCTCTTCGACGATCTTCTTGACGATAGCCAGGCCCAGCCCCGTTCCCTTGGCCTTGGTGGTTGCGTAGGGCTCGAACAGCCGCGTCATCAGATGCTCCGGAAAGCCGGCTCCATTATCCGTCACGGTCAAACAAACTGCGTGGTTATTGGTGCGAAGCCGCGTGCCGACCTCCACCCGCGGCGCGGGATGGCCGCTCAGCGCGTCCTGCGCATTCTGCAGCAGATTATGTATCACCTGACGCAATAATGTGGAGTCGCCCGCGATGCGCGGCAAGCCTTCTTCGAGGCCGAGCACCAGGCCGAGCGCCTTGCCATCGTAGAGCGCCAGCACCTCGCGCACCAGTGCGTTGAGATCGAGCGCCTCGAGCTTGGCGCGCGGCATGCGCGCGTAGCCGGCGAACGCATCCACCATGCTCTTCATCGCGGCGACCTGGCTGACGATGGTCTGCGTGGCGCGCCCGAGGAATTCGGCGTCGGCCGGCTCGAGGCGCCCGTCCAGCTTGCGCGCGATGCGCTCGGCCGACAGCTGGATCGGCGTGAGCGGGTTCTTGATCTCGTGCGCCAGCCGGCGCGCCACCTCGCTCCATGCGGCGTTGCGCTCGGCATCGATCAGCTTGGTGACGTCGTCGAACACCAGCACGTAGCCGCGCTCGACGCCCGGCGGCAGGCGCGTGCCGCGCAGCAGCAGCGACTGGCTGCCGCCGTGCGCGGCGTAGTCGATCTGCTCCTGCCACTCGCCCTCGTGCTCGCCGAAGCGGGCGGCGACCGTCGTGCCGAGCGTGCGCAGCGCCTCGCCCGGCTCGCCCAGCTCGGCAAGCAGGCGCGCGTCGAGCGTCGCGACGTCCACCCCGAGGATCTGCGCGGCCGCGCTGTTGGCCGTGCGCACCCGCAAGGTGTCGTCGAGCACCACGACGCCCGACGACAGGTTCGCCAGCACCCGCTCCAGGAAGGCCTTGGCCTGCTCGGTCTGCTGGTGGTTCTGCGCGACCTGCTCGCGCGCGTCCGAGAGCTGCCGGGTCATGCGGTTGAAGGACTGGATCAGCACGCCCAGCTCGTCGCGGCTGGACACCGACGGCATCTGGGAGAAATCGCCCTTGGCCACCGCGCGCGTGCCGCGCGCGAGCGTGCGCAGGGGCGCGCCCAGCCGTTCCGACAGCAAATAGGCGATCACGAAGGTCATCAGGAGGGCGAGCATCAGCGTGAGCGTGAGTGCGACGCCATAGATGCGCTTGATCCCCAGCCGCGACACCGAGATCTGCTGGTATTCCTGGTAGGCCAGCTGCACCGCCTGCGCGTCGTGCGCGAGCCGCGCCGGCACCGGCTGCACCAGCTGCAGCACGCGCGTCTCGCCGCTCAGCGCGCTCGTATACACGGGCACGATGACGTGCATGACCAGGCCTCGCTCCGGCACTTCCTCGATCCGGCTGTAGGGCTGCTGCTGCCGGACCTGCCACAGCACGGCGCGGTCGGGCAGCACCGGCAGCAGGGTACCGCTGTCGCCGCTGACGTGGGCGACCACGCCGCCGCGCTCGTCGAACAGGGTCAGTTCCTGCACCGAGCTCTGCTCGCGCAGCGTGGAGAGGCTCGTGATCATCGAGCCCACGCCCTGGTCCGACAGCGTCAGCGCCATGCGCTGGGCCTTCTTGTCGAGATCGCGCAGGAGGTCGTCGAGCGCGGCCTGGCCGAGGTTGACCCCCGACGCCAGCGCATTGTCGACGCGTACGTCGAACCAGGTCTCGATCGAGCGGTTGAGGAAGAACACCGAGGCGCCGTATACGACCAGGCCGGGCAGCATGGCGACGACGCCGAACATCAGCAGCAGCTTGAGGGTGAGCTTGGCGCCGAAAACGCCGCGGCGGATGCGCTTCTGCAGCCACCACATGCGCCAGCCGAGCAGCACCAGAAGCGCCACGCCGAGCGCCCCGCCGCCGACGAACAGCGTCGGCAGCGAATCGGAAAATGCGCTGCTCCCGCTGCTGGCATAGAACAGCAGCGAAAGGAGCACGATGCCCAGCAGCAGGGCCGCGGCGATCAGACTGCGCATCAGGGCGAGGAGGCGGGCGCGGCTGCCAGCGCGGGCGCGTCGAACGACCAGCCATACCACGGCGTGGCCAGCTCCCAGCGATCACCCCCCACCGCGCCGATGACGAGCGGCTTCGGCAGCTGCGAAGTGTCCAGCCGCAGGCGCAGGCGGGCATCGTAGGCATGGCCGGTCTTGAGCGCACCCCGTTCCAGCACCTGCCAGTCGTCGATCCGGCCCAGCATCGCGAGCGCTTCGGCGAGCGTGGCGGCGGTGCGGGTCGTGTAGCCGTTTTCGACCACGTAGCGCCGCAGCAGCAGGTGGTAATAGATCCGCAGCTTGCGCGTCGCCTCGCCGATGCTTTCGTCGAACCACCAGCTGCGCGGCCGCGTGACCTCGAGCTCGAGCACGAAATACAGGTTGATGCCGCGGGTGAGCGCGTCTTCCAGGGTACTGTTGAGAACGATGTTGACGTCGCCGTCGATCACATACCCCTGCGGCGTTGCGCGAATCACCGCCTGGCGGACCGCGCTCTTCTCGGCCGCGAGGGCGCCGCCGCCCGCCAGCGCCAGCCACACACCCAGCAGCAGGGCGACCAGCCAGCGGCGGGCGGACTCAGGTCTTGCGCAACAGGGCGTAGAAGAAACCATCATGCTCGGCATCAGGCAAAAGCGACCCGTCAGGGAAAGATTCTGGAAGCGTACCGCGTTCGGCTTCGCCGGGATGACGCGCCAGGAACGCGCGCACCTGCGCGTCGTTTTCTTCGTCGAATATCGAGCAGGTGGCGTAGAGCAATGTACCACCCGGGACCAGCAGCCGCCAGAGCGCATCCAGCATAACGGCCTGCTGCGCGGCAAATTGAGCGACGTCGTCGGGGCGCCGCAGCCACTTGATGTCGGGGTTGCGGCGGGCCACGCCGGAGGCGCTGCAGGGCACGTCCGCCAGGATCCGGTCGAACGGGCGGCCGTCCCACCAGCGCTCGGGATGGGCCGCGTCGCCCTCGAGCAGGGTCGCGCGGAGCCGCAGCCGGTCGAGATTCTCCCGTACCCGCGCCAGCCGCGCGGCGTCGACGTCGAGCGCGGTGAGGTCGACCTCCGCGCGCTCGAGAAGGTGGCCGGTCTTGCCGCCGGGCGCGGCGCACGCGTCGAGGATCCGTTCGCCCGGGCGCGCGTCGAGCAGGCGCGCCGCCCACTGCGCGCCGGCGTCCTGCACCGAGACTTCGCCGGCATCGAAGCCGGGCAGCTGGTGCACCGGCACCGCCTTGTCGAGGGTCACCGCGTCCGGCCCCGTCTGGCGGGCCGCCAGGCCCGCCTCGTCGAGGCGGCGCAGATAGGTCGCGACATCGCCGTGACGGGCATTGACGCGCAGGGTGAAGGGCGGGTGCAGCAGGCTCGCGTCGAGGATGGCCTCCCAGCGGCCTGGATGCTGCACTTGCAGCTTGCGGATCCACCAGTCCGGATGCGACCAGCGCGCACTCGGCGTGGCGTCGGCCAGCCGTTCGAGCTCGGCGCGGCGGCGCTGGAAATTGCGCAGCACGGCATTCGCCAGCCCGCGCCGCCAGCCCGGCCCTGCCGCCGCGACCGCGTTGTGCACGATCGCGTGGGCCGGCGCGCGCGTATAGGCGAGCTGATAGAGGGCGACCCGCAGCAACCAGCCGAGCTGCGGGTCGGTCAGGGGCCGCTCCAGCAGGGCCGCGAGCCACGCATCGAGCCGGCCGAGCTGGCGCAGGCTGCCGTAGACGATGTCCTGCAGCGCGCCGCGCGCGGAGGCGGCATCGAGCTGCTGCAGGCGTTGCGGCAGAACCTGATGCAGCGCCGCGCCGCCGAGCACGGCCTCGAGCACGCCGGCCGCCAGTTTCTGGACATTACGCATGGGAGGAAGCGCCGAGCGCTCGCTGCTTGTTCATCGGATGACGCCGCTGGTGAGCGGCGGATGATAGCAGCCCGCGCGCTCAGGCCGGGCGCGCCATCTGCAGCAGCCGGGCGACACGCTCCTCGGTCGGAGGGTGGGTCGAGAACAGCCCGGCCAGCCCGGCGCCGGACAGGGGATTGATGATCATCATCTGCGCCGTTTCCGGATGCGCCTCCGCGGGCGGCAGCGGCAGGCCGCGCGCGTAGGCCTCGATCTTCTGCAGCGCGCTGGCGAGCGCCTGCGGATCGCCCGAGATCTCGGCGCCGCCGGCGTCGGCACCGAACTCGCGGGCGCGCGAAATCGCCATCTGGATCAGCATCGCGGCGATCGGCGCGATGATCATGATCGCCATCGCCAGCAGCGGGTTGGCCTGGCGGCCCTCGCTGTCGCGCCCGCCGAAGAACATGCCGAAGTTGGCCAGCGCCGAGATCGCCCCGGCGATCGACGCCGAAACGGTCGAAATCAGCGTGTCGCGGTTGCGCACGTGCGTCAGCTCGTGCGCCATCACGCCGCGCAGCTCGCGCTCGCCGAGCAGCTGCATGATGCCGGTGGTGGCCGCCACGGCGGCGTGTTCCGGGCTGCGCCCGGTGGCGAACGCGTTGGGCTGGGCCTCGTCGATCACGTAGACGCGCGGCATCGGCAGCCCGGCCCGAGCGGCGAGTTCCTGCACCATCGCGTAGAAGCGGCCGCCGCTCGCGGCGTCGACCTCGCGTGCGTTGTACATCGAGAGCACCACGCGGTCGGAATTCCAGTAGGCGAACAGGTTCATCCCCGCACCGAACAACAGGGCGATCAGCATCCCCTGGCCGCCGCCGATCGCCGCGCCGATGGCGCCGAACAGCGCGATGATGCCCGCGAATAGAATCGAGGTCTTGACCCAGTTGCCGAACATGTGAAGCTCCTTGCAAGCGCCGACAGGGGCGTCGACGAGCGTTAGATTGGGATGCCGCCGCGCGGTTTCAATCGCCGAGCCGGCTGCCCGGCGCGAGCGCGCGGCCGGCGAGGTACGCGATGGCCGTCATGCGCTTGCTGCCCGCCGGCTGGATCTCCTGCAAGGCGAGCGCACCGCTGCCGCAGGCCACCACCAGCCCCGCCGCGTCGGCGCGCAGGATTTCGCCCGGCTTCCCGCCTCCCGGCACGACCGCCGCGGCCCACACCTTCAGCGGCGCGCCGTCGAGCAGCGTCCACGCCCCGGGTGCCGGGTTGTACGCACGCACCGCGCGCGCGAGGGACTCCGCCGCCTCGCGCCAGTCGAGCCGGGCTTCTTCCTTGCTGAGCTTGGCGGCGTAAGTCGCCTGCGCCTCGTCCTGCGCCGCCGCAGCCCACGCGCCGGGATTCGCCAGCGCAGCCACGATGGCCTCGGCGCCGGCCTTGGCCAGGACGTCGTGCAGGCTCGCGGCGGTGTCGGTCGCGCGGATCGGCACCACGGTTTTTGACAGCATCGCGCCGGTGTCGAGCCCGGCGTCCATCTGCATGATCGTGATGCCGGTTTCCGTATCGCCGGCCAGGATCGCCCGCTGGATCGGCGCCGCGCCGCGCCAGCGCGGCAGGAGCGAGGCATGGATGTTGAGGCAGCCGAGGCGCGGGATGTCGAGCACGGCCTGCGGCAGGATCAGCCCGTAGGCCGCGACGACCATGACGTCGGCCGCTGCCGCGCGCAGCTCGGCCTGCGCCTCGGGCGTCTTCAGGGTGGCCGGCTGATGAACCGGGAGGCCCCGCGCCAGCGCCGCCTGCTTGACCGCGCTCGGCGTGAGCTTCATGCCTCGCCCCGCGGGCCGGTCGGGCTGGGTCAGCACGAGGACAACATCGTGGCCGGCGTCGGCCAGGGCGTTCAGCGCGGCCGCCGCGAACGGCGGCGTGCCCGCGAAGATGACACGCATGGCGGCGCGGCCGGTCAGAGCGAGGCGCGCGCCGGCGCCGGTTCCGGCCGGTGCTCGCGGGCCTGCTTCAGGAGCTTGGTCTTGATGCGGTTGCGCTTGAGGCTGGAGAGGTAGTCGACGAAGACCTTGCCCTTCAGGTGATCGAGCTCGTGCTGGATGCACACCGCCAGCAGGCCGTCGGCCTCAAGCTCGAACGGCTTGCCGTCGCGGTCGAGCGCGCGCACCGTGACGCGCTCGGCGCGCGTCACCCGGTCGAAGATGCCCGGCACCGACAGGCAGCCTTCCTCGCTTTCCTCGGTTCCGGAGCGGGCGACGATTTCCGGGTTGATGAAGACGCGCAACTGGTCGTGCGTCTCGGAGATGTCGATCACGACGACCTGCTCGTGGACGTTGACCTGCGTTGCCGCCAGCCCGATGCCGGGCGCCGCGTACATCGTCTCGGCCATGTCGTCGACCAGCTTGCGGATGCGCCCGTCCACCGCCTTCACCGGCTTGGCGAGGGTGTGGAGGCGCGCATCGGGATAATGCAGGATGTCGAGTCTGGCCATAAAAAGTTTACAAATGAATGGGCTGGGCGTGGACTTTGATGCAGAATCTGCATTTGGCTGCCCGCGACCCTAAATATAAGGCGGCATTTAACCGTAAGCTAAGCGCACAGTATATTTTCACCGCAGAATTAGACAAGGTCTAAATGGAGGGTTCCCCCGTGCGTCAACTCGTTGTTTCTCTTGCCCTGTTGCTGGCTGCCACGCCCGCGCTGTCCGACTCCCTTAAACTGCAGGACAACGCGCCGGACAAATACGTCGTGGTCAAGGGCGACACGCTGTGGGACATCTCCGGCAAGTTCCTCAAGGACCCGTGGCGCTGGCCGCAGATCTGGAAGATGAACCGCGAGGAGATCAAGAACCCGCACTGGATCTATCCGGGCGACCTGATCGTCCTCGACCGCAGCGGCAAGGAGCCGCGCCTGTCGCTGGTCAAGGGCAGCAAGGGCGGCCTGCCGACCGTGAAGCTGGCGCCAGGCGTGCGCGCCACCGCGCTCGCCGACGAAGCGATCCCGCCGATCCCCATCCGCGTGATCCATCCCTTCCTGGCGCAGCCGCGCGTGGTATCCAAGGGCGCCCTCGACGACGCCCCCTTCATCCTCGGCAGCAACGCCGAACGCGTCGTGCTGGGTGCGGGCGACGACGCCTTCGCAACCGGCGGCCAGCCCGGCGTCACCCGCTGGAACGTCCTGCGTCCGGGCAAGGCGCTGAAAGATCCGGAAACCGGCGAGGTGCTGGGCTATGAAGTCGAGTATCTGGGCGATGCGCGCACCGTCGCGGAAGGCGCCCCGCAGAAGATCCGCATCACGCAGTCGGTGCGCGAGATCCTGCCGAAGGACAAGCTGGTCGCCGCAGATGACGACACCACCTTCGAATATATCCCCCACGCGCCGGAAAAGCCGGTCAGCGGACGCATCATCTCGGCCTACGGCGGGCTGTCCGACAGCGGCCGCTACCAGACCGTCGTCCTCAACCGCGGCAGCCGCGACGGCCTCGAGCCGGGCGACGTCCTGGCCGTGTTCCGCGAAGGCCTGGCCGTGAAGCTCTCGCGCGAGGAGAAGGACCGCATGAACTGGGTCGACGGCAAGGGCGCGGGCACGCCTGACGGCAGCGCGTGGCTCTACAGCGACGTGCGCTGCCTCAAGGAGAACAGCGCCGTCAGCTACGACCAGGCGGCCGACGTGCGCAACACCTTCCGCCACACCTGCCTCAGCGAGCGCAGCGACCGCGCCGTCAAGCTGCCCGATGCGCGCAGCGGCCTCGTCATGGTCTACCGCGTCTACGATCGGGTGGCCTACGCCCTCATCATGGAATCCCAGGGGCCGGTCTATCTGCTGGACGCCGTCAAGAACCCTGATTGAACGCCCTTGATCCCTGGCTGCGGCTGGCCCTCGTCCCGGGGGTCGGCAATACCAGCCTGATCCGCCTGCTGACGGCCTTCGGTTCCCCGGAGGCCGTTTTGGCATCCGGCCGCGCCGCGCTGTCGGCGCACCTCACGCCCGCCCAATGCGACGCCCTGCTGGCGGGGCCCGATCCTGCCGAACTCGATGCCGCGCTCGCCTGGCTCGACCAGCCCGGCAACAGCCTGATGACCCTGGCCGATGCCGATTATCCGAAGTCGCTGCTCGAGATTCCCGATCCCCCGGCCATGCTGTACTGCAAAGGCCGGCGCGAGCTGCTCGGCCGTGCCTGCCTCGGCATCGTCGGCAGCCGCAACGCCACGCCGCAAGGCGCGCGCGACGCCGAGGCCTTCGCGCACGTGCTGTCCGACGCCGGGCTCACCATCGTCAGCGGGCTCGCCCTGGGCATCGACGCCGCCGCCCACCGTGGCGGCCTCATGGGCGCCGCGTCGAGCATCGGCGTGATCGGCACCGGACTCGACCGCATCTATCCGGCGAAGAACAAGGCGCTGGCGCACCAGCTCGCGGAGTCCGGCCTCGTCGTCTCGGAATTCCCGCTCGGCACGCCCCCCGTGGCCGGCAATTTCCCGCGCCGCAACCGGATCATCAGCGGGCTCTCCCGCGGCGTCCTGGTCGTCGAAGCCGCCCCCGACAGCGGCTCGCTGATCACCGCACGGGTGGCGACCGAGCAGGGACGGGAAGTGTTCGCGATTCCCGGCTCGATCCATTCGCCGGTTTCACGCGGCTGCCACGCGCTGATCAAGCAGGGTGCCAAGCTGGTCGAATCGGCCGCCGACATCCTCGACGAACTCGCCTGGCAGCAGCGGCTGACCCCGCCGCACCACCCCGAAACCCCCTCGGATCCGGTGCTGGAGGTGCTCGGCGACGCCCCGACGACGCTCGACTCGCTGGCCGAACGAACCGGGTTGACGCTCGATGCGCTTTCGGCGAAGCTGTTGACGCTTGAACTGGAAGGGCACATCGCAACCTTGCCCGGCGGGCGCTACCAAAAACTCCACTGAAATCATGCTCGACATTCTGGTTTATCTGTACGAAAGCTTCCGCATGGCCGAGCTGGCGCCCGACCGCGACGCGCTCGAGAGACGTCTGTTCGCCGCCGGCTTCGAAGAGGCCGACATCCAGGCCGCGCTCGACTGGCACGCCAACCTCGCGGACAGCGCCACGCACGCGCGCCTCGCGCTGGCCTACGACCGCCACTACGCGCCCGAGGAGCTGGAGCGCCTGAACGACGCGTGCCGCAGCGAGCTCGCTTACCTGGTCGGCGCCAAGGTGCTTGACCCCGAATCGCGCGAGTGGGTCATTTCCGGCCTGATGACGCTGGCCGGCGAGGACATCGAGCCCGACCACGTGCGCTGGATGACGCTGATCGTGCTGTGGCGCCGCGGCGTGATCGAACACTTCACCCATCTGGAAGACATGCTGTTGAACCACGAGCCGGGCCGTCTACATTGATCCCTGCCCGCCCACATTAATCAGTCATGTCCAAGCTCGTCATCGTCGAATCGCCGTCGAAGTCCAAGTCGCTGAAGAAATACCTCGGCGCGGACTACGACATCCTCGCCAGCTACGGCCACGTGCGCGACCTGGAGCCGAAGACCGGCGCGGTCGACACCGAAAGCTTCGCGATGAAGTACCAGATCATCGAGCGCAACGCCAAGCACGTCGATGCCATCGTCAAGGCCGCCAGGAAAGCCGACGAAGTGCTGCTCGCGACCGACCCGGACAGGGAAGGCGAGGCGATTTCCTGGCACATCAGCGAGATCCTGAAAGAGAAGAAGGTCAAGACGCCGATGAAGCGCGTCGCCTTCTACGAGATCACCGAATCGGCGATCCAGGATGCGGTGCGCCATCCGCGCGAGATCGCGTCCGACCTCGTCGACGCCCAGCAGGCGCGCCGCGCGCTCGACTACCTGGTCGGCTTCAACCTGTCGCCGCTCCTGTGGAAGAAGATCAGCCCCGGGCTGTCGGCCGGCCGGGTGCAGTCACCGGCGCTGCGCATGATCGTCGAGCGCGAGGAAGAGATCGAGGCGTTCCAGCCGCGCGAATACTGGACGCTGCACCTCGACACGCACAAAGGCTCGCAGCCCTTCACCGCCAAGCTCACCCATTTCCGCGGCGAGAAGCTCGAACAGTTCTCGGTCGAGCACGAGGCGCGCAGCAAGGAATGGCTGGCGACGCTGGAATCCAAAGACGCGCGCGTGATGCGCATCGAGAAGAAACGCCGTGCGCGCAATCCCGCCGCGCCGTTCACGACCTCGACGCTGCAGCAGGCCGGCGTGCGCCAGCTCGGCATGACGACCGACCGCGTGATGCGTACCGCCCAGCAGCTGTACGAAGGCATCGACCTCGGCGAAGGCCCGGTCGGCCTCATCACCTACATGCGGACGGACTCGGTCAACCTCGCGCAGGAAGCGATCACCGACATCCGCAAGTACGTGGGCACCAACTTCGACAAGGACTACCTGCCGCCGCACGCCGTGCACTACAAGGCCAAGACCAAGAACGCGCAGGAGGCGCACGAGGCGGTGCGTCCGACGTCGGTGCTGCGCACGCCCGATGCGGTGAAGTCCTTCCTGACCCACGACCAGGCCCGGCTGTACGAGCTGGTCTGGAAGCGCACCGTCGCCTGCCAGATGACGGCCGCGCAATTCGACACCGTCGCCGCCGACATCACGGTGGGGGAGGGCACCTTCCGCGCCACCGGCCAGACGCTGGCCTTCGCCGGATTCCTGGCCGTCTACCAGGACGACGAGGAGGAAGAGGGCGAATCGAAACTGCCGGCACTGACCGAGGGCGAGACGCTGCCGGTCGACCGGCTGTACGGCGAGCAGCACTTCACCCAGCCGCCGCCGCGCTATACGGAAGCTTCGCTGGTCAAGGCGCTCGAGGAATACGGCATCGGCCGTCCCTCGACCTACGCCAGCATCATCTCGACGCTGCAGGACCGCGAGTACGTGGTGCTGGAGAAGAAGCGCTTCCAGCCGACCGACATCGGCCGCCTGGTCAACTGCTTCCTGACCCGCCACTTCACGCATTACGTCGATTACGACTTCACCGCCAAGCTGGAGGACAAGCTCGACGACGTCTCCAACGGCAAGCGCCAGTGGTCGCGCCTGCTGGGCGAATTCTGGAAGGAATTCGACGGCGAGCTGAAGGCCAAGCAGGAGGTCGAGCGCGGCTGTCCGATCCTCGAAGCCTGTCCCAAATGCGGCAAGCCGCTCTTCATGCAGGCGAGCAAGCGCGGCTTGTTCATCGGCTGCTCGGGCTATCCCGCGTGCGACTACACGCGCCCGCTGCACGCGGCCACGGCCGAGGGCGACAACATCCTCGGCAAGGACCCGGCGAGCGGCCTCGACGTCAAGCTGCTGTCCGGCCGCTACGGCCCCTACGTGCAGATCGGCGAGATGCCCGAGGACAAGAAGGCGCCGAAGCCGCGCCGCGCCTCGTGGCCGAAGGACATCCCGCTCGAGAACGCCACCCTCGAACTGGCGCTGAAGTTCCTCTCGCTGCCGCGCGAGGTCGGCCACCATCCGGTCACCGGCCTGCCGATCGTCGCCAACAACGGCCGCTTCGGGCCGTATCTGCTGCATGACGGCAAGTTCAAGTCGATTCCCAAGACCGACAGCGTCTACGAGATCGACCTGCCGCGCGCACTCGAGGTGCTGGCGATGGAACGCGCCCCGCGCGGCGAATCCGCCGCCGCCGTCTTGAAGAACCTCGGCCCGCACCCGGACGACGGCAAGGAGATCACCGTTCGTTCCGGCCGCTACGGTCCCTACGTCAAGCACGGCACCACGAACGCCACCCTGCCCAAGGACATCACGCCGGAAGAGATCACGCTGCAGGAAGCGCTCGACCTGATCGCCGCGCGGGTCGCCAAGGGCCCCGCCAAGAAGCCGACCCGCAAGGCCGCGGCCAAGCCGGCTGCCGAGAAGAAGGCCGAGGCGAAGGCCAAGCCCGCCACGAAGAAAGCGGCGACCACCAAGGCGACGACGCCGAAGGCCAAGACGAAAGCCGCGTCCACCAAGAAGACGACCGCCAAGAAACCCGCGGCATGAGCACGCCGCCCAGCCTGCTCATGGTCAACGCCTGCATCGGCACGGCCAATTTCAAGAAGCTCTACCAGGCGCTCGGCTATGCGGTCGCCGCCGAATGGTCCGAGCGCAAGGCGATCAGCCTCGTCCGCAAGACGCCTCCTGCGGTCATCGTCGCGGACTTCTATCACCAGACCGACTTCCGCGACCGTCTCTCCAATCTGGAGTCGCTTCTCGCCGCTGTGCAAGCCTCTCCCCATACCCGCATCCTGGTGTTCTACGAGCCCGCCCACCAGCCCGCGCTCGACAAGGTTCGCGCCCGCCTGCGCATCGACGCCGCGCTGGCGATGCCCGTGCAGGAAGCGGAGTTGCGCGACATCCTGCAGGGGTGGATGGGCCAGGCCGCAGGAGATCCTGCCGCCGCATCGCACTGAGTGCGGCTGCTCGACCGTCCCCCTCTCCGAAGCGGTTTGCGATTGCGCCGCCGCCCACCGGGCCTGGAAAATCACGCAGGTTCCGGCGCGCGCGCGGCGGATGCCGCGGCGCTCCGTATTGAAAGCGCCACGTTTTTCAAGATTGATCCGAAAAAAGTCGATAATCAGGGCTGCACATCAGGCCCAGCGGGCCTGTTTGCGGCTAGGATACGAATGCTGGCTCCACCACCAGCCTCGCTTTTCTCAATCAACTAGAGGGACACTCATGAACAAATCCGAATTGATCGACGTCGCTGCCGCCGAAGCAGACATCAGCAAAGCCGCCGCCGGCCGCGCGCTGGACGCCATCCTCGACGCAGTCGTCAAAGCCGTGTCCAAAGGTGACTCCGTCACCCTGGTCGGTTTCGGCACCTTCAAGTCCGCCAAGCGCGCCGCGCGCACCGGACGCAACCCGCAGACCGGCAAGGAAATCAAAATCGCTGCCACGACCGTGCCGCGCTTCACCGCTGGCGCCGGCTTCAAGGCCGCCGTCGCAGGCAAGAAAGCCGCCAAGAAAAAGTGAGGTGACCCCTTCGCCGGCGCGACCGAAGAATGTCGCGCCGGGTTGCCGAGCGTGCATGTACGTGTCCGGCCGGGTTGCACAAAACAAAGGCCAACCGCTTGGTTGGCCTTTTTTTGTCCACTTGTCGCCGAGCACCGTCTGCAGGTTCCCGGAATTCGTGAGAATTGCCTTCCAGAAATTCGAAGGCTTTCTCATCCAATCCGAGAATACGGCCTTAATCCGTTCCCACGTTACCCGAGAAATTCCTGCGCATTTCTCAACGATCTGAAACAACCGCGCCAATGGCTGCCTTCCGGGCAAGGGCAGACGGTCGCACCTGTTGTTACCACAATCTTCCGGTTATCGGCCTGAGCGGACTGACAGGACGACCGCTGTATACGGCAGGTGCTCTGCCCTAAGCGGACAAAGCGCTGTTCATCGTGGAATTAACCGGCGCCCAATTGCCGGCGAAGGCGTCTGTTAGGCGTCCGTGTTAAATGCAGGGCTATGCCTTGGACCATCTCACCAAACAACCTTCCACACCCCACCACCTTGGCAGGAGCCACAGTGAGAAACGCTCTTCCAATCCGAACTGCCCTCTAGCTTCTCTATGCCCTTCTTTGCCTTGTCTGCCTTGTTCGCCGCCTGCCAAGAGTTATGGCCACAATCAGAAATCTTTACCAGCACATCATATGTTGGCTTGCTGTGCGTTTTTTTGTAGTAACGAATTTCGCCAGTTTTAGGTCTCTTATCAGCTTGAGCTTGGACTTGATCGTCTATGCTTTTGTCAGAATCATCTGACTTTAGTACGTCGAGTGCATATTCTGCCGCTTCAGCTCTTGCTGCTTGCTTGGAAATTTCTATTTTGGCTTTTTCGAGTTCGTCCTTAAGCGTTTCATTTTCTTCAATAAATAACCGCGCCAACTCCAATTCCTCACTATTTGCGTCAGCCTTGGCTTGGAGTTCGGAAAGTCGTGCTCGCGAAACCTCGGTCTTTATTTTTCTCACACTGGGTGGCGCGTCCACAACGAGGGCAGCGATATTCATGACGTCCCGCCGAAGGGATGTTGTAAACCTAGACAATCCCTTCCCATCTGTATCGCTCGAAAGGAGACGTTCGGCCGTCCACACTTTACTGCGTAACTCACTTGTATCTTCTACAACCTTTCTCAGGGGCCAATAAATGCGCACTGCACCCAAATAACATGAATTAGACTTGCCGATAAGGTCCGTCAAAGCCCAGGATGCTTCGCCGTCAATTCTGACCACAGAAGAAAGGCCGGCCAAATCAATAGCCAATTTTTCTGGCAAATCATTCCAAATCGGCTCCCCATCTATATCTGATACGACGGTGACGGGCAAAGTGCGCCTCTCGTTCATCAAATAACCAGCAAGTACCGATGCTGCCTCTTCGCCTGTGACAGAAATTGGGCGTGCATCTGGTACCTCGCTGCCTCCGAACATCCAATCACTTCGCAGGGTAAGCATTTCCCGGATCAAAGTTGGGCAGCGTGGATAAAGCGTTGTTGGTGCAACCGTATTTCCAGTAATTGAAGCCGACAGCGTTAGATAAACTGAAATTACTTTCTCAGAATTGGTTATTGCCAGACTTGTTGTAAACGTATGGCCATCTTTTGTCGGCTCAGTAAGAACAATTTCAGTTAATTCTCCAGATGTGCTCGAAACTGAATTGGTTGTAAACGTGCCCTTTGCTCCACTTGTTTCTGATGCGAATGCGCCAAGCTCACTAGAAGTGTCTGCAACGCCCTTTTTCTTGAGCCACTTATTTATCACACCAGATATATCAGACCACCACATCTGAAGCTCATCATCTGAAAGAGCTTTCGTTTCTAATCTGTATGCTGCGAGGGTCTGCATATCTCTACCTTAGGTTTAAGCGGGCATAACGTAGAAGTTCAGGGATGGAGCAAAAGCGAAGCTTTTGCGCAATCCCCTGGAACGTGGGGTTATGGCATGCTGGGAATATCATGTTTCATTTTAAACTCACCCCAAGCCTTATCTACGACTGAAATACGCGCCGAGGCACGGTAGCCTTGGATAACCGCAAGGCCACCAACAAACGGAATTAGGATATTTGAAACGATAAACTTTTCGTCCGCCCCTAGCACTGCGCTGGTGTGAGGGCGAAGTTCATCAAATAGAGATGCCATTAAAAAAAGCAGTAGCGTCAAAACGTAAAGGACTACTCCCATGACCGCGCGGATATAAGCGGTGGTGAGGAGAGATGGGTTATCAGATAGCGCCTTGATTAACGCAGCTCTTTCCATTGCTCTGACTGAACGCCACGCAGAGAAGCGCGTAGAAAGATTAGGAAGATGACGCTCTATGCGGTCTTTAAGAAAGCCGGCAATGACACTGGCGATAATCGCAACAAAGAAGGCGGAGAACCACCAACCAGGATCTTTCAGGTAATTTGCGATTGAATCCATCTACATAAAACCCCAACAGTTATTAGACGGACCCACGGGTCCGGACATTCTTTCTTTAATAATACGGACACCATCAGAGTAACCTTATCTGGTTGATTATCAATGTGTTTGGTTTCCCTAGTCCGTCTATTACAGCATGAAAAGGCGGATCCACCCGCAGTGTGGTGAACCCCTTCGACAAACAGGAGAACTGATCGGTAACGACGGCGAGTCCGATCCTTCTGCACTGCCCCTGCCTCGTTACCGGCTAGGGTTTGGCGGGAACAACGGCTCGGGAGTCCATGTTCCCGACGGCAAACTGCGTACGTTAACGTCGAAGCAGGTGAATATCTGGTCATCAGCTCAGAGCGGAACCCCTCCGCTCGACCCACGACCGGCAGCTAAGGCCGAATTGCGGAAGCTCCGGCGGATCGACTCAGATGGCTGCATAGGGTCGGGAGTGAGCGTTCGGCGGCGAGGAGCTGATGTTCAGTGATCGGAAGCCCCCAAGGTCAGCATCCGCGCATGATTGACGTTGGGAACAAACAAGCGGACGCCCGTATCTCACCTTGATCCATAAGGGCTCCACTGAACACAGGATCACCCGATAATGAACCAAAGAACCGACGAAGCCCTGAGCAAGGTACCGGAAGTCACACTCGTCTTCTGGATCATCAAGATATTCGCCACCACGCTCGGCGAGACGGGCGGCGATGCGCTGTCCATGTCGATGAACCTGGGCTACTTGTTGAGCACTGGCATATTCGCCGCTATCTTCCTTGCTGCCGTGATCGTCCAGATCCGCGCCAAGCGATTTCACCCCGTGATCTATTGGACAACCATCATTGCAACGACAACGGTCGGCACGACCTTGGCCGACTTTGCCGATCGCTCGCTGGGGATCGGCTATGCGGGAGGCTCAGCTTTACTGTTTGGCCTGCTTATTCTGTCGCTCGCCATCTGGTACCGTACCCTGGGTTCCGTTTCGATCAATACCGTGGGGTCGTCGAAATCCGAGCTGTTCTACTGGGTGACGATCATGTTCTCGCAGACGTTGGGAACCGCGTTGGGTGACTGGACGGCGGACACCGCCGGGCTTGGATACGAAGGTGGCGCTATCCTTTTTAGCGTCCTACTCATCCTGATCGCGGCCGCTTACTATAGGACGAAGTTGTCCCACACCGTGCTGTTCTGGGCGGCCTTCATCCTGACGCGGCCGTTGGGTGCCGTGGTGGGCGATTTCCTGGACAAGCCTATAAATACCGGTGGGTTGGACCTGAGCCGCTATACGGCCTCGGCCGTGCTGCTATCGGCAATTGCCGTATTCCTTGCCGCATTCCAACACCGACCAGCAAAGCTGAATCATTGAGGAATACCGTAGACCCGAAAAGGCACCATGTTTTTTTTCTGATTGAAGACGACTCGCCAACGGCTGCTTGCCATCCCTTGCGGACCGAGCTCGCTCACGCGATTAATCGCCGCTCAAGCCGAGGATTGGACGGTCACCACAACCATCCTGTTTATCTGCTCGTGGCGGAAAGCAGCCTGCTGCCGAAGAATCCGTAGGAGATTCGTCGACAAAAAAAAGGCCAACCGGATTGGTTGGCCTTTTCGGGTTCAGGCTTTCTCAAGCATTGAGAATTTTCTCGACAATTCTGAGAACCTTGATCGTTACACGTCGAGGTTCCGCACCCCAAGGGCGTTGGTCTCGATGAAGTTTCTCCTGGGCTCCACCTCGTCGCCCATCAGCGTCGTGAAGATCTGGTCGGAGGAGATGGCGTCCTCGATCTGCACCTTCATCAGGCGGCGCACTTTGGGGTCCATGGTGGTTTCCCACAGCTGCTCAGGGTTCATCTCGCCCAGCCCTTTGTAGCGCTGGATGCTCATGCCGCGCTTGACCTCGCCGAGGAACCACTCCATCGCCTCGCGGAAGCTCGAGACGAGGCTTTCCTTCTCGCCGCGGCGTGCCTTGGCGCCGAGTCCGATGAGGTCGCGCAGCAGGTCGCCTACCTTGACCAGCTGGTTGTAGTCTCCGGAATCCAGCAGATCGGCTTCGAGGAAGCTGACGTGCACGTTGCCGTGGGCGTGGCGGGTGATGCGCAGCCGGTGGCTGTCGGCCTCGCTCAGGTATTCCGCGGCGACCTCGAATTTGTTCGGGTCGAGTGCGGCACCGAGGCTGGCCTCGCTCATCATCGCGGCCCCGCTGTCGGCGAGACTCAGACGCGGGATCTTCATCAGTGCCTGCAGCACGTCGTCGGGCAGCAGGCGGGCGAGGCGCTCGCACACCGCCTCGGCGAGGAAGTATTCGCGCGCAAGACTTTCCAGCGCTTCGCCGGCGATCGGCATGGCGCCTTCCATCGGCGTGAGCTCGGCGTCCTTCATCGCCTCGGCCATCAAATGCTCCTTCAGCGCGTGCTCGTCCTTGATGTAGCGCTCGGAGCGGCCGTGCTTGACCTTGTAGAGCGGCGGCTGGGCGATGTAGATGTGGCCGCGCTCGACGAGCTCGGGCATCTGCCGGTAGAAGAAGGTCAGCAGCAGGGTGCGGATGTGGGCGCCGTCGACGTCGGCGTCGGTCATGATGATGATGCGGTGGTAGCGCAGCTTGTCGGGGTTGTAGTCGTCCTTGCCGATGCTGGTGCCGAGCGCGGTGATCAGCGTGGCGATTTCCTGGCTGCCGATGACCTTGTCGAAGCGCGCGCGTTCGACGTTGAGGATCTTGCCCTTCAAGGGCAGGATCGCCTGGAACTTGCGGTCGCGGCCCTGCTTGGCGGAGCCGCCGGCGGAGTCGCCCTCGACCAGGTAGAGCTCGGACAGCGCGGGATCCTTCTCCTGGCAGTCGGCGAGCTTGCCGGGCAGGCCGAGGCCGTCCATCACGCCCTTGCGGCGCGTGATCTCGCGCGCCTTGCGCGCGGCCTCGCGGGCACGCGCGGCCTCGATGATCTTGCCGCACAAGAGCTTGGCGTCGTTGGGGTTCTCCAGCAGGAAGTCGGCGAGCTTCTGGCCGACGATTTCCTGCACCACCGGCTGCACCTCGCTCGAGACGAGCTTGTCCTTGGTTTGCGAAGAGAACTTGGGCTCGGGCACTTTCACCGACAGCACGCAGGTCAGGCCTTCGCGCATGTCGTCGCCGCTGGTCTCGACCTTGGCTTTCTTGGCGAGCTCGTTTTCCTCGATGTACTTGTTGAGCACGCGCGTCATCGCCATGCGCAGGCCGGTGAGGTGGGTGCCGCCGTCGCGCTGCGGGATGTTGTTGGTGAAGCACTGCACCGACTCGGAATAGCTGTCGTTCCACTGCATCGCGACTTCAACGGTCATGCCGTCCTTGTCGCCGGTGGCGTTGAAGATCTTGGGATGCAGGACGGTCTTGACGCGGTTCATGTATTCGACGAAGCCCTTCACGCCGCCCGAGTGCGCGAAGTTCTCGCTCTTGCCGTCGCGATGGTCGATCAGTTCGATCTTGACGCCGTTGTTGAGGAAGGAGAGTTCGCGGATGCGCTTGGCGAGGATGTCGAAATGGAATTCGACGGTGCCGAAGATTTCCTCGTCGGCAAGGAAGTGTACTTCGGTGCCACGGTTCTTCGTTTCACCGATGACCTGCATCGGAGAAACCTCGACGCCGTTCTGGATTTCAACCGGGCGATCGACGACCTTGCCCTGGTTGAAGGTCATCGCGTATTTCTTGCCATCGCGGCGGACGACCAGCTTGAGCCACTTCGACAGGCCGTTGACGCACGACACGCCGACGCCGTGCAGACCGCCGGAGACCTTGTAGCTGTTCTGGTTGAACTTGCCGCCGGCATGCAGCACGGTCATCACGATCTCGGCCGCGCTGCGCTTGGGCTCGTGCTTGTCGTCGAACTTGATGCCGACCGGGATGCCGCGGCCGTTGTCGCTGATCGAGATGGAATTGTCCGGATGGATGATGACCTTGATGTCGTCGCAGTACCCCGCCAGCGCCTCGTCGATCGCGTTGTCGAGCACTTCGAACACCATGTGGTGCAGGCCGGTGCCATCGGACGTGTCGCCGATGTACATGCCGGGGCGCTTGCGCACCGCCTCCAGGCCTTCCAGCTGCTGGATGCTGTCTTCGTCGTAACCGCCGTTGGCGTTGTTGTCGGGCTTGTCGCTCATGGTGTTCCTGCCCCGTGCGGGGCTTCCTGTGGTTTGTTGCGCAATGAATCGGACGGGCGTGCTCAGATTCGCATCGGCATCACGACGTACTTGAAGCCCGGCTCGGCCTCGCTCGTCAGCAGCATGCTGCTGTTGGCGTCGCCCAGCGACAAGGTGATCTCGTCGCTGTTGACCGCGCCCAGACCGTCGAGCAGGTAGGTGACGTTGAACCCGACATCCAGGGGCTCTCCGTCGTAGTTGACCTCGATCTCGTCGGCCGCCTCTTCCTGCTCGTTGTTGTTGCAGACGATGCCGAGCGTGTTCGCGCTCATCACCAGGCGCACGCCGCGGAATTTCTCGTTCGAGAGGATCGCCGCGCGCTGCAGCGCCTGCGTCACGCTCTGGCGGTTGGCCTTGAGGTGACGCGGCTGGTTGACCGGGATCACGCGCTGGTAGTCGGGGAACTTGCCGTCGACCACCTTGGTGACGAGTTCGGTCCCGGGCAGCGAGAACGTGACCTGGTTGCTGCCGATGCGCAGTTCGACGGCGTCATCGACGTCGGACAGCAGCTTGGAGAGCTCGAGCACGGTCTTGCGGGGAATGATGACCTCGCGCGCCTCGCTTTCGGATTCGAGCGCCGTTTCCGCATAGCTCAGGCGGTGACCGTCGGTGGCGACCACGCGCAGGGCCTTGCCGTCGAGGACCAGCAGCATGCCGTTCAGGTAGTAGCGGATGTCCTGGCTCGCCATGGCGAACTGGACCAGTTGCAGCAGGCGCTTCAGCGTCTTCTGCGGCAGATGGATGGCATCACCCAGGCCGGTACCGGTTTCCACGCGCGGGAAGTCGGCAGCGGGGAGCGTCTGCAGCGTGAAGCGCGACTTGCCCGCGCTGACCACAACCTGGCTGTCCTTGCTGTCGAGCTTGACCCTGGCGGCATCCGGAAGGGCACGAACGATATCGAACAGCTTGCGCGCCGCAATGGTGATGGCGAAGTCGTCGCCGGCTTCCGCGTCGAGCTGGGTGCTGACCTGCAGTTCGAGGTCGGTCGCCAGCAGGGTCAGCTTGCCGCCTTTTTTTTCCAGCAGAAGATTGGACAGGATCGGCAGGGTATGGCGCCGCTCGACCACCCCGACAACGGCAGAGAGGGAAGCCAGCAGTGCGTTGCGTTCGCTTTGTATTAATAGCATTTATATATTCCTGGGAATCATAATAAAGGCGACATCAATCTGGGGAAAAGCTTTTTTATCCTTTTGTTACAAGATCTTGGTGGCCGTATTCAGCTGTGGATAAACGCGGGGAAAGCGGGGAGAGCTGGGGATGCTTTTTCGCGGATTGGCGCCAGGTCTCTTTTATCCACAATTCGCCCTCAGCCTGTCAGGCTTTGTAGTAACACCAGATAGTCGCGCCCGATGTCGGCTTCGGTCTCGCGCAGCTCGGCCACCTTGCGGCAGGCATGGATGACGGTCGTATGGTCGCGGCCGCCGAAGGATTCGCCGATCTCGGGCAGGCTCTGGTTGGTAAGTTCCTTCGCCAGCGCCATCGCGATCTGCCGGGGCCGCGCCAGATTGCGGGTGCGCTTCTTCGAGAACATGTCGGCGACCTTGATCTTGTAGAAGTCGGCGACGGTCTTCTGGATGTTCTCGATCGAGACGATGCGTGAGGTCGAGGCGATGAGGTCGCGCAAGGCTTCCTTCACCAGTTCCATCGTGATCGGCTTCTCGTGGAAGCGCGAGAACGCGATCACGCGCTTCAATGCGCCTTCCAGTTCGCGCACGTTGGAGCGCACCTGCTTGGCAATGAAGAAGGCGACGGCTTCGTCGAGCCGGACGTTCTCTGCCTGTGCCTTGGCGAGCAGGATGGCGACCCGCATCTCGAGTTCCGGCGGTTCGACCGCGACGGTGAGGCCCCAGGCGAAGCGCGACTTCAGACGGTCGTCCAGGCCGCTGATCTCCTTGGGAAACGTGTCGCAGGTGATGACGATCTGCTTCTTGTTCTCGATCAGCGAGTTGAAGACGTAGAAGAACTCTTCCTGGGTGCGGTCCTTCTTGGCGAGGAACTGGATGTCGTCGATCAGCAGCAGGTCAAGCGACATGTAGCGGCGCTTGAGGTCGTCGAACTGCTTGTTCAGATAGGCCTTGACCACGTCGTCGACATAGTCGTTGGCGTGGATGTAGCTGATGCGCGCATCGGGGTTGGATTGGCGCACGGTATTGCCGATGGCCTGCAGCAGATGGGTCTTGCCCAGCCCGACGCCGCCATACACGAAGAGCGGGTTGTACGCGACGCCCGGGTTGTCGGCGATCTGAAGCGCGGCAGCGCGGGCGAGCTGGTTGGCCCGGCCGGAAACGAAGTTGTCGAAGGTGAAGCCGGGGTTGATCCGCATGCCCATCTGCGCCGGCGCCGCCGTGGCGGCGGGAGCGGGCGCTGCCGCGGCGGCCGCATTGGTCGACGCCGGCGTGCGCGGGGCCGGGTTCTTCTTGCCGAGGGCGTACGCGATCGAAACCGGCTGGGAATAGAATTCCTGCGCCCACGTTTCGATATGCTCGGCGAATTTTTCGCGCACCCAGTCCATCACGAAGTGATTGGGCGCCAGGATGCGTACCTCGTCCCCCGCGTGCTCGAAGACCAGCGGCTTGATCCAGGTGCTGAACTGCTGCTGGGTCAGATTGGCGCGAAAGCGCTCTTGGCAAAGGTCCCAGAAGGAATCCATAGTCGAGGGGCGAGGGGCGGAATGCTGCATGGGATTCGGACGTGCATCTTACTCCCCTTCGCCGAGGTTATCCACAGGCCGGGAGACGCGTGCCTGCCCG